>JBOIGD010000062.1:0-15061 GCA_050742615.1 Casimicrobiaceae bacterium | reverse complement strand
GGCGAAAGCAGGACGTGACGGCCGACCGCGAGCGCAACGAGGCGCAGCTTGCGATCCGCCAGCGCAAGGCCGACGAGGCGTTCCAGGACTGGGTGCGCGAGGTGCGCGACAAGGCGTTCGTCGAGCTGCGGCTGGACGATCGATAGCTCGAGTCGCGCGCGATTCAGCCCCGGCGGCGCGCTTGGTCGTCATGCCCGTGATCCGTGCCGCCTGGGGCCGCACCCGCGAGGCAGTGGTCTCGGCGGGCTCGCGCGCCAACCTGCTTGCGCCGGCCAGCTGGGTCGGCCCGACGCTGGGCGATCTCGCCGTCGGCCGGCACAACAATCTCAATCTGCTGCGCTTCGTCGCGGCGTCGATGGTGCTGTTCTCGCATTGCTATCCGCTGACCGGACACATCGCGGACGAGCCGCTTACCGTTGCCGTCGCCTTCACCGATTTCGGAACGCTGGGCGTGATCATTTTCTTCGCGATCAGCGGATTTCTCATCGCGCAAAGCGTTACGCGTTCGCCCTCGATGATGGCATTCATCAGGTCGCGTGCGCTGCGCCTGCTTCCGGCGCTGGCACTATCGACCGCGTTCTGCGTTTTCGTGCTGGGACCGATCGCTACCGAGTTGCCGCAGGGCGCTTACTGGACTCACCCGCAAACGTGGCGGTATCTGTTCCACACGATCGTGCTGGACCCGCAAGTCGATCTGCCAGGGGTATTCCGCCACAATCCCTACGCCGCGCCGGCCGTTAACGGGTCGCTGTGGACGATTCCTCTCGAGGTATGGTGTTACGCCGCGATCGGCGGCGCGGCGCTTCTGGGGGTCGTCAAACGCCGTTGGGCGTTCAACCTGCTCATCGTAGCGGCGATGATAGGTTTTGCGCGGTTCGAACCGTTCGTCCGCCTGCACGTGCCCTCCGGGTACGCGTATACGACGCCGTACCTGATCGCCGTGTTCTTCTTCGGCGCATGGTGCTTTCTGCACCGCGGTCTTGTCCCGGTGTCCTTGCCGGTCGCGGCAATGGCCGCGGTCGCCGCGATCGTGCTGCTGAAGTCCCCGCTCGCGAAGTATGCCTTCTACGGCGGCGTCGCCTATCTGTCGCTTGTCTTCGCTTATAACCCGAGACTGCGCGTCGACTGGTTTCTGCGCCTCGGCGACTATTCGTACGGCATCTACGTGTTCGCCTTTCCGGCCCAGCAATTCCTGGTGTGGTGGCTGAAGATTTCCGCTCCTATGACCTTGTTCGTGCTTGCTCTCCCGACAACGCTTGCATTGGCGGTGATTTCGTGGCACCTCGTCGAACGTCCTGCGCTGGCATTGAAGCGATCGGGCCGCCGCACCGGCACCGACGCGCTGGCGGCGCATTGAATCGTTTTGGCCGAAACGTGCCGCAGGCCTGGTTCTGCGAACGCCACAGCGGTCAACGGGTGCGCGCCGCTGGCGCTGCCCGCCTCGTCCTAAGTACTTGCCAGATCGTGCGTTCGACACCGAAATGCACCGCTGCCGCCAGCGCGATCAGGGCCGCGAACGACGCGAAGAGCAGGCCATAGCGTGTGTCGGCGGCCCAATGGCGCGGGATGACGATCGCGCCGATCTGTTGGTGCAACAGATAGATCGGATAGCTGAGCGCGCCTAGCATGGCGACCCATCGCGGTACATGCGCCTGCGCGAATCGCTTGCCGACGGACAGCATGGCGAAGAACACAAAAAACAAGGCAATGATGCAGCCGACGACGAAGGCGTCGAATGTCTTGCCATGCACGGCGCTCAGCTCGGCCGCGAATTGCACCGCCTGGGCTATGCAGAGGCCGAATGCGGCAATCACCAGTCCGGCTCGCGAGGCATTCCAGCCTGCGGTGCTCGCCCGAAAGAAGGCCGCGCCCGCGATGAAATACGCGCCCCACATCGCGATCAGATAGGTGCCGAGCCAGCGGACCGGATGGATCGCATAAGCCAGGCAGGCCAGTGTCCAAATCCAGAGGAATCGCTCGATGCCATCGAGCTGACCGGCGGCGACCAGGGCGAACATCAGCGCATAAAACGTCCATTCGACGGCCAAGGTCCAGTAGACGCCGTCGACGTAGACCGGAGCCACGCCTCGGATCGAGTCGATCACGCCGTTCATCATCGTCATGTTGTAGACGAACGACGCGACCGGGGGCGCCGGGCTTGCCACTAGATTGACGACCGCGTAGGTCAGGGCGCAGCAGGCGAGATAGGCCGGGTACAGCCGCACGACGCGCGCCCTCAGGAATTGCCCCGACG
This sequence comes from Casimicrobiaceae bacterium, assembly GCA_050742615.1. Lineage (GTDB taxonomy): Bacteria > Pseudomonadota > Gammaproteobacteria > Burkholderiales > Casimicrobiaceae > PALSA-1003. The sequence continues at coordinate 12,807 of JBOIGD010000062.1, read as the reverse complement.
TTTTCAGGTAAGCGCTCTGCACGATCAGGAAGCCGCTGATCAGGAAAAACAGATTGACGCCCAGGTAGCCGTATCTCGCGTAGGGCTCCAGCTCGAGCCACGGCTTGTAATGCACGGCTGGATCGGCAATGTTGAACAGAAAGCACCAGTGATAGAACACGACCAGCACTGCGGCGACGAATCGCGCCGCGTCGAGAAGCGGAAAGCGGCGCCCATGCGACGCCCGCGTGAGACCGGAAGAGACGATCGTAGCTGATGCGATCACGGCTTGGCGTGGCGCATGACCTCGGGGTACAGGGCCACCCGATCGAGCCGCGCGCTCGCCGCGCCCCGGTTGAACGCCAGCACGATCTTCAGCTCCGTGACGATCGCGCCCTGGTAGCGCAAAGCGTCGGGCCACGCCAGCGGCACCTGCACGCCGGCCGCGATGTGCCGGAATCGCGACGCCGGTATAGGCATACCGGTGCTCACCCACGGCGCAGTGGGGTCGATCCGGCCGAAGATCTGGATCGCGGCAACCGGCGCGGGATCGTGCAGTCCCAGGACGATGGAATCGATGATCGAGGTTCGTATGACCTGGTCGGGTGGCGAGAGCAGCGTCGCCGTCGCGGCGTCGAATTCCAGGTCGAGATAGCCGCCGCGCGCGTAGACGCGGCCCTGCTCCAACCGCCAGCCATCGTCATCGGGATACCTAGGTGCGCCGAACGTCCAAATCCTCGAGCCTCGGGGAAGATTCGCGTGGGTGACCAGAAAATCGCGCATTGCCGCCTCGGCGGGCGTGTTGCGCCACGCGGTGTAGGGCAGGTAACCGGGCTGACCTGCGAGCAGACCATTCGAACCGTTCCAAGCCATTACCGAGACTTCCTGCGCGTCGAAATTGAACATGTCTCGGAAGGCATGGTACGACTGAGCATAGTGCGGCTGCACCAGAGGGCTCTTCAAATTCGTCGCGTTCGTTTCGACTACCGCCCAATGAGGGTCCATTCGGGAAAATGTTGCGAAAAGACTGTGCGGTACTTCCATTGGAGCCTGATTTTCTGCAGTCTCGCCGTACAGCACCGCACCCAGATGCCCGGCACGCGGAATCGATCCTTCGATCGAGACACCCGAAGTGTCGTAATTCTGTCCGTGACTGGTAATGCGGACTGCGAACGGAGACTGACCCCGATCCGGCGCGATGAACCCCTCGGCCGAGAAAATCTTGTCCCGCGGAATGCCGGTGTCGTGCACCCACTCCGATAGTTCATCGTAGTGCAGCGCGATGACGTGTTGGCGGAAAACTTGCCATTCCTGGTACCAAGGATCATCCCAGATCAACGCCTCGCCCGGTTTTGCCGGTTGGTACGGCGACCCGGGAAAAGTCCGAGGGGGATCGACTTGATCCCATGATGTCCAGCGTTTGCGCGCGAGCTTGCTGACATCCGCCAGCGATAACGGACGCGGCCTCCGATAATGCGCAAGATTAGGTACACCGGGCTCAGGCTTGCCGGCGTACGGCCCCGATCCCGCGAGCCACTGTCGGAATTGCTTGATCATGCCCGGGTTGTAGTCGAAGATCTCGAGCACTTTGTTCTGGATGAAAAACGGATTCATGTACGTGTCGGCATCCAGACTGACGCCGACGAACAAATCCGGATGCTCGCGCGCGAAAGTTGCGATGACGCGTGCTGCCGCCTGGAGATTGCGACCTTTGTAGCTGCGAACCGTGCTTGCGTACACGTTGTACGTGAGCGTGCGGGCAAGCTCGGGCGAGTTGGTCGATCCGGGCAGATTTTTCAGATAGTCATCTGGAAAGACGACGTTGTCCTGCGTCCACTGGCAATTGTTGACGTCCTGCTCGAGATGATCGTTGATGTCCCACTCGGGCGTGTCGCAACTCGCGTCGGCCCAGATGCCGCCATTAAGTATGAATTGCACCGGCACATGCTTGTCGATCGCGTATTGAATGACGCCGTGAAGGTTGTCCTCGGCGACGGCGCGGTTGCCACATTTTCTGCTCACGTCGAAATAGGGATCGAATACCCAGTCGTCGGCGGCGCCCTTGGTCGTGCGCAGATAAAGGATCGGCACCGCAATGCCGATCCCCGTGGTGCGCGAAAGATAGGATTGGTACGCCGATTCGACCTCTGCGGCGCCGCCGGCGGCCACGCCTGAAGTCATCATCAGAAAACGGAATGGCTGCTTCGCCAGCGTCGGTCGCTGGTCGAGCAGATCGCTCCATAGCGACATCGCCTGCGGCGGGATCAGCGACCTCCGGGCGAGCTCGGTTTCCCGGCCGCCACGATCGATCGCGACGACCGAGATTTGGTGGCGAACCAAGTCCAGTTGCGCGAAGTCGCCGCTGAATTCGAATCCTGCCGCCAGCGAATCGGGATAGCCGGGCTTCACGGCGGCGACGTCCGGCCGAGCGATGCCGTAGCGCGCTATGTACGGTCGCCCGTCGATGCGAATTTCGACACGCTCGATGCCGCCCGCGGCGAGTGCCCAGCCGCTGACACGAAGGCTGGTGTCCACAATCGCTTCGTCGGGCGGCGTATCGATCGAACCAATGGCATCGACGTGCGCCGTTTCTTGCGTCGCAATCGGCAGCGCTGTCTGCGCTCGGACCTGTGCGACCGGTACTTGCCGCGATGCGTGGCGTTCCTGCCACGCGAGTGCGCCCGCGATCGCCAGCCCTGTGGCAATCAGCAGGGCTGCGGCAACGCGCTCTTTCCAAGGACGAAGGGATCGCATTCGACGAGGGTCAGCCAATGACGAAGTCATTGTAAAGGATGGGGATAGCTTCGATGGCCGGTGCCGTATCATTCGCCCTGTGACCCGGAGCCACGTTCTCGACGACCAGATCGCCTACTACCGCGCCCGTGCCGGCGAGTACGACCAATGGTGGTTTCGCGCCGGACGCTACGACCGCGGCGCGGAGTTCAACGCACAGTGGCATGCCGAAACCGCCGCGGTCGAGACGGCGCTCGATGCGTGGCTCGCCGCGCGGAAGCCGGCGCACGTCCTCGAGCTCGCCTGCGGCACCGGGCTCTTCACGCGGCGGATCGCGCCGCGCGTCCTCCAGTTGACCGCGGTCGACGCCTCGCCCGAGGTCATCGCGATCAATCGCGCGCGGGTCGGCGCCGACAACGTCGAATATGTCGAGGCGGACCTGTTCGCGTGGCGGCCGCCGCACCGCTACGACGCGGTGTTCTTCACCTTCTGGCTCTCGCACGTCCCCGACGAGCGTTTCACCGCGTTCTGGGCGATGGTTGCCGGCGCGCTTGCCCCCGGAGCGCCCGCGTACCTGATCGATTCGGCATTCGACCCCACGTCGACGGCGAAGGACCACGTGCTTCCCGGGCGCGAGGCAGGGGTCGTGACGCGCAAGCTGAACGACGGTCGCGAGTTCAGGATCGTCAAGGTTTTCTACGAGCCGGCGGCGCTGGCCGCGAAGCTCGATCCGCTGGGCTGGAAAACGAACCTCGCCCAGACGCCGCGCTATTTCATCTACGGCGAAGCCACGCCCGCGTAGGGCGGGGCAACATTTCATTGGTCATCCCGGCGAAGGCCGGGATCCAAGGTGCGCTCGTCGCCCTTCTTGGCATCGCTGCTTGGGCCCCGGCCTCCGCCGGGGCGACATCTAGGCGATGAAGCTCACGAGTCCGCGTCGTAGACGTACGGCGACTGCGGCACGCGGGCGCCGTCGCGCGTGCGCTCCTCGGCCAGGGCCTGCGGGCGCTTGTCCCACCAGATCGCGCGGCCTTCGCGCTGCTTGTCGCGCAGCTCCGGATTCTTCTGCAGTAGCTCGCGGATGAACCGGGTGTGCTCGGATATGTAGTGGCGGCTGGGCAGCATCATGACAGGCTCCTGCGGTACCAAGCGTGCAACGAGGCGGCCATTTTATCATCGCGCGGCACCGGCCGGCGCCGGCGATCGCATCGATCCGGCGATCAGGCGATACTCGTAGAGCCGGCATTCCAGCGCCCCGTTGAACAGCGGGGTCCGGCGGCTAGCCTTCAGGCCGATCCGTTTCGGCAGCCGCACGTCGCCGGAGAGGAGGTACGCGGTCCACCCGGCAAAGCGCTGCTTGAGTGCGTCGCCGAGCTGCGGATAGAACACCGCCAGCGCCCCCGAATCGGCGAGCCGCACGCCGTATGGCGGGTTGCTGACGAGCAGGCCCCCGGGCGCAGGAGCGTCGCGCGTCAGCGCATCGGCGCGCTCGACCTGCACCGCGCCCGCCACGCCGGCCGCGGCGAGGTTGGCGCTGCATTGGTGGATCGCCATCGCATCGTCGTCGCTCGCCCAGATCGCCGCCGGCGCTGGCGGCCGGGCACGCCGCTGCGCCGCCTGCTTGATGCGCTGCCAGGCGGGTCCGTCGTACCAGCCGAGCTTCTGGAAACCGAACGTGCGCTTGAGGCCGGGGGCCACGTCCAGCGCGATCAGCGCGGCCTCGACCGCGATGGTGCCACTGCCGCACAGGGGATCGAGCAGCGGCGTTCCGGGCTGCCATCCGGCGAGGCGCAGCAAGCCGGCGGCCAGGTTCTCGCGCAGCGGTGCTTCCGCGGTCTCGCGCCGATAGCCGCGCTTGAACAGAGGCTCGCCGGACGTGTCGAGGTAGAACGTCGCCTGCGTCGCAGTCAGGTACGCGTGCACGCGGACATCCGGCCGATCCTTGCTGACGCTGGGTCGCACGCCACCGGCGGCGCGGTGCCGGTCGCACACCGCGTCCTTGATCCTGAGCGTCGCGAATTCGAGGCTCGCCAGCGGCGAGCGCGTGGCGGCGACGTCGACGCGCAAGGTCCTGTCCGCGCGAAACCAGCGCGGCCAGTCGAGGCCGAGCGCCAAATCGTAGACGTCGCGCTCGTCGCGATACGCGCCCTGCCCAACCCGCCACAGCACGCGGCTCGCCAGCCGGCTTTCGAGGTTCGCGTGGTAGGCGAGATCGATCGGACCCGCGAACGCAGCGCCGCCGTCGGTCGTCGTCACTTGCGTGGCGCCCAGTGCCGCCAATTCGGCCGCGAGCGCGGCCTCGAGCCCGCGCGGGCACGGCGCGAAGAAATGCTCGCTCACGGCGCGGGAACGAACGTCAAAACGGCTTCAGCACGACCAGCAGCACCACGCCGACCAGCACCGGCAGTGCCGGAATCTCATTGATCCAGCGATAGAAGCAGTCGCCGTGCCGGTTGCGGTCGCGCCGGAAGTCCCGCATCAGCTTGCCGAGCCAGACGTGGTGCGCGACCAGGATCAGGACCAGTGCGAGCTTGGCGTACAGCCAGCCGCCGCTGATTCCGTAGCCCAGCCACAGCCAGAGCCCGGTGGCGATTGTCAGCACCGCACCCGGCGTCATGATGCCCACGTAGAGCTTGCGCTCCATCACCTTGAAGCGCTCGATGCCGACCGGGTCGGTGGCGAGCGCGTGGTAGACGAACAGGCGCGGCAGGTAGAACAGGCCGGCGAACCAGGTGACCATGAAGATGATGTGGAGCGATTTGACCCAGAGCATCAGCGCGCCTACTTGAGCAGCCTGCGCCGCGTCAGCACCAGCGCGACGTAGTACGCGGCCACGGCGTACGCCAGCAACACGGCGAGGTGCAGCGCAATGCCTCCCGGGATCCGTCCCGCCAGCAATGGGCGCGCGATGTCGATGGCGTGCGACAGCGGCAGCGCCTGCGCGACGTCGCGCAGCGCCGCGGGCATCTGCTCGACCGGGAAGAACACGCCGGAGAGGAGCAGCATCGGCGTCAGCACCAGCGTGAAGAAATAGGTGAAGAAGTCGTAGCCGGGCGCGAGCGCGTTCATCACCAGGCCGAACGCGCCGAAGGTCAGGCCGACGATGAAGCCGAGCGGCAGCACCCAGATCGCCAGCCAGGAATGCCCGAAGCCCAGCGCCAGAATGACGGCGAGGATCGCCACGACCGACATCACGCTCTTGGTCGCGGCCCAGATCCACTCGGCCAGCATCACGTCGTCGAGCGACAGCGGCGCGTTGATGATCGCTTCCCACGTCCGCTGCACGTGCATGCGCGAGAATGCCGAGTACATCGCCTCGAACGAGGAGGTGAACATCGCGCTCTGGCAGACCATCCCGGTGCCGATGAAGGCGATGTACTTCATGCCGCCGACCTCGGGCACGAAGCTCCCGATACCGTAGCCCAGCGCCAGCATGTACAGCAGCGGGTCGGCGATGTTGCCCAGCACCGAGGCGATGGCGAGCTTGCGCCAGACCAGGAGATTGCGGCGCCAGACGGGAATCCAGCGCAGCGAAAGCTCGGGCGCGCGGATCAGCGACGCGGAGACCATGGGCATTGAGCCTTGCGGTGACTCGGCGACGAGTATAGCGCGCCCGATCCGGTTGCGATGCGCGGCGGCCGATCGGGCCGCGCGCCGGGCGCGCGCGTGGATCCGCGATCAGTCACGGAGCTCCCGTCCGGTGAGCTTGATGAACAGGTCCTCCAGATTCGCCGGCCGGTGCAGGTAGCGTACGCCGTCCCGCGCGCTCAAGTCGCGCAGCAGCGGCCCCGCGTCGCGCGCATAGCAGAACACCGTCTCGCCGGCGAGCTCCATGCGATCGGCAAGCTCGCGGCCGCGCGCGTCTGCCCAGCTGCGTGCCTCGTCGCCGTAGACTTCGACCACTTCCGGCTCGACATGCGCGGCGATCAGCGCGCGCGGCGAATCGCTCGCGATCATCCGGCCATGATCGATGACCGCCAGCCGCGCGCACAGGCGCTCGGCCTCGTCCATGAAATGCGTGGTCAGCAGGATCGTCTTGCCCTGCGAGAGCAGTTGGCGCAGGCCGTCCCAGATCAGGTGCCGAGCCTGCGGGTCGAGGCCGGTCGTCGGCTCGTCGAGAATCAGCAGTTCCGGATCGTTGATCAGCGCGCGAGCGAGCGTCAGGCGTCGCTTCATGCCGCCGGACAGGGTGCGAATGCTGGCCGCTCCCTTGTTGCGCAGTCCGGCGAAGTCGAGCAGTCCGGGTATGCGGCCGGCCAGGATCGCCTCGGGAATCCCGAAATAGCGGCCGTAGATGCGCAGGTTCTCCGTGACGGTGAAGTCCGGGTCGAGGTTGTCCATTTGCGGCACGACCCCGACGCGGATGCGCGCCTCGCGCGCCGCTTTCGGCACGGGTTCGCCGACCAGCGTGATCGTGCCGGCGTTGGGGTCGGTCAGCCCGAGGCAGCAGCGCAGCGTCGTCGTCTTGCCGGCGCCGTTGGGGCCGAGCAGGCCGAAGCATTCGCCGCGGCGTATGTCGAAATCGAGGCCGCCCAGGACCTCGCTGTCGCCGTACGATTTGCGCAGCCCGGCGACGGCGAGAACGATGTCGCCGGCCGGCATCCGCTTCGCCGCCGTCGCCGGCAGCGAGCGCGGCCGTGCGGCAATGTCGACGTCGCCTTCACCGCCTTCCCGTGTCGAGGACACGCTAGTCCTTCCCGCCGCGTGTGGCGGGGTCGCGCCAGCAGCCGGTGACGACGCGCTGCAACTGCGGCAGCCGGCCGTGGAAAAAATGGCCGCAACCCGGAAAGACGATGACCGGAAGCTGCTGCGGGCGGGCCCACGCGAACACGTCGGCAAGCGCCACGACGTCGTCTTCCTCGCCGTGGATGACGAGGGTATCGGCGGCGACGGTGGCGCTCGCGAACCGCGCCACCGCGGGGCCGACCAGCACCATGCGCTCCGGCGTGAGCCGCGCTGCGACGCGCGTCTGCACGAAGGTGCCGAACGAGAACCCGGCGAGCACGACAGGCAGGTCGCCCCAGCGGTCGCGGCCGTAGGCGAGCGCGGCCATCGCGTCATCGGTTTCGCCGGCGCCGTCGTCGAATTGCCCGGCGCTCGCACCGACGCCGCGAAAGTTGAAGCGGACGCTTGCGTAGCCGAGCGCCGCGAAAGTCTTCGCCAGCGTCTGCACCACCTTGTTGTCCATCGTCCCGCCCTGCAGCGGGTGCGGGTGGGCGATCAGCGCAATGCCGCGCGGGGTCTGCTCCGGCGGATTGAGCGCCAGCTCGAGCGCGCCGGCGGGCCCGGCGATCGACAGACGCTCTTCGCGGCGCACGGTCGGACCTTCACCGTCCGCGCGGCGCGGCCGTGCACCGTGCGCGATCGCCCGTCTCGGGGCGCTCGCGGTGATTGCGGCGGGACAAAACGCGGCGCTTGCGACGGCTCATCTCGAGCGGCGGATTATACGCGGTGCCGGTCACTCCGAGGGCTGGCCGTCGGCGCGCCGCGCGGCGACAGCCAGCACGTACATGCTCGCGAGGATCGGCCACGCCACGAGCACCGCGTGCGTCAGGCCGTTGAAATTGAGCAGCTGGCCGTACGGCCACGCGAACAGCGCGAGCGGCGCGCGCGCGTGCCACATGTCGGGCGCGATCAGCGGCGCGACCAGCGAGGCCAGCAGAGCAACCGCGCACATCGTCGTTCGCGCCGGGCGCGGCAGCCATACCGCGAGCAGCAGCACCAGCGCGCCGGCGGCGACGCCGAGGGAAACGCCGGGCTTGATCCAGGTGTCGAGCACCGACTGCCTGATCAGCACCATCGCGGCGGCGCCCTTGAGGATCAGAGCGATGCCGATCAGCACGAGCACCGCGCCGCCGACGAAGCGCCGCTGCCGCAGCAGCAGCGCGAGAAATAGGCCCACGCCGACGACGTTGAAAGCGCTCTCCGCGGCCTGTAGCAGCGTCCCCGCCACGTCGCTCGTCAGCTCCAGCGACGGGTCGAACGTCGCAGCGAAGATCGGGATGCCGGGATTGAGCTGCGCGACCAGCCAGATGGTGAGAAGCGCCAGGCCCAGGTCGGCGCTGCGGCCATCGACGAAGACGCGATGGCGCCAGGACGCGATCCGTCCGCGGAGCCGCGGCGTGCGATGGAAGGCGAGCGCGGCGAGGCCGCCGGCGCTCGCGCCGGCGCTGTTGCACAGGAAATCCGTCGTGCTGGCATCGCGCGTCGGGATGAACATCTGCAACGCTTCCATCGCGAACGAAAGCAGCGCGCCGGCGCCGATCGCGAGCGCCAGGCGGACGATCGGGCGACGGGCGCCGGACGAGGCGACGAAAAAGCCGAACGGCGCGTAGGCGAGAATATTGACTGCGACGTCGAAGCGGGTGAAGCGGGACGACCATGGCGCGAGCAGGAAAAACGGCGTCCCCGGCAGCGGCGCCATCCAGGCCGAGAACGGTTCGAGGCTCGCGTACAGGATCAGCAGCGCATACAGCCCGGCGAGGTACTGAGGCAATCGCGTCGCGCGCGCAGTGGGCATGCCCGGGTTCAGCGCAGGAGCTTGCGCACGACGGTAATCGTGTCGGTCTCGGCGACCTGCGTGAACCCGGCCGCGGTGAACATCGGAAGCGCGCCATGGTAGTGATCGGCGGCATTCTCGCTGTCGCCCGACTTGAACGGGAAGGCATCGACCAGGGCGAGGCCGCGCGCGGCCAGCGACGCCAGAGCGCCGGCGAGCAGCGCGCGTGCGACGCCGCGCCGCCGCCATGCCGGGGCGATAACGAAGCAGACGATCACTGCCGCCTGGTATGCCGCGCACGGCAAAGGCGTCGGCGGCACGCGCATGCGATCGAAGCAATGCAGGAGCTTGTGGCGCGGCTGGGCGTTCAACCAGCCGACGGGCTCGGCGGCGTCGTAGGCGAGAAACCCCTCCATTTCGCAAGTCTCGATGCGCGATCGCATGGCGATGCGATTCTGCGCCGCCGACAGCGAGGGCCAGTCGATCGCCACGGGCACCTCGTAGTAGTGGCAGTAGCACTTGGCCCATTCCGGATTGTCGGCGAACGCCGGCCCCCGTTCGTGATCGAAAAAGCGCAGGAAATCGCCGGCGAGCGCGGGTGAAAGCGCCTTGACGATGAAATCAGTCATGCGCATCTCGATGCGCTGAGAACGGGCGGGGCGTCAACCGATTGCCGCGACGACAGGCGGCGGTCTGATGCTGACGCCTGCGTATTCGGGCACATCGTCGGCCACTTGGGCCCCGGCCTGCGCCGGGCGACGGTTCACATTCATCATCCCGGCCAGCGTCGGGGCGACAGCTCACATTCATCATCCCGGCGAAGGATGAGCCGGCGTAGGCCGGGGCGGGACCCAAGGTGCGATGCCGCGCACGGTTGATATTGCAATGATCGCTCAGCGTCCCGCCTTGATCTCGGTCCACAAGCGGCTCCGCAAGCGCCGCTGTGCCAAAGTCAGGTCCTTCAGCTGCTCGAGCTTGGCCTCGACCGCCTTGTCCGGGAAGATCGCCGGATTCTTCAGGATCTCGGGCTTGATGTACTTGACCGCGTCGAGATTCGGATTGCCCGACCCGATCAGGTTGGTGAGCTCGGAGGAATTCCGCCCGTCGAGCATGAAATTCATGAATTTGAGCGCAAGGTCGGGGCGCGGCGCATCCTTCTGGATGACCATATTGTCGACCGCGAGCACCGCGCCCTCCTTCGGCATGCCCTGCAGGACGTGGAACGGCCGCTTCGCAGCCTGAGCGTCGAGGTTCGCCTGGAAGATGTCGTTCGAGTAGCCGTGCACCAGCCAGATGTTGCCGACGGTCAATTCCTTGATATACGACGAGGCGTTGAACGCCGCCCAATACGGTTTGGCCTTCTTGATCGCCGCGGCCGCCTCGTCCCAGTGCTTCGGGTCGACGTCGTTGGCCGAGTAACCGAGATACTTCAGTGCCGCCGCGAACAGTTCGTTGGCGCTGTCGAGCACGGTGACCCGGCCCTTGACCTTCTCGAGGTACTTCGGGTCGAAGATGACCGCCCAGGTGTCGGTAGGCAGGCCGAGCTCCTTCATCTTGACGTCGTTGTAGCCGATGATCGTCGTCGACATCGCGTAGGGCACCGAGTACTTGTTGCCCGGGTCGAACGCCGTGTTCAGATAGATCGGATTGATGTTCTTCAGGTTCGGCAGCTGCGACTTGTCGAGCGGCTTCAGCTGCCCGCCCCTGATCAGCGCCTGCACGGCATTGCTGGTGGGCACCAGCATGTCGTAACCCCTGGCGCCCGCGGCGAGCTTCGCCAGCAGCTCCTCGTTGTCCGAGTAATAGGTCTGCACGACCTCGCATTTGCAGAAAGCCTCGAATCGCTGGATCGTCTCCGGGGCGATGTAGTTGTTCCAGTTGTACAGGTGAAATGGGTCCTTGGCAGCTGCCGGCAGGGCGAACAGCGCGGCGGCAAGCAGCGACAACAGTGCTTTCATGTCTCCTCCTCGTCGGTGCCGAGCAGGCTCGGCGAGACCTTCGACGCGATAATGATGAGCGCGAGCGTCAGCAACATCAACAGCGTCGACACGGCATTGACTTCGGGCGTGACGGCAATCTTGATCATCGAGTAGATCTGCAGCGGCAAGGTGACGGTACCGGCGCCGGCGGTGAAGAAGGTGATGACGAAGTCGTCGATCGACAGCGTGAACGCCATCAGCGCCCCGGCGATCACGCCCGGCATGATAAGCGGCAAGGTGACGTAGCGGAAGGCATTCAGCGGCGAGGCGCCGCAGTCGCGCGCGGCCTCGGTCAGGCTTTCGTCCATGCCTGCCAGCCGCGCGCGGACGACGATGGCGACGAACCCGATGCAGAACGCGATATGGGCCAGCGCGACCGACACCAGGCCCAGCGTGAAATTGAGCAGCACGAAAAAGATGAGCAGCGAGACGCCCATCAGGATCTCCGGGATCGCGATCGGCGCGAGCACCAGGACCGACAGCAGCCGGGTCCTTCGCCGGTACAGTGCCACGCCCGCCATCGTCCCGAGCACCGTCGAGACCGCGCTCGCCGTCAAGCCGATCAGCAGCGAGTTGCCCGCGGCGGTGAGCATGTCCTGGTCGTGGAAAAGCTTGTCGTACCAGTCGAGGGTGAACCCCACCCACTCCGCGTTCAGGCGCGAATGGTTGAATGAGTAGACGACCACGATCAGCAGCGGGACGTACAGGAAGGCGAAGCCCGCCAGTGCCGCCGCCCAGAGGCCCGCCGGCCGTCTACGCACGGGCCTCCCGCGCGCTCGACGGCGTCCCGAGGCTGCCGCGGCCGACCCACGCCGCGGCGCCGGCGAGCACCAGCGCGGCGACCGTCAGCACGATCGACAGCACGCTGCCGAACGGCCAATCGCGTGTTTCGAGGAACTGCTGCTTGATGACGTTGCCGATCAGGCTGTCCTCGGGTCCACCGAGGATGTCGGGAATCGCGAAGATGCCCAGCGCCGGAATGAAGACCAGCGCGGCGCCGGCGTAGACGCCGGGCAGCGACAGCGGAAACGTGATCCGCCAGAAGCGCTGCCACGCGCTCGCGCCGAGATCCTGCGCGGCGTCGAGCAGCGCCTGGTCGTGCTTTTCCAGGTTGGCGTACAGCGGCAGCACCATGAACGGCAGGTGCACGTAGACCAGGCACACGAGCACGGCAAACGAGCTGAACAGCAGCGGCACCGGCTCGTGGCCGAACCAGGACAGCACGGCGTTGACGGTCCTCGCCAGCGCGGCGTTGGGCCCGAGGATGATCATCCAGGCGTAGATGCGGATAAGGAAATTGCTCCAGAACGGCAGGATCACCAGAAGCAACAGCAGATCGCGGTGTCTCTTGGCGCTGCGCGCGATCAGCGCCGCCAGCGGATACGCGAGCAGCAGGCAGGCGAGTGTGGTGACCAGCGCGTACTCGACCGACTTGAGGAACACCTCGGCGTAGACGGGCTCGGAGAAGAACCGGGCGTAGCTCTCGACAGTGAGATCGAGGTTGCCGGCCTCGTCGACCAATGGGGTGAGGCCGCCGAACTCGCCGGGCGTCCTGAACGACGCCAGCACCATGATGAGCGTCGGGATCGCGAAGAACAGCAGCAGATAGAGCAGCGG
>JBOIGD010000061.1:0-11068 GCA_050742615.1 Casimicrobiaceae bacterium | reverse complement strand
GGCGCGCTGCCATGGGCAGCGCGCCGAAGAAAGGGCAGGGATCAGATCGTCCGGCCGACCTGGAGTGTATCGACCGAAATCAACGATTCGTATCTGCCCTGCCTGATTACATTATGCGCGAGCGTGTCCGGTGCGCCATCGGCGGTTTGCTGATTCTGCTGTAGGCAGAGCATGGGGTCACGTGTAGGACTATCGCCGTAGTCAACCCGATGCGTGCCTGGCCATGGGACTATGGGGGCCGCCCGGTCTTGGCGAGACGGCGGCGCAGTTCCGCCGAAGCGAGCGAGGCCTCGTAGGCGCTGCGCGATGCCGCATTCGGACCATCGCCCGCCACAATCGCCCGGATCTGCCGCTTCATCGACTTGACGACTGCGGGCTCGCACTCGCCGAGCGCCGCGACGTACGCTGCGACCCGCGCGTCAAGCGCCTCGCGATCGACCAGCTCGGTCAGGAATCCGATGTGCAGCATTTCCTCCGCGTCGAGCGTCTGTGCCGTGAGGAAGACGCGCTTGGCCTGCGCGGCACCCAGCGCTTCGACCGCGCGCCGCAAGCCGCCCGGATAGTAGTGCAAGCCGAACTTCGCCGCCGGCATGAACATGCGCGAACCGCGGACGCCGAGACGGAAATCGCAGCACAGCGCGAGATCGGTCGCGCCGCCGTAGACGCTGCCGTTGAGCGCGCAGATCGTCGGCAGCGACAACTGCTCGATGGTGTCGAGCAGGGCTTCGAAGCTCCGGTCGAGGCGTTCGACGATCGCATCGATCGTATACCCGGAGCTGAAGGTCGTATCGCCGGTGCCGGTGAACACCATCGCCCGCGCAGCCGGATACAGCGAAGGCGTTTCCAGGTAGCCGCGAACGACCGCCACGTCGTCGGGATCGATGCGATTGTGCTCGGCGGGCCGGCGCAGGCGGATCGTCGCGACCGCGCCGGCGATGTCGAGCGTCGGCGGCCCGTCGATGGCGTCTGGCGTCACGCCAGTCGTCAGGCGCCGCTGTTGCGCCAGATATTGACGGCGAAGACGACTATCGATGCGAACAGCACGATCGACGCGATCCCGGCGACGGGCCCGAACGCCGCGTTACCCTTGAACAGCAAGACCAGGGCGAGCATCGTCACCGGCAGGGCGAGGTTGTACATCCAGAAATGGATCGCGTACCAGCGATTCGTCGTGGCGGCCGGGAACCGCTCGTAGACAAAGCCGGTAAGCGCCAGCGACACCCAGCCGAGCAGGTTCAGGTGCGCGTGCACCGGAAACAGCGTGTGATCCTCGGACACGCCCATGTACACGCCCAGCCCGGTCGCGACGACGAAATACAATATCGCGAGCCTGTACCAGACGCGCGTCGGCGTGCCGGTCGTGGCGAAGCTTGCTGCTGCCGTTGCCTGCATGATGTCCTCCCGTGGGATGATTGCGATGTCGAGCGGCCTCGGCTTGCCAGAGCGAACGCCCGCGGTGAACTATAGCGCGCAAGGTCGGCCGCGCCAACGGCGCGTTCGCGGGCAAGGGCAGGCGTTTACCGTCCCGCGGAACGTTTAGCCGGGCGGCGGCATCCTACGAGGGTCGTGAGGCGAGGGACGGGGAACGGGGATCGAGCGATCGGCCCATCCGATTCGATGAAGATCGAAGACTACGCGATGATCGGCAACAGCCGCACCGCCGCGCTGGTGGGCCGCGACGGGTCGATCGACTGGTTGTGCGCGCCGCGCTTCGACTCGCCGGCCTGCTTCGCGGCGCTGCTCGGCACTCCCGGGAACGGGCGCTGGCTGCTCGCGCCGCGCCAACGTGTGCGCCGCGTGCAGCGGCGCTACCGCGATCAGACGCTGGTGCTCGAAACCGATTTTCACGTCACCGGCGGCACGGTCCGCATCGTCGACTGCATGCCGCCGTGGGAGGATCGCACCGACATCGTACGCATCATCGAGGGCCTGCGCGGCCGGGTAAGCATGCGCATGGAGCTGGTGATCCGCGGCGGCTACGGCGCGATCGTTCCCTGGGTGCGGCGGGTGGACGGGATTCTGCTGGCGACTGCCGGGCCCGATTCGCTGGAGTTGCGCTCCGGCGTCGAAGTGCGCGGCAAGGATTTCACGACGATCGCGACCTTCAGCGTTGCCCGTGGCCAGCGCGTCGCGTTCGTCCTCACGCACTTCGCGTCGCACCTGCCGCGGCCGCTGCCGATCGATCCCGACGCCGCGGTCGACGCGACGGCGCGAACCTGGCGCGCGTGGAGCGCTCGCTGCACCTACGACGGGCGCTGGAGCGAGCCGGTGCAGCGCTCGCTGATCACGCTCAAGGCGCTGACCTACGCACCGACCGGAGGCATCGCCGCGGCGGTGACCACCTCGCTGCCCGAAGCGATCGGCGGCGTACGGAACTGGGACTACCGCTACTGCTGGCCGCGCGACGCGACCTTCACCCTGTACGCGCTGCTGCTCGCCGGTTATCGCGACGAGGCGCGCGCCTGGCGGCACTGGCTGCTGCGCGCGGCCGCCGGCCGGCCGCAGGACCTGCAGACCGTCTACGGATTGTCCGGCGAGCGCGCGCTTACCGAGTTCACGCTGCCGTGGCTGCCGGGCTACGAAAACTCCGCGCCGGTGCGCGTGGGCAACGCCGCCGCCACGCAGTCGCAACTGGACATCTACGGCCAGGTGATCGAGGCGCTGCAGCTTGCCAGGACCGCCGGCCTCGACCCGGACGCCGACGCCTGGAACTTCGAGCGCGCGCTGCTCACGTACCTCGAATCGAGCTGGACCGAGCCGGACAACGGAATCTGGGAAATGCGCGGGCCGAGGCGCCATTACACCCATTCCAAGGTGATGGCTTGGGTCGCGGTCGATCGCGCGATCAAGGCGGTCGAGCAGTACGGGCTTGCCGGGCCGGTCAAGCGCTGGCGCGTGCTGCGGGCGAAGATCCATGCGCAGGTCTGCCGGAAGGGTTACGACGCCTCGCGCAACACCTTCGTGCAGTATTACGGTTCGCGCGAGGTCGACGCGAGCCTGCTGCTGATGCCGATCGTCGGATTCCTGCCGCCGGAGGATCCCCGCGTGCGCGGTACGCTGGAGGCGATCCGGCGCGACCTGGTCGTCGACGGCCTGGTCGTGCGCTATCGCAACGTGCCGGACGTCGACGCACTGCCACCGGGCGAGGGCGCGTTCCTGCCCTGCTCCTTCTGGCTGGCCGACAATCTGAGCCTCGCCGGGCGACATGCCGAGGCCGAACGCCTGTTCAAGCGACTGCTCGCGCTGCGCAACGACGTCGGACTGCTGGCGGAAGAATACGACCCGGTGGCGCGCCGGCAACTCGGCAATTTTCCGCAGGCGCTGACCCACGTCGCGCTGATCATCACGGCACGCAACCTGTCGCGGCGCGGCGGTCCTTCCGAGCATCGCAGCCGCGGCATGCGCGATGTGCCGCCAGGCGGTACGCAGCGACCCGGCGCGACGGCGCCCGGCGCGCCCCGGCCCGCACGCAGCCGCGGCAAGCGAGGCAAGTCGGCTCGCCGCTGATCTCCCGGAGCGTTCGTGTACGCTGCGCTCGCGGTCCGGCCGGCACACCGCAACCAGGCTTGTCGCAGCGCGGCTTGTGGCTGAGCCGGTTATGATGGGAGCTGGCCCATGGTCGCCACCGAACGCCGATGACATCGAGCCCGGCATGAATCGTCGCGCCGCGAGGCCGCGTCCGGCCGGCCGCGCCGCGACGCGGCCGCCCACCGATCCCTATACGCTGAACGCGGCGCTGCGCGCCTGGGCGGCAGCCATCGATTCGGTAAGCGATCTGGTCTTCATCCACGACGAGAACGGCTGCCTGATGCGGGTCAACCAGGCCTACGCCGCCCGCGCCGGCGCGCCGGCCGGCGACCTGCTGGGACGGCCGTTCCGCGAGGTGCTGCCCGCAGCCGAAGCCACGCACGCCGCGTCGCCCGGGGACGCGAATCCGGCCTGCGCGGCGACCGAACAGGAGCGAGCCCTCGCAACGGGCGAGACCTACCGTTGCAGGACGATGCCGGTCCGCGATGACGCCGGGGACGTCGTTTGCTGCGTTCATATCATGCGGGAATGCGCGGCGCCCGGCGAGCCGCGGCTGCCGGCGCGCGCACCGGCGAGCCTCGAGGCAACCGAGCGGCGCTCGCGACGCAACCTTGAAGCGATGATCGAAGCGTTTGCCGCCGCGATCGAGCTGAGCGACCCGCACAACGCCGGTCACGGGCGCCGCGTCGCCGCGCTCGCCGTCGCCCTCGGCCAGGATCTGAACCTGTCGCCGCACGAGCTCGAGGGCATCCGTGCCGCGGCGCTGATTCACGACGTGGGAAGTTTCAAGATTCCGGTCGAGGTGCTGGTCAAGCCCGGCAAGCTCACCGAGGTGGAGCGCCTGCTCGTCCAATCGCATCCTGAAGTGGGCCATCGCATCCTGCACGACATCGAGTTTCCCTGGCCGATCGCGGAAATCGTCTTGCAGCACCACGAGCGCATCGACGGGTCGGGCTATCCGCGCGGTCTGGCGGGGACCGCGATCCTGATCGGGGCCAGGGTCATCGCCGTCGCCGACGCCATGGAAGCGATGCTGTCCGATCGGCCGTATCGCCAGGGCCTGTCCGTCGATGCGGCATTGCGCGAGCTCGCCGACCAGAGTGGCAGCTTCTACGACCCGGCCATCGTCGATGCCTGCGCGCGGCTGTTCGCTCGCCAGGGATTCGTTTTGCCCGGATAGTTAGCCGTTCAGCGGTCGAGCGGACTGCCGGCGGGCCCCGCCCGGGTCGACCGCCGGAGGCCGCCCCGCCCCGCACCTGACGCGCACGCCGCCGATGGCGTGGCGCCTTTCCCGCCTCGGTTCACCGCTGTCACATTCGTCACATTCGATCGCCGCGGCGCCATCGCGCGCCCCCGGCCGGCCTCCTTGTCGTGTACGAACCCATGGTTTCCAAGATCGGCGCGATTAAAATAGCAATTTAAAATCAAGTCACTAAATGAATGACTTGTAAGTTCTGCAAGCATTGGCACAGCCGTTGCTTTGAGGTGATGGGCAAACCTAAAGACTCGCTTCCGAGGCGCAATCGAGGCCTCGATCAATTTCTGACTGGGAGAGCAACGATGAAAGCAAGCAAACTCGCCGGCGCGCTGGGCATGAGCGTCGGGCTGATCGCAACCGGGATCGCCTATGCCGCCGATACGTCCAACATGACGGTGCAAGCTACCGTGGTCGGCAGCTGCAAGTTCGCCAGCACGCCGACGCTCGATTTCGGCAACCTCGATCCCGCGAGCGCCAGCAACGGCTCCGGAAGTTCGACGATCAGCTTCTGGTGTACCAAGGGCTCGAACTACGCGGTGACCGCCGGCAATGGCAACAACTACGACGCTGCGAATACGACCCGTCGCATGAAAGGCCCCGGTGCAGCCGATCTGATGGCCTATTCGCTGACCTTGCCCGCCGCTGCGACCGGAACCGGCGCAGGCAAGTCGACGGCGATCTCGTTCGCGGTCACTGGTTCGGTGCTGAACGCGAACTTCATCAATGCCACGGTGGGCAGCTATACCGACACGGTGCAGATGGCCGTCAATCCGTGACGAGGCGAAAGCTTCGCGGGACGAAGCCGCTGGAGAAGTCCGGCGGCTCGTCTTTTGGGGCCGCGCTCGCGCCACCGGTTAAGCTGCCCGCATGATGCGCATCGCGCTGCTGTGTCTGATGGCGGCATGGACGGTGCCCGTGTTCGCCGGCCGCTTCAGCGTCGCGCCGATTCGGGTCGATTTCACGCCGGGCATACGCATCGGCGCAGTCACCGTGACCAGCGAGGACGATCATCCGCTGGTATTCAGGAACAGCCCGTCGGTCTGGACGCAGAACGCCGAGGGCGGCGATGTCTACACGCCGACCAACGACCTGGTGGTGACGCCGCCGCTGCTGCGCCTCGCCCCCACCGAGCCCAAGATCGTGCGCATCGGCACGTTGCGCGAGCACGACGACGTGGAGCGCAGCTACCGCGTTTTCCTCGAGGAACAGGCCCCCGCGAACCCGGAAGGCGCTGGCGCCAGCATTGCGGTCGTCATCAAGTTCGGCGTGCCGGTGTTCGTCGCGCCGCGCGTGGAGCATGTCGCCGGGACGGTCGCCGTCGTCGAGCACGCGCCGCGAAAGCTCGCCCTCCTGCTTAACAACACCGGCAACGTCCATTTCAACGTCGAGACAGTCACCGCCAACGGCGTCGCGCTGAAGGACGTCTCCTCGTGGTATCTGCTGGCCGGCGCGTCGCGGCGCTACGACCTGGCGATACCGCCGGAAGCCTGCACCGGCCCGGCGCTCGAGCTGCGGATTCAAACCACCCGTACCGTCCTCGCGGCGAGCGTCGCGGCGAGCGATGTGTGCCTGCCCTGATGCCGTGGCGCAGCCCATCGGACATCGCTGGCGCGGCCTCTTTGCCGCTGCCCTGGTCGCGGTCGCGGTCGCTGCCCGCGCCGACCCGGTGCCGACGATCATGACCATCACCGTCAACGGCCAGTCGCGCGGCGACCATTTCGTGCTGAAGGACGGCGATCGCTGGCTGATCGCCGACACCGAGCTGCGCCAGCTCGGCCTGGAGCAAGCCATCGGCGATGCGGTCAGCGTCGAAGGCCGGTCGTACCGGGTACTGCGTTCGCTCAAACAGATACGGATCGCGATCGACGAGGGTGCCGGACGCATCGATCTCGTCGCCGATCCGACGGTGTTCGGGCGGCAGCGTCTCGACCTCACGGCAGCACCGGTCCTGATCCCCACTTACGATAGCAGCGCGTTTTTCAACTATCAGCTCAACTGGTTGGGTGCCGACCACCAGCGCAGCAGCTACGGAGCCAACACCGAGCTCGCCGTCCGCCACGGCCGATGGCTGTTCGACAATCAGACCAGCTATCTGAACGACGCCAACGGCAGCGACTTCACGCGGCTCGGCACGAACGCGACCTACGACTGGTACGAAAAACTCGCCCGATTCGTCGCCGGCGACCAGGCCGCGTCGACGGGCGGGCTCGGGCAGTCGATGCAGCTCGGCGGTATCGGCCTGTATCGCACGTACGGGATGGACCCGGCGCTCATCACTACGCCGACCGCGCGCTTTGCCGGCGCGACGCCCGTTGCCGGCGAGGTCGATGTCTATGTCGACGGCATTCGCGTGTACAGCGCGCCGGTCAAGCCCGGAACCTTCGAGCTGGACAACATCACGCGCTACGCCGGGTTGCGGCACGTTGACGTGGTGATCAGGGATTCGCTGGGCCAGGTGATCCAGCGCTCGAGCAGCACGACGTACCTGACCGATCGGCTGCTGCGCGCCGGGTTCGACGATTTCACCTATGCCGTCGGGCTGGTCCGGCCGGAGACCGGCGCGGGCAGCGATCGCTACCATGGCTTGGGATTCACCGCCGCGCACCGCGTCGGCCTGACCGACGCGCTGACCGTCGGGGCGCACGTCGATCGCACGCCGGACTACGCCACCGCGGGCGCCGACGCGACGGTTCGTCTCGGCGATTTCGGCGTCATCGGCGTCGAGGCGGCTGCGGGGCGGCCGCAACAGACCGGTCACGTCGCGGCTGCGGCCAACCTGCTCTATTCGTATTCGGCCGACGGCTGGGGAATCGATCTCAATTACCGGCAGCTGCAACGCGGCTTTCTGCCGACGTCGACGCTGCTGCCGCAATTCGTGCCGCTCAAGGACGCGGGCGTGCAGCTGAGCTACGGCTCGCTGCGCTACGGCACGTTCACCGCTACCGCAACGCGCGGCGATTTCGACGACGGCAGCCGGCAAAGCAGCTACACGCTGCGTTACAACTTTTCGCCGTCCGCGCGCTGGAATATCGACGCGAGCGTTGGCCACGTCAACGGCCAGGGCGGCGCGCAGTCGGGCCTCGCCGCGGCGCTCAGCGTCAACTATTTCTTCGATGACGGAACCACAGCGACGACGCGGATCCAGCGCGCGCCGGGGAGCGGCACCGAATACGATGTCGAAGTCGCGCGCACCCCCCCGATCGGCCCCGGCTTCGGCTATCGCGTCGACGTGCAGCGCAGCGCCGGCATCGACCTGGTGCAGCCGCAGCTTCAGCTCAACACCGATCGGCAGGAATACACGCTCAGCGTGGCGCGATCCTTCGGCGCGGGCGCCGACGGCACGACGGCCCAGGCGTCGGTCGCCGGCGCGTTCGCCTATGTCGGTGGCGTCGGCACGTTCACGCGGCCGATCTACGACAGCTTCGCCGTCGTCAAGGCAGGGAGCCTGGAAGGCACGCGCGTGCTGCAGAACAGCCAGGACGCGGGCCGCACCGGCCGGGATGGCATCCTGTTCGCGTCAACGGTGGGCTCGTACGTCGAGAACAGGTTTACCCTCGATCCCAACACCGTTCCAATCGATACGATCATCGGACAGAACAGCGTCGTGGTCGTGCCTGCGCTGCGCGGCGGCGTCCTGGTCGACTTCGCGCTGCGCCCGCAGCGGGCGCTGAGCGGCATCCTGATGCTTCGCCGCGGGACCGAGGTGCGGCCGCTCGGCGGCATCGATGCGCTGCTGGTGTCGGAAACCGTGCAATTGCATTTGTTCACCGCGACCGACGGCGGGTTCTACATCGAGGACGCTGCGCCGGGCCGGTATAGTGCCGATATCCGAGCCGAAGGTGCCGCCTGTCGCGCCGAGATCACCGTCGCGGCCGACGCGCGCATGCCACTCAACGTCGGAAAGGTCTACTGTGAAACGCTGCATTGAAGCCGTGGCAGGCGTGACCTTGCTTGTCCTTGCCGGGCCCATCCTGGGGGCGACGTGCACGATCTCGTCGTCGCCGAAGCTCAGTTTCCCCAACTACGATGTATTCATCGCGGCGCCGACGACATCCTCGCAGATCGCCAAGTTCCGCTGCGACGTCGCCTCGACGACGATCACCATCGGGATTGGAACATCGGCGACTTCCGGTAGCATCAGCAACCGCCAGATGGCGCAGACGCCGGGTACCGGCCGGCTCAACTACAACCTGTACAAGGACGGCGGGTATTCTAGCCTGTGGGGGGACGGCACCGCCGGGACCAGCGCTCTGGTGGTCAATACGACGGCCAAGACGACGTCGGTGCCGATCTACGGCAAGATCGATCCGGGGCAGGACGCGCCGGTCGGAAAATACAAGGACACGGTTATCGTGTCGGTCAACCCGTAACGACGACACACGCCCGACTGCCGGCGTCGCGCATCGGGTCGAACCCGGCAGGACCGCCTAGTACATCACCGTCGACGAGATCTGCAGCGGCCACGGGTAACTGCCGGGGCCGACCTGGGGCGCCAGGAAGAACCGGTAGCTCAGCCGCATCAGCATCTGGCTGCCGGTATAGGGCTGGTGCGCGAGTCCGCCTTCGGGGCCGATCTCGAGGCCGCCGCCAAGCCCGGTCACCTGCGCCTTGCGGAACAGATTCGAGCGTGCGTCGAAGCTCAACGAAAAGCCGTTGCGGTCGTTGGTCCGCGCCATCAGGTCGGTGCCTGCCGGCACGTCGATATAGCCGCGCGCGATATCCTCGGCGGTTACATTCAGGGTCGCGGCCTGGTTCAGGACGTGCAGGCGCAGATAGGGGAGAACGGTCGCCGACACGCGCATCGTCGACGAGCCGGTCGCTGCCGGCGCGGCGCGCGCCGGCTTGGGGCTGCCGGACAGGGCGAAGGCCGCGGCCAGCGCGATGCCGACCAGGACACGCTGCAGCCGCAGGCCGCGGGCGATCTCCTGCTCGGTGACGGCGCCGGCGGCGACGAGCGCCTCGCCCAGACGCTGTTTCGACCGCGACTGGCGCGCGATGCCATCCTGGAGCTGCGCCGAGGTTATCTTGCCGGTGCTGACCAGCAGGCTGCCGAGCTGCAGCGGGCCCGCGCGCCCGGCGCGCTTCGCGTCGAGACGCTCCTGAAAGGCGAGCAGTGCGGCGAGCTCGGATTGGTCGAGCCAGCCTTTGCGCACGAGCACCTGTCCCAGTCTCTCTTTCGTCGACTGCTGTTCGGCCAGCGCCACATCGAGCTGCGCCCGCGTCAGGCGGCCGGCCTCCAGCAGCAATTCGCCGACGGGTTCGCGCGGCCCGGCCGCAGCATCGAGTATATCGTCCAGACTTGCCCATTGCGCGCAGATGCGCTCGACAGTCACGCGCTCCTGGGGCGGCAGGTCCGTTGTATGCAACATGCTGCCGACCACCTGGGCGACCGGCTCCTTGCGCCCGTGAAATCGATGCCGGTTCTGGCCGGCCAGTGCGCTTCCCATGACGTTGGATCCCTTTGCTTGTTCGAATGACGATTGCGCGTTGGTCTGAAGTCCCGCTCGTGACCCGGTTGGTCGCTGAAGTGACGCGCGGCGCGCGGCGCAACAGCCACTCAGGCGGCATCTCGCATGGCCGCGGAATCTTCAGCAAACTCAGCAAGAAGCATGCCCCACCAGCTGTTATGACGCCGTCATTACGAGCGCGCCGTCTGCACGACGAAGCAAACAAAGGGCGCCCGCGGGCGCCCTGGTCGTGCACGAAGCTGGGCTCAAACGCGACGGCGGTATTCCCCGTTGCGGGTGTCGATCTCGATCCTGTCGCCGGTGGCGACGAACAGCGGCACCTGGACTTCCATGCCGCTGGCGAGCTTCGCCGGCTTCAACACCTTGCCCGACGTATCGCCGCGCACCGCCGGTTCGGTGTAGGTGATTTCGCGCACCACGCTGGTCGGGAGCTCGACCGAGATCGGCTTGCCTTCGTAGAGGGTGAGCTCGCACGGCAGGCCGTCCTCGAGGTAGTGCACGGCGTCCCCGATGTTGTCGCGGTCGACTTCGATCTGGTTGTATTCGTGGTCCATGAACACATACGCCGGATCCTGGAAGTACGAGTACGTCACCTCCTTGCGCTCGAGCTGGACGACGTCGAACTTCTCGTCGGCGCGGTAGACCGTTTCCGCCCCCGTGCCGGTGAGCAGGTTCTTGAGCTTCATTTTGACGACCGATGCGTTGCGGCCGGACTTGTTGAATTCGGCCTTCTGCATGACCATCGGATCCTTGCCGATCATTATCACGTTGCCGGCGCGGACTTCCTGCGCGGTTTTCATGGCTGCACCTGACT
>JBOIGD010000060.1:0-4254 GCA_050742615.1 Casimicrobiaceae bacterium | reverse complement strand
GCGCTGACCCGCGCGCACCTCGAGGAAGACGCCGGGAAATCGCTGCACGAAGGAGTGGGGTCGCTCGGCGCGCCCGCTCGCGGCATGACCGGCATCGACTTGAACCGCGCCGGCACGCCGCTGCTCGAAATCGTCTCCGAGCCGGACCTGCGCTCGGCGGCGGAAGCGGTGGCGTACGCCAAAACGTTGCACGCGCTGGTGCGCTGGATCGGCATCTGCGACGGCAACATGCAGGAAGGCAGCTTCCGCTGCGACGCCAACGTCTCGGTGCGCCGGCAGGGCGACGCGAAGCTCGGCACCCGTTGCGAGATCAAGAACCTGAACAGCTTCCGCTTCCTGCAACAGGCGATCGAGTTCGAAGTGCGCCGCCAGGTCGATCTGATCGAGGACGGCGGCACCGTCGCGCAGGAAACCCGCCTCTACGATCCGGACCGCGGCGAGACGCGCTCGATGCGGAGCAAAGAGGACGCGCACGACTATCGCTACTTCCCCGACCCCGACCTGCCGCCGCTCGCGATCGACGCAGCGTGGATCGCGCGCATCGAGTCCGAGCTGCCAGAGCTGCCGGATGCGATGCGTCTCCGGCTCCAGCGCGACTACGCCCTGCCCGTGGCCGACGCGGCCTCCCTGGTTGGCCATCGCGACCTCGCGGCCTTCTTCGAGCGCCTCGTATCCGGCGGCATCGATCCGCGACTCGCGTGCAACTGGGTCCTGGGCGAAGTGTCGGCGGCGCTCAACAGGGCGGACATCGACATCTCGCGGACGGGCGTCAATTCCGATCAGCTCGCCGGACTGCTGCGGCGCATCGAGGATGGCACGATCTCGGGCAAGCTCGCCAAGGGCGTGTTCGACGCGATGTGGCTGGGCGAGGGCGATGCCGACGCGATCATCACCGCGAGGGGCCTGCAGCAGATTTCCGACGAGGGCGCGATCGAGAAAATCGTTACCGGCGTGCTCGCCGCGAACCCGGCCATCGTCGCCGAGTACAAGGCGGGCCGCGAAAAGGCGCTCCAGTCGCTGGTCGGCAAGGCGATGGCGGCGAGCCGGGGCAAGGCCAATCCCGTGCAGGTCAACGCGATCCTCAGGAAAAAGCTCGGCGGCTGAAATCACGCCGCGGCGGATCGCCGGGTCCTTCGGTCCGTCGGGCATTACCTCGGATGGCCGGCCAGGCGCCGATACCTCTGGAGTTCCTCGCGCAGGAACGCCGCGAACGCGGCCGGCGGCTCATCGATCGGTTCGGCACCCATCGCCTCGAGGCCGGCGCGAAACTCGCTCGACGCCAGCGCCTGCCGCAACGCGTCCTGCAGGCGCAAGATCGATTGACCGGGCGTTCCGGTCGGAGCAAGCAGCCCCTGCCAGGACTCGAAACCGTGGAAACCCTGCTCGATCATCGTCGGCACACCGGGGAATGCCTTCGAGCGCGTGGGGTCCATGTTCGCAATCGCGCGGATCGCGCCCGACCTCACATGGGGAGCGACCGCCGCGACATCGGCGACCAGGAGATCGATGCGTCCTGCCAATACGTCCATCAGCGCCGGCACAGTTCCATTGTACGGGACCTGAAGGATGTCGATGCCGGCGGCCGCTTTCAGCGATTCGATCGCAAACTGCAC
Organism: Casimicrobiaceae bacterium; assembly: GCA_050742615.1. Lineage (GTDB taxonomy): Bacteria > Pseudomonadota > Gammaproteobacteria > Burkholderiales > Casimicrobiaceae > PALSA-1003. The sequence goes on along the minus strand of JBOIGD010000060.1, from coordinate 2,641 downwards.
TCCCGTCGCGCTCGAGGCGTAGGTCAGTCTTCCGGGATTCTCGCGCGCGTAGGCGACCAGCTCCTGCACGTTCGTCACGGGAAGGCCGGCCTGCACGGCCAAAACCAGAGGCAGCCGGGCGACGCGGCCGATGGGCACGAAGTCCCGCAGTGGGTCGAAGCGCACGCCGCTGTCAAGCGCCGGCGCGATTGTCAGGTTGCTTGCGCTGCCCAACAGCAACGTCGTGCCGTCGGGAGGCGCATGGGCGGCAAATTCAACGCCGACCAGGCCCGCGGCACCTGACTTGTTCACCACGACGATCGGCACGCCGAGCGGCCCATCCAGCGCTTGCGCCAGCATACGCGCGATCAGGTCGCTCTGGCCGCCCGGCGGAAACGCGACGATCAATCGAATGGCATCGGCGACGAACATTTGCGCCACCACGACCCGGCTCGCAAGCAACGCGGCGCCCCCGGCGACAGCCCGCAGAATCCTCCGGCGCGGTATCACGTGTGCCTTTCGATTTTGCGAAGCGCCGGCGGTCGGTCCGCTGCCGTGCGTTCGCTCCTGGCGGCGACGATCGCAGCCGTAAATTCTGCCACGGTTGGATGATCGAACAGCACTTCCGGTGCCACCGACACGCCGAGCGCCGATTCGACCGCGGCGAGAGCGCGCATCGAGTTCAGCGAGTCGCCGCCAAAATCGAAAAAGTTGTCACGCCTGCCCAAGCCCGGCACCTGCAGCACCTCGGAAAAAATGCGGGCGATCTCGGTTTCTTCGCGGCCGACGGGCGGGTCGTACTCCGCCCTGGCTGTTCCCGCGACGACGAGGGCCAGCTCGGCACGAGCAAGCTTGCCGGTCGGCCCGCGCGGCAGCTCGGTCATCTCGACAATGCGTGCAGGGATCTTGAAAACCGGCAAGTGCCCGCGAAGAAAACTCCGCAATTCGCTTTCGCTGACTCGTTGCCGCAGCACGACCGCCGCGGCGACGTCCTGCCCGAGCGTGGGATGAACGACCGCAAACGCCGCCGCCTCGATGACCTGCGGGTGCCGGGCGAGAACCGCCTCGATCTCGCCCGGCGCAATCTTCACGCCGCCTCGATTGACGATATCCGACCGTCGTCCCGACAGGTACAGGAATCCGTCGCGATCGATGCGGCCGGTGTCGCCGGTTCGAAACCACCCGTCGCGAAACGCGGCCCGGCTGGCCTCGCCGTCGTTTTCGTAACCCTCGAACACTTCCGGTCCCTTGACCACGATCTCGCCCTGCTCGCCCGGTCCAAGCAGACGACCTGCATCATCCGCAATCGCGATGTCGATGTTCGTCGCGCGACCGACCGATCCCGCCGGCGCCCTTGCCGGCGGAAACGGCGTCTGCGCGATGCTGCCGGACTCCGTCATGCCATAGCCGAGGATGACCGGGACCGAGAATTCCCGCTCCAGCCGGGCCTGGACCGCATCGCTCATCTCGGTCGTACCGGACCAGATGACTTTCAGGTGGTGACGCGGCCGCGGCACGCGCCGTTGCAACGCTTCGAGCAGGGCGATGTACGAGGCCGGAGCCGCGACGCATTGCGTCGGCGCCAGCGACTCCAGCAGATCTATCGTGGCATCGCCCGTGAGTGCGCCGGGGCAGATGATCGAGCCTCCGGTCGACAGCCCCGCCAACGCGCGCCGGATTCCTGCGCTCGAGTGCAGCGGCAAGGCCACCAGACATCGGTCGGATCGGTCGATCCGCCAAAGCCCGACCCGATGCCGCGCTGTTTCGGCAACGCGCCACTGCTCCAATGGCACGATCTTCGGTGCGCCGGTCGTCCCCGATGTGTGCATCAGCAAGGCAATGTCATTCGCCAGCGGCGGCTCAGCGGCTGCCGGGGCGCGACGCGATCCTGCGATCAGGTCGACGGTGCCAGGCCGCTCGCGCGGCGAGGAGCGCAGCGCGAGGAGCGCGATGGCGACCCGGCGCGCCGCGCGAACGGCAGTCGATTCCGAGCCTTCCGGCACGAGCACGGCATCGATTCGCATGGCGACGAGCAGGCGAACCAGGGCTTCCTCGTCCAGCCTGTCGTTCAACGGGGCGCACGTTGCGGCGGAACAGACGCCGAGAATCGCCGTCGCGAACTCCGGCCCGTCCGGCATGGCGACGGCGATCCGCGTCGTCCGTCCGAAGCCCGCGCCGGACAGCCCGTATACGATTTTCTCGATTTGGTGCCCGAGTTGGGCGTAGCTCAGGTCGGGCCGGCCCGGCGTCACGAGGGCGACAGCCGCGCCATGGTCGCGAACGACGGCTCCGATCAAGGCGGCCAAGGTGGTCGGCGGGTGCCTGTGCGTTGCCCAACTCGGCTGGTTCGGGTCTGCGTTGTCCATCAAATTGCGTGTGACTTCCTTTGCCTCTTCGGCCCGCAATGTCGCGATGTACCCAAACGGAGGGGCCACCATGGATCTGTCAGCCGATCCGATGTCGAGACCGGCGCATCCCGGAGCATCCCGAATTTACGTGATCTTCCGGGTCAAGTCATCAAAGCCTTGTATCGCAGCCGGTGCGGTCGCGCGCCTTCGTCGCCCAGGCGCTTCTTCTTGTCGGCTTCGTATTCCTGGTAGTTGCCCTCGAAGAACACGACTTCGGAATCGCCTTCGAACGACAGGATGTGCGTGGCGATCCG
>JBOIGD010000059.1:0-2937 GCA_050742615.1 Casimicrobiaceae bacterium | reverse complement strand
CCGTCAGATCGAGCGGCGCCGACACGGCGGCTGCGGCCATGAGCGTCGCGCGCGCCTCCCGCTCCTCGCGACCGAGCCAGTTCAGCAGCGCGCTGCCGCCCAGCGACACGCCGACCGCGTATAACGGCGCGTCCGGCACGCGCGTGCGCACGGTCGAGAGCATCCAGCCGATCTCGGCGTAGTCGCCCGAATGGTAGGCGCGCGGCAGGCGGTTCGGCTCGCCGCTGCAACCGCGGAAGTGCGGGATGACGCCGCGCCATCCGATCGTCCGCAGACCGCCTATCAACCGGCGGGCGTAGTGCGAGGCGGAGTTGCCTTCGAGACCGTGGAACAGCACCACCGTCGGGGTGTCCGGCACGCAATCCGCAGTCTCCATCCAGTCGAAATCGACGAAGTCGCCGTCGGGCGTGTCGACGCGTTCGCGCCGGAAGCCGATCGCGTGGGGCTTGCGCAGCGCCGGATAAATCGTCTGCGCGTGGGCGCCGGCGAGCCAGCGCGGCGCTCGATACGCGTCGCTCATTGCGCCAATGCCGACTCGATGCGGCGCACGATCGTCTTCAGGACCTTGATCCGCGCGTAGTACTTGTCCTCCGCCTCCACCAGCGTCCATGGCGCGAGCATCGTGCTGGTGCGGTCGACCATGTCGCAGACGGCGATCTCGTACGCATCCCAGCGCTTGCGGTTGCGCCAGTCGTCCCGGGTGATCTTGAAGCGTTTGAACGGCGTGTGCTCGCGCGCCCGGAAACGCCGGAGCTGCTCGGCCTTGCTGATCTGCAGCCAGAGCTTGACGACGATCACGCCGGCCTGCGTCAGCTGTTCCTCGAACCGATTGATCTCTGCATATGCCCGCATCCAGTCGGCGGCCGCGGCCAGATGCTCGACCCGCTCGACCAGCACGCGCCCATACCACGAGCGGTCGAACAACGCGATGCCGCCGCGGGCAGGGATGCTGCGCCAGAAGCGCCACAGGTACGGATGGGCGCGCTCCTCCTCGGTCGGCGCCGCGACCGGCACCGTCACGTACTGCCGCGCGTCGAGGGCGCCGGTGACCCGGCGTATGGCGCCGCCCTTGCCGGCCGCGTCGACGCCTTCGAACGCGATGACCAGCGAACGCTGGCGGAAGCGCTTGTGCCGCGACAGCCTGGCGAGCGCGCCCTGGAACTGCTCGAGCTCTCCGGCGTACGCACGGGCCGACAGCTTTTTCGACAGGTCGAGGTCGCGGATCAGCTTGACGTTGTCGATCGCCGACGGCGCGACCGGCGTCGCCGCGTGGCTGGCCTGCGTGGAACGGGACGCGCGCGCCGGGCGCACGGCCGCACGCAGCGCGTCGAGCAGGATGCGGCCGACGGTCAGGTTGCGGTAGCGCTCGTCGACGCCTTCGACCACGTACCAGGGCGCGGCGGTCGTCGAGGTCTCGCGCAGCAGTGTCTCCCAGAGACCGTAGGACTTACCGTAGGCGCGATAGGCCCGCCAGTCGTCGCGGGTGACGCGCCAGGTAAGGCGCGGGTCGCGATCGATCGCCTTCAGGCGTTTCTTTTGCGCGGCCTTGGACAGATGGATCCAGAATTTGAGCAGCACGATGCCTTCGTCGGTCAGCATCTGCTCGTGCTCGCGCACCGCCTGCAGGTGCGCCTGCAGCCGATCGTCGTCGATGCGGCCGTGCAGCCGCGCGCGGACCGACTCGTTGTACCAGGCGTGCATGAAGATGCCGAGCCGCCCGCTCGGCGGCAGCGCCCGCCAATAGCGCCACGGCGCCGGATGTGCGGCCTCTTCGGGCGTGCGCTCGCCGAATGCGACGACGCGGATGTGCCGCGGGTCCATCCATTCGGTCAGCTTGTTGGCCGTCTCGCCGCGCCCGGCGCCGTCGACCCCCGACACGATCACCAGGACCGGCCCGCGCGTGGTCCGCGACAGGTTGAACTGCGCGAGCAGCAGCGCCTCGCGCAGCGCCGGCTCGTCGCGCGCGTAAGCTTCCTTGCCGATGCGGTGACCGATTTCTGCGGATTCGAGCATCGTCCGAGGCTTTCGTTCAGTTCCAGAACGGTTTGGCCCGGGCGAAGTCGCGCCAGGTCTTGGCCATGCGCACGAGCTCGTGCGCGCTCGTCGCCGCGATCCAGCCGCGAACGAGGCCCGCGGCGTGCGCGAGCCCCGCGTCACTCCGCGCCGCGGTCCCGACGAGCTCGTCGAGGAGCCGCGTCGCCGCCGCCAGGTCGTTCAGCTGCCCGAGTGAGCGCTGCAGTTCGGCCAGCGCCGCAATGTACCCTGTCGCGCCGGCGTGGCGAAACAGCGGCGCGAAGAACTCGGCGCTGTAGCGCAGTCGTTTCGCCGCGACGCGCGCCCTGTGGCGTCCGGCCGCGTCCGCGGCGCGCAGCCGCTTGCCGCGTTTGTGCAGGCGACGGGCGGACCGTTCGAGCGCGACGCGGGCAAGCGCGACGGCGGGGGACGCATCCGCCGCGGCGAGCGGGAGCCCCGCGCAATACCGGCCCAGTCCCAGCAGCAGGCAGGTGAAGCGCTGCGATCCCGCCTCGGTCTGTGCTTGGGCCTGATGCAGTCGCCGCCGGCGCGTCGCGCGGGCGCGCAGGCGGCCGAGCTCGCGGCGCAGCGTCGGGTCGCTCAGGTGCGACGCGATCGCCGCGAGGGTGCCGGTCGTGAAGACATCCCAATCGCGCGCCGGGCCGAATACCTGCCCGAGCTCACGCAGAGCGGCATCGAGCGACGCGATCTCCGGTGCCGATTGTTCGCCCGAGGCAAGTTTGAGCAGCGAACGTGCGCGCCGGACGCCGACGCGAAGCTGGTGCAGGAATTCGCCGTCGCGGCCTTCGCGCAGCGGTTCGGCGTTGCCGCCGATCTGCGCAAGGCAATCGGCGGCGATCGCGGCCAACGCGTGCGGTGCGTCGACGTCCGGCGCGAGCGCGATCTTCCCGGCATGCACTGGCC
>JBOIGD010000058.1:0-7166 GCA_050742615.1 Casimicrobiaceae bacterium | reverse complement strand
TCACCAGGCCGTGCACCGTGTTGAGCTGGTTGAAGAATTCCGGCTCGACCAGCTGCAGGCCGGGCTCGAACAGCTCGGCCCGGATAGTCAGCGCCATGACTCCGCCCACCAGGAACATCGTGAACGAGAACCACAGGTACAAGGTCCCGATGTCCTTGTGGTTGGTCGTCATAATCCAGCGCATGATCCCGCCGGGGTGGTGCGCGTGCTCGTGACCGGCGAGGTGATCGTGGGGAATGCTGCTCATCGCGTGCTCCTGGATGGATCTCGACCTATTGGCAACAAATCTGTCGTCCTGGCCACAGGCAAATCCGTCGCCCCGGCGCAGGCCCGTGCTCAAGTGCGTCGCCCCGTGAATGCGCTTCGCTGCCTGGATCCCGGGCCTCGCTTCGCGCGCCCGGGATGACGCAGGCGGCCGCGATCGCTGCGGCGCTGCGCGTCTTGCTGTTGGACGGCCGCGTCACTTGCCCGCCGCCTTGATGCCGGCCACTTCGGCGGGCTGGATCGCTTCGCCCGTATGGTTGCCCCAGCTGTTGCGCTCGTAGGTGACCACCGCGGCGATCTCGACGTCGGAAAGCGTGCCCTTCCAGGCCACCATCGCCGTCGGCTTGCCGTCCTTGGTGACGCCGTTCAACACCGTCGAAATATGCGCAGCCTTCGGCCCGGTCACCACCTTCGAGCCGTCGAGCGCCGGGAACGTCGGCGGCAAGCCCTTGCCGGTTGCCTGGTGGCAGGCGACGCAGTTGGCCGTGTAGACCTTTTCGCCGCGGGCAACCAGGTCCTTGATGTCCCAGGTCTTGTTCGCGTCGTCGGCGGTCGAGGTCAGCTTTTTCTTCTGCTCGGCGACCCAGGTGGCGTATTCGGGATCCGATTTGACCTCGACGATGATCGGCATGAAGCCGTGCTCCTTGCCGCATATCTTGGCGCACTGGCCGCGATAGGTGCCGGTCTTGTCGAACTTCATCCAGTCGTCGCGCACGAAGCCGGGAATCGCGTCCTGCTGCACGCCCGCCGCCGGCAGGTACCATGCATGGATCACGTCGCTGGACGTGATCAGCAGGCGGATCTTCTTGTTCACCGGAACCACCAGGGGACGATCGACCTCGAGCAGGTAGTGCTCGCCCTTTTTCTGGCGGTTCTCGATCTGCGCGTACGGCGTGGCGAGCTCGCTGAAGTAGCCGAAGCCGTCGTTCAGGTAGTCGTAATTCCACTTCCACTGCGATCCGGTGATCTTTATCGTCAGGTCGGCCGCGGACGCGTCCTTCATCGCGAGCACCGTCTTCGTCGCCGGCCACGCCATCAGCACCAGGATGATGAACGGGATAACGGTCCAGATGATCTCGACCGTGGTGTTTTCGTGGAATTGCTCGGCGACATGTCCTTTGGATTTGCGGTGCGCGTAGATCGAGTAGAACATCACCCCGAACACGACGATGAATATGACGACGCAAATCCAGAAAATGATCGCGTGCAGCTCGAAGATCTCATGGGCGATCGGAGTGACCGGCGGCTGCAGGTTCCATTCGCGGTCGGCCAGCGCCGCGCCGGGTGCCAGCGCCGCAATCACCAGGGAGGCAATCAGCCGCCCGCTCCGCCACGCCGCCTTGATGCGATCCATGCTTTCCTCGAAAACGTCAATCATCCCCGACACCGGGCGCCCTCGGCTGCCCGGCCGCGGCAAGCACGCGCCGCAGATCGCGGGACAGTTTTATGCGCTCGTCGGCCGGCAACGCCGCGCCGAAAGCCGTGCGCTTCCCTGCATAACGCAGGGCGAGCGCCGGCGCGCGGCCGAATCCCTGCCCTTCCAGCTCGATGCGCAGCCAGTGGCGGTTGAACACCTGCTCGGTCCGCACGCCTCCCCGCTCGCTTTCGACGATCACGCGATCGCCGCACACCGTTATGCGCTCCCAATCGGCAGCGCCGCGCTCGAAGCTCTTAAACGCCCAGAACAACACGCCCATCTCAAGGGCCGAATACGGCAGCACCAGCCAGGCGCCGAGTGCCGCAAACATCAGCGCAAAGCCGAACGAAAGCGTGCACAGCGAAGCGAACAGCCACCAGCGGCCCCGCGGCCCCATCGCATCGTGACGCCGCGAGATCAGGCAAAACTCGGCCCCGGCGGCTGTGCTTTCGGACGTCGACAGCGAAACGGCAGCGCTATGCATGGCGGCCTCGTCTGCCTCGTCTGTCGCTTCGGTGGATCGACGAGGCTCGCGCCTCCACTTTCGCCATCGCGCCTGCGCGCGACGGCAATCGCCAATCGGAGGCAACGCAACGTCGGCCGGGCACCGCCCCTCTCATCGCGCTGAAAAACCCGAAAATCTTAGCATGGAACGCGGCGGCCCGGAAAGCCGCGGCACTCGCCTGGCGTCGCCGGCAGCAACGCATCGCCTATGGAAGCACGGCGTCGTCCCATCGCGGCGCTGCCGCATCGTTCCACGCCAGCGTGGCGACGCGCGGCGCCGCGAGCCGCCGCTCGAGCGTCGCCACGTTTTCGTCGAAACGCGGCAAGGCGGGCATGATGGCGTTGGCAACCCATCCGGCCAGCACCAGCCCGCGGGCGCGAATCGCCGCCGCGGAGAGCAGCGCATGGTTGAGGCAGCCCAGACGGATGCCGACGACCAGCAGCACCGGCAAGCCGATCGTACATGCGATGTCGAGCATGTCGCGCTGGTCGTCGAGTGGCGAAAGCGCGCCGCCGGCCCCTTCGACCACGACCCGGTCCGTGCGCGCTGCGAGCTCGCGATACGCGGCGCCGATGCGGACGAGCTCGATCACCACGCCGGCTTCGCGCGCAGCGAGGTGCGGCGCGATCGCCGGCGCGAAGGCGTAGGGATTGCGCACGGCCAGCGGGGCTTCGACGTTGCCCGCGGCGGCGAGCGCGGCGACGTCGGCATGGCAGAGCGCGCCGGCGGCGATGCCGCTGGCCACGGGCTTCATGCCGACGGCACGCAGGCCGCTCGCGACGTGCGCGCGCAGCAGCGCGCACGCGGTCACCGTCTTGCCGACGCCGGTGTCGGTTCCGGTCACGAATATGCCAGCGCTGGTCAAGCCGCCCGCTCGCGCGTTGCCTTGGGAGCCGGCATCGCTCACCGGCGCGCGCGGGCGCCCGGTTCGAAGCGCACGATCGCGCGCCCGTCGTCGGTGAAGCGCGGCGCGGGCTTCCAGGCATGGCCGTACACGACTTCGAACGTCGCCGGCAGCCGCCCGTCGCGGCGAAAACCTTCCAGCGCAGCGAGCATACGCTGCCATTTCCGGCGCCCGGTCATGCCGCGCAGACGCTCGAGGCGGGCATTCTGCGCGCCGATCGCCTTCAAGTCGCTCATCAGAGACGCGGCGTCGCCGTAGGTCACGGTGATCATTTCCATGTCCATGACCGGATCGGCGAAACCGGCCTGCACGAGCATGTCGCCGATGTCGTGCATGTCGAGGAAGCGGTTCACGTGCGCGGCATCGTCGGCGGCGGCGAAGGCGCTGCGCAGCTCTTTCAACGTGTCCGGTCCGAAGGTCGTGAAGCTGAGCAACCCGTCGACGTCGAGCACCCGGTGGAATTCGCCCAGCGCCGCCGGCAGCTCGTCGACCCATTGCAAGGCGAGGTTGCTCCAGACGAGATCGAAGCTCGCACCCTTGAACGGAAGGCGGCAGACGTCGCCGCAGACGAGCACCGGACGTTCGCGCGTCGCCGCGGCAAGCGCGCCCAGCAGGCGCCGTGAAAGCGAACGCGCCCCGGTCGTGGCCGCGAGATCGCGCCGGCGTGCGGCCACGGTCATCGCGTGGGCCAGGTCGAGACCGACCAGGCGTGCCCGCGGATAGCGCGCGCGCAATTCGCCCAGCGCCTCGCCGGTGCCGCAGCCGGCATCCAGCACGACAGAGGGCTCGAGCCGCACGATGCCCAGGCGCTCGGCCATGCGTTGCGCGACCTCCCGCTGCAGCACCGCGGCGGCATCGTAGGTGGCCGCCGCGCGCTCGAACGCGCGCCGCACGCCGGCGCGATCGAGGCCGCCGCGCTTGCGTTCATCGGCCATCGCAGAATCCGTCGAGCGCCGCGAAAAAAGCGTCCGGATGCGACAGGAAAGGCGCGTGCGCGGCACCGGCGATCGGTGCGAGGCGGCCCGCCGGCATCGCCGCGGCCAGCCAGGCGCCGGCCGCGGCGGGCACGAGCGTGTCGCGCTGGCCGGCGATGACCAGTGCGGGCTGCGTGATCGCGGCGACTTGCGGGCGCAGATCGGTTGCCGCGAGAACGTCCAGCGCGGCGCGCAAGGTTCGCTGCGACGGCTCGCCGCGAGCACAGAGATGCCCGCGCACCTGGGCAAGCACGTCGCGCGCGTGCTCGCTGCCCTGGACCTGCAGCGTCACGAAGCGCTGCAAGGTCGCGTGGTACGACACCGCGAGCTCCTCGCCGAAGCGACGCAACGTCGGCAAGTCGATCGCGTGCGGCCAGTCATCGCGGGAGACGAAGCATGGCGTCGCAGCGACCAGCACCAGCCTGGCGACCGCGACGGGCTCGGCCAGCGCCCAGCGCAACGCCACCGCGCCGCCGAGCGACCAGCCGAGCACCGTCGGCGCCTCGGGCAGCGACGCGCAGCGCGCGGTCACCGCGGCGGCGATCCCGTCCAGCGTGTACGGTTCGATCGGCGCGCTGTCCCCGTGTCCCGGAAGGTCGATGCAGTGCACGCGAAAGCGCGCCGCGAGCTTCGGCAGCAGCGGCCGCCACAGCCCAGAATGCATCGCCCAGCCGTGCAGCAGCACCAGCGGCGGACCGTTGCCCGTCGATTCGACGTGCAGGCTCATCGCGAGACCTGGCGCCGTGGCATACCGGCGCCGATCGCCGCCAGTGCTGCGATCAGCGCGTCGACGTCGGCGTCGGTGTGCGCCGCCGACAGCGTGACGCGAAGACGGGCCGAGCGCACCGGCACCGTCGGCGGCCGGATCGCCGGCACCCAGATGCCGCGCTCCCACAGCGCCTCGCTCACCCGCATCGCTTCGCCGGCGTCGCCCACCAGCAGCGGCTGGATCGGCGTCGGCGACGGCAGCAGGGGCCAGGCCAGCCCCGCGGCCCGCCGCCGCCAGTGCTGCAGCAGCGCGAAAAGATGCGTTCGGCGTGCCGCATCCGTTCGCAGCAGCGCGATGCTCTCGGCCAGCGCGCTCGCTAAGAGCGGCGGCGACGCCGTGGTGTAGATGTAGCTGCGCGCGGTCTGCAGCAGGGTTTCGATCACCGTCGGATGCGCTGCGACGAACGCCCCGGCGACGCCGGCCGCCTTGCCCAGCGTGCCCATGTAGACGATGCGCTCCGACGCAAGCCCGAAATGCGCCAGCGTACCGCGCCCGGCGTCGCGACCCTCGCCCAGCACGCCGAAGCCGTGCGCGTCGTCGACCAGAAGCCAGGCATCGTGCGTGTCGGCGAGCTCGAGCAGCCGCGGCAGCGGGGCGAGGTCGCCGTCCATGCTGAACACCGCGTCGGTGCAGATCAGCTTCCGCCGCGCGCGGCTGGCGGCGAGCCGCGTACCCAGCGCTCCGGTGTCGGCGTGCGCATACCGGACGAATTCCGCCCGCGACAGCAATGCGGCGTCGTTCAGACACGCGTGGTTGAGCCGGTCGCCGAACACCGCGTCCTCGCGTCCTGCCAGCGCGGTGACGACGCCCATGTTGGCCATGTAACCGGTCGAGAACAGCAGCGCGCGTGCATCCGCGCAGGGGGCGACCCAGCTCGCCAGCTCGCGCTCGAGCGCATCGTGCGGTGCGAAGTGCCCCGAGATCAGGTGCGAGGCCCCGGCGCCGACGCCGTAGCGTGCCGCTCCTTGCTGCGCGGCGGCGACGACGCGGGCGTCGCCGGCGAGTCCCAGATAGTCGTTGCTGCCGAAATGCAGGATCTCGCGACCATCGACCAGGAGGCGCGGGCCCTGGACCGAATCGACGATCCGGCGGCGGCGCGCGAGATTCTGCCCGGCGCGCCGCGCGAGCGCGGCGTCGAGCTCCGCGATCAGGCGCGACATCGCTGCGGTCGCCCGGCGAAGGCCGGCCTAAGGCGTGTCGCCGCTCGCGTGCAGCCCGAGCCGGTCGAACAGTGCCCGGTCCGCGGCGACGTCGGGATTGCCGGTCGTCAGCAGTTTTTCGCCGTAGAAGATCGAGTTGGCGCCGGCGTGGAAGCACAGCGCCTGGATGCCGTCGCCCATCTGCTGGCGCCCGGCCGAAAGGCGCACCATCGCACGCGGCATGGTGATGCGCGCGGCGGCGATCGTGCGAACGAATTCCAGCGGGTCGATCGCTGCGGTGCCGTACAGCGGCGTGCCTTCGACCTGCACCAGATTGTTGATCGGCACCGACTCGGGATACGGATCGAGGTTGGCGAGCTGCGCGATCAGGCCGGCGCGCTGCTGGCGCGATTCACCCATGCCGACGATGCCGCCGCAGCACACGTGCACGCCGGCGGCGCGCACGCGATCGAGCGTGTCGAGCCGGTCGCGGTAGTCGCGCGTGGTGATGATCTCGCCGTAGAACTCGGGCGCGGAGTCGAGGTTGTGGTTGTAGTAGTCGAGGCCGGCGTCGCGCAGCCGCTCGGCCTGGCCGTCCTTGAGCATGCCCAGCGTGGCGCAGGTTTCCAGCCCCAGCGCCTTGACTTCGCGCACCATCGCCAGCACCGGCTCGAGATCGCGGTCCTTCGGCCCCCGCCATGCCGCGCCCATGCAGAACCGCGTCGCGCCGGCGGCCTTGGCCGCGGCGGCGGCCGTGGTGACGGCGGCGAGCGGAAGCAGCGCCTGGCTGTCGACGCCGGTGTGATAGCGGGCGGCCTGCGGACAATAGCCGCAGTCCTCGGGACAGCCGCCGGTCTTGATCGACAGCAGCGTCGAAAGCTGGACAGCGTTGGGATCGTGGTGCAAGCGATGCGCCTGCTGCGCCCGGTGCAGCAGATCGTTCATCGGCAAGGCCAGCAGCGCTGCGACCTGGTCGACCGTCCAGCGCGGGCCCGCCGCGGCGCGCGGGGCGTCCTCGGCCCGACGGACACTGGACATCGGCTGCATCGGGAGCGCGCACCGGCTGGTTACAATGGCTCAGTGTCGGGGAGGGACATCGCGTTGTCAAATTTTCTGGCCGGCGCATTTGACCGCGCCCTGCGCGCGGCGCGGGGCCGCGCGATCGCCGCGGTTCGGGGCGCGCTGCCGCAGCGC
>JBOIGD010000057.1:0-2605 GCA_050742615.1 Casimicrobiaceae bacterium | reverse complement strand
TGATCGTTCGACGAGTCCGGCGTTCACCGGCGCTTTCGGGCGCGCGCCGAGCCGACGATCGCCGGGATTGCAGGAAGCACCCGTTTCTTCGCGGCCGCCCGTGCGGGCCGGTCGTTGAGGCACAATGTGGCGTATGAAAGTGTTCTACACCGACCGCATGGTTGCCGATTCGGGCGGTTTTTCCCCCAGCGCGCACAAACCGCGAGACGTGGTCGCCTCCTGGTGCGCGCTCGGCATCCCCCTGGAGATCGTCGAGCCGGAGCCGGTCACGGCCGAGCAATTCGCGCTGGCACACGATCGCCAGGTGGTCGACGACGTGCTGTCAAGCCGGCGAGACAATGGTTTTGGCAACCGCTCGCCGGCGGTCGCGGCGTCGCTGCCCTATACCTCGGGGTCGATGCTCGCCGCCGCCCGCGAAGCGGTTCGCAACCGACGCGTCGCCGTCGCTCCCTGTTCTGGCTTTCACCACGCGACCCATGAATCGCCGCAGGGGTTCTGCACGTTCAACGGCCTGATGGTCACGGCGTGCGTGCTGAGGGACGAAGCACTGGCGAAACGCGTGGGCATCCTCGATTTCGACCAGCATTGGGGCAATGGCACGGCCGACATCGTTGCGCATCTCGGCGCCGCCTGGGTCGCACATTACAGCGCCGGAGCGGACTGGCATTCCGTCGAACAGGCCGAAGAATTCCTCGCGACGATTCCGAAAATCCTGAGAGCGATGGCCGGCTGCGACGTCATTCTGTACCAGGCGGGCGCCGATCCTCATGTGGACGACCCGCTGGGTGGATGGCTCACGACCGAGGAACTGCGGGAGCGCGACCGGCTGGTGTTCCGGAACGCGGCAAGCCTGGGCGTTCCGATCGCTTGGAATCTCGCAGGCGGCTATCAGAGTCCGCTGCGAAACGTTCTGGACATTCACGACAACACAATGCGGGAGTGCGCTGCCGTGTTCGGCTAACCGCTTGCACCGACCACGTCCGGTCCAAGCCTGCCTGGTCCGCCGGGCGTCGCGACAGCCGTTAAGAGCATTGCCCGCACACCGCATGCCGTCCAATCCGATACCGACACCACTCGACAGCAACGCTGCGGATCCGCCGGCCTTGACGGTAAAGCGGTATTTGCCCTGGGTCGTCGCAACGGCGCTCTTCATGGAGCAGCTCGACTCCACCATCGTCAACACCGCGATTCCCGCGATGGCGGCAAGTCTGCAGGTGGCACCGCTCAGCCTCAAGGCGGTCGTCACCAGCTACATCCTGAGCCTCGCCGTCGGGATCCCCGTCAGCGGCTGGATCGCCGACCGTTACGGCACGCGGCGCGTGTTCGCGCTCGCGGTGGCGATCTTTACGGTTGCCTCGGTGCTCTGCGGCCTCTCGCTCAACGTCCCGATGCTGGTCGCCGCGCGCATCCTGCAGGGCTTCGGCGCCGCCATGATGACGCCGGTCGGGCGTCTGGCGATCATTCGAACGTTTCCCAAATCGGAACTGCTGGTGGCGATGAACTTCGTCATCATCCCGGCGCTGATCGGACCGCTGCTCGGGCCGACGGTCGGGGGCCTCATCGTGCACTGGCTGTCCTGGCGCGAGATCTTCTTCGTCAACGTGCCGATGGGCATCGCGGCACTCGTCATCATCTACCGCCACATGCCCGATTATCGCGGGGCAGCGCTGCACCCGCTGGATATCGTCGGACTCGTCCTGTTCGGCAGCGGCGCCGCTCTTTTGTCCTGGCTGCTGGAAATCTTCGGCGAGCACAGCATCGACCCGACGTCGGCCGGCGTCCTTTTCCTGCTGTCGATGAGCCTGCTCGGGGCCTATGCGTGGCACGCGCGCCAGCTCGCCCATCCGCTGCTTCGCCTTTCGCTCTTCAAGGTGCGCACATTCAGGGTCTCGGTCGTCGGCGGGTTCGTCACGCGGCTCGGCGTCGGCGGGCTGCCGTTCCTGCTGCCGTTGCTCTATCAGCTCGGCCTCGGGCTGCCGGCGTGGGAGTCGGGCCTGCTGATGATGCCGACCGCGGCAGCGGCGATGGGCATGAAATATCTCAGCGCGGGAATCCTGCGCCGCCAGGGATTTCGCCGGATCTTGATCGTCAACACCGTGCTACTGGGGCTGGCCATCTGCAGTTTCTCGCTGGTCGGGCCGAGTACGCCCTTGGCGATGATCGTGCTCCTGGGGCTGGTGCAGGGATTCTTGAGCTCGCTGCAATTCTCGAGCACCAACGCGATGGCCTATTCGGACATCGCCCCGGGCGAGTCGAGCATGGCCGCATCGATCGCCAGCACCTGCCAGCAGATGGCCTTGAGCTTCGGGCTGGCCTGCGGCTCCCTGATTGCCGGCTGGTACCTGGGCCACCTGCCGCAGACCGAGCAGGTGGCCGTGACGAGCGCGTTGCATCACACGTTCCTGACGGTCGGCGGCTTGACGGTCCTGTCGTCGCTCTCGTTCTGGGCCCTGCGTCCGGACGATGGGGACAATATCAGCGGACGAAGGCAAACAGCGGCGGCGTGAAAGGGCGTGCGCCGCGATGGGTCCATGTATCTTGGCGCCCTGGCACCGTCGCGTTGGAACACGTGGGTACGCCAAAGCGGTCGCGATCAACGCGCCAG
>JBOIGD010000056.1:0-5611 GCA_050742615.1 Casimicrobiaceae bacterium | reverse complement strand
CCGCGGGATCGAGCTCGGCGGGCGCCGCATCGCCGGGGACGCGCGGCGTCGCGGTCTTCGCCGGCGCGTCGGCGCGCGCCAGAAGACCGTAGTGCCTGAGCGCGGTCTGCGCCAGCATCGCCACGATCACCAGCGCCAGCAGCAGCACGACCAGGCCCACCCAGCCGCGCTGGCGCCGCGCCGTCAATTGCGGCTCTGGTCGACCAGCCTGTTCTTGCGTATCCACGGCATCATTTCGCGCAACTTGCCCCCGACCTGCTCGATCGGGTGCTCCGCCGTCATCCGCCGCCGCGACAGCAGGGTCGGCGCGCCGGCGCGGCTTTCCAGGATGAATTCCTTCGCGTACTCGCCGCTCTGGATGCGGGCCAGCGCATCGCGCATCGCCTGCCGGGTCGCGGCCGTGATGATCTTGGGGCCAGTCGAATATTCGCCGTATTCGGCGTTGTTCGAGATCGAATAGTTCATCGTACCGATGCCGCCTTCGTACATCAGGTCGACGATCAGCTTCAACTCGTGCAGGCACTCGAAGTACGCCATTTCCGGCGCGTAACCCGCCTCGACCAGCGTCTCGAATCCCGCCTTGACCAGCTCGACGCAGCCGCCGCAGAGGACCGCCTGCTCGCCGAAGAGGTCGGTCTCGGTCTCCTCCTTGAACGAGGTCTCGATGACGCCGGCGCGCGCGCCGCCGATCGCCGCCGCGTACGACAGCGCGAGGTCGCGCGCCTTGCGGCTCACGTCGCGGTGGACGGCGATCAGCATCGGCGTCCCGCCGCCCTGCACGTAGGTCGAGCGCACCGTGTGCCCGGGCGCCTTCGGCGCGATCATCACGACGTCGAGATCGGCGCGCGGGTGTACCTGCCCGTAGTGGATGTTGAACCCGTGCGCGAACGCGAGCGTGCCGCCCTGCTTGATGTGGGGCTCGACCTCGTCGCGATATACCTGCGCGATGTGCTCGTCGGGCATCAGCATGATGACGAAGTCGGCGCCTTTGACCGCGTCGGCGACCGGCGCGACCTTGAGCCCGGCCTTCTTGACCTTGTCCCAGGACGCGCCGCCCTTGCGCAAGCCGACGGTGACCTTGACGCCCGAGTCGTTCAGATTCTGCGCGTGTGCGTGGCCCTGCGAACCGTAACCGACGATCGCGACCTTCTTGCCCTTGATCAGCGACAGGTCGGCGTCCTTGTCGTAGTACACCTTCATCATGGCAGCCCCTTTCATACCCTCAGTATGCGTTCGCCGCGGCCGATGCCCGACGCGCCGGTGCGAACCGTCTCCAGGATGACGCCCGGCTCGATCGCCTGCAGGAACGCATCGAGCTTCGAGCCGGTCCCGGTCAGCTCGATCGTATAGCTCTTGTCGGTGACATCGAGGATGCTGCCGCGAAAGATCTCGGCCAGCCGCTTCATTTCGTCGCGATCCTTGCCGGCGGCGCGCACCTTGACCAGCATCAGCTCGCGCTCGATGTGGTTGCCGTCCGTCAGGTCGATGACCTTGACCACCTCGACCAGCTTGTTCAGCTGCTTGGTGATCTGCTCGATCACGTCGTCGGAGCCGATGGTGACGATGGTCATGCGCGACATCGTCGGATCCTCGGTCGGCGCCACCGTCAGCGATTCGATGTTGTAGCCGCGCGCCGAGAACAACCCCGAAATCCGCGACAGCGCGCCGGCCTCGTTCTCGACCAGGATGGAGAGTATGTGCCTCATCGCCATCGCCTCAGAGCTCTTCGGCCAGGATCATTTCGGTGAGGCCCTTGCCGCCCGGCACCATCGGAAAGACGTTCTCGGTCTGGTCGGTGATGAAGTCGAGAAAGACCAGGCGCTCCTTCTGCTTGAACGCTTCCTTCAACGCCCCCTCCACGTCTTGCGGCTTCTCGATCTTGAAGCCGACGTGTCCGTACGCCTCCGCCAGCCTGACGAAATCCGGCAGCGCGTCCATGTACGACTCGGCGTACCGGTTACCGTAGAAGAATTCCTGCCATTGCCGCACCATGCCCATGTAGCGATTGTTGAGGTTCACGATCTTGATCGGCAGGTGGTATTGCTTGCAGGTCGACAGTTCCTGGATGCACATCTGGATCGATGCCTCGCCGGTGACGCAGGCGACGGTCGCGCCGGGATTGACCAGCTGCACGCCCATCGCGGCCGGCAGGCCGAATCCCATCGTGCCCAGGCCGCCCGAGTTGATCCAGCGCCGCGGCTTGTCGAACTTGTAGTATTGCGCGACCCACATCTGGTGCTGGCCGACGTCCGACGTGATGAAGATGTCTCCCTTGCTGATCTCGTAGAGCTTCTCGACCACGTACTGCGGCTTTATCAGGGCGCTCTTGCGGTCGTACCTGAGACAGTCCTTGCGCTGCCACTCCTTGATCTCCGCCCACCAGCTCTTCAATGCCGCCGGGTCGGGACGCGCGTTCGACGATTCGATGATTTTCAGCATGTCGTCCAGCACGTCGGCGACGTAGCCGACGATCGGGACGTCGACCTTGACCCGTTTCGAGATCGACGAAGGATCGATGTCGATGTGGATGATCTTGCGGTCGGCGCGATAGAAGTGCGCGGGGTTGCCGATCACCCGGTCGTCGAACCGCGCGCCGATCGCGATCAGCACGTCGCAGTTCTGCATCGCCATGTTGGTCTCGTACGTGCCGTGCATTCCCGGCAGGCCGGTGAACTGCGCGTCGGTGCCCGGGAAGCCGCCCAGGCCCATCAGCGTGGTCGTGCAAGGGAACCCGAGCAGGCGCGTAAGCCGCGTGAGCTGCGCTGCGGCGTTGTTGAGAATCACCCCGCCGCCGGCGTAGATCATCGGCCGCTTGGCTTCGAGCAGCAGCTGCACCGCCTTCTTGATCTGGCCCTGGTGGCCCTTGGTCACCGGGTTGTACGAGCGCAGCGACACCGTCTTCGGGTAGGCGAATTCCGCCGACGCCTGCGTCACGTCCTTCGGAATGTCGACCAGCACCGGGCCGGGCCGACCGGTCGCCGCGAGGTAGAACGCCTTCTTGATCGTCAGCGCGAGCTGACTCGCATCCTTGACCAGGAAGTTGTGCTTGACGCAGGGGCGCGTGATGCCGACCGTGTCGCACTCCTGGAAGGCGTCCTGGCCGATGGCGTGGGTCGGCACCTGGCCGGTGATCATCACCAGCGGAATCGAGTCCATGTAGGCGGTCGCGATGCCGGTCACCGCGTTGGTCACGCCGGGACCGGAGGTCACCAGCGCAACCCCGACCTTGTGCGAGGAGCGCGAATAGCCGTCCGCCGCGTGGACCGCCCCCTGCTCGTGCCGCACCAGCACGTGCTTGACCTTGTCCTGCTTGAACAGCGCGTCGTAGATGTTGAGAACCGCGCCGCCCGGATAGCCGAAGACGTACTCGACGCCCTCTTCCTGCAGGCAGCGGATGACGATTTCTGCGCCCGTGAGTTGCATGTCACGCCTTTACTTTCGCCCGGTCGACAGGTGGGAAGCCCCCACCGCGGACCAAGCGGGAATCCTTGCCAACTGCGAGGACGCGAAGGGGTGGACGCGTCCGACCAAGGCTCGAATCGGGTAGAAAGCCGCGATCAGATCAGGGCCGGCCGCATTCCGAAGGGGTAGCCGGAAGCGCTCGTGGCGCCGCCGGACGGAATGCGAACAGCCGCTTTGCAGTACTCTTATCGGCCAAATGCCCGGCCGAACCGGCAAACAGTAACGGTTTGCCCGGTTTCCGTCAACGCTTTCGGTCCGGCTCGCCCGACCCCGCATCCCGATGCTGTGCTTATAATTCGCCGATGCGCCCGAGTCCGCGAGACTAAAGCTGGCCTCCTACCAGGAAATCTCCGCGTTTCTCGCGGACGTCCAGCGTCGCGCATACAAGCAGGCGAAGTTCGCGGTCAAGGACGAGGATGCCGCGCTCGACGTCGTGCAGGACGCGATGCTCAAGCTCGCCGAACGGTATTCGGCCAAGCCCGCCGCCGAGTTGCCGATGTTGTTCCAGCGCATCCTGCAGAATACGATCCACGACCATTTCCGCAGGCAAAAGGTCCGCTCGACATGGACCACCCTGCTCTCGGCATTCGGGCAAAAGGATGAAAAAGATGACGATTTCGACCCGCTGGAGACGATCGCGGCAAAATCGGACTCCAATATCGCGACGGATCCGGCGGTCCAGGTCGAGCAGGGCCAGATCGTCGGCTTGATCGAGCAGGCGGTCGCGCACCTTCCCATGCGTCAACGCCAAGCCTTTCTGCTGCGTTACTGGGAGGAGTTGGACGTTGCCGAGGCTGCGGCGGCAATGGGTTGTTCCGAAGGCAGCGTCAAGACGCACTGCTCGCGAGCGGTCCGGGCGCTGGCCGAGACGCTGAAGGCCAAGGGTGTCGCGTTATGAAAGACGAACTTGAAATCGCAAGGAAAATAACGGCTTATCTCGACCGCGGCGCAGCCGAGCTCACGTCGGGCACGGCGTTTCGGCTGCAGATCGCCCGGCGCGACGCGCTGGTCGCGCTCGCCGACCCGGAGCGCGCGACGGAACTGGCGCCGGCAGGTGCGGGAACCGCTGCCGGCGGCCCCGGCAGGCGGCACGTGCTGGCCGACGTACGGATCTGGATCAGCGTGCTGCTGATCGTCGGCGCCGGGGCGTATTTCCAGTACTGGCGATCGATGCAGCAAGTCCGCGACCTCGAGGAAATCGACGCGGCCATCCTGACCTCGGATCTGCCGATCGAGGCGTATCTTGACCGCGGATTTCCGGCTTGGCTGAAGCGCACCGAGAACTGACCTCGCGGCGGACCGTCGTGCTGGCCGCCCTGCTGCTGGCGGCGGCATGTCATGGCACGCCGGTACTCGCCGGCCCGGTCACTCTCCATTCACCGAGCTGGGCCGAGCTCTCGCCCGCCAACCAGGCCGCCCTGGCCCCGCTCGCCTCGCAGTGGGACCAGCTCGACGGGCAGCGCAAGAGGAAATGGCTCGGCATCGCCGAGCGCTATCCGAACATGCCGCCGGCCCAGCGGCAGCGTGTCCAGCGGCAAATGGGCGTCTGGGTCAACCTGACGCCCGACCAGCGACGCAGCGCGCGCGAACGGTTCAAGTCCTTCAAGCAATTGCCGCCGGACAAGCGGCGGGAGGTCCGGGAGAAATGGCAGCAATATCAGCAATTGCCCCCGGAAAAACGCCGCGAGCTTGCGCGCCGGGGCGAGCCCGGACCGGACGGCGGGCCGCGACCGGCCCCGCCCGCCCCTTCGGCGCAGAGCCCCGCCCCGACGCCGCCGGCCACCCAGTAATCGACGGGTGAACCCCGGGCTGGCGATCGACTCCCCCTCGATCGGCGTGCCGCTGGCCGGCGCGCGGCGGCGCCTCGCCGGCAGCCTGTACGAAGCTCTGCTCCTGGGCGCGCTGGGTTTGGCGATCGGGTTTGCCCTGCTGCCGCTCCTCGGCCCCCACGCCGCGACGGGGTCCGGCGGGGCACCCCTGCCTCTGCCGGCGCACGGCGCCCGCGCGATCTCGTTCGCCTGCCTGTGGCTCGGCTGGGGCACGTATTGCACTTGGCTGTGGAGCGGCGGACGGAGGAGCCTGCCGATGCGCACCTGGCGGCTCGGGCTGCGCACGGCCGCCGGCGGCACGGTCAGCATCGCGCGCGCGG
>JBOIGD010000055.1:0-4547 GCA_050742615.1 Casimicrobiaceae bacterium | reverse complement strand
ATGTTCGGTATCTGGGGCCTGGCGATCTCGGCGCTGCTGATGGTATGGATTCCGTTCTGGGCGGCCGGTGTGGTCAACGGTCTCGGCCATTGGTGGGGTTATCGCAACTTCGAGACAGCCGACACATCGACCAATCTCACGCCGTGGGCGTTCTTCATCGGCGGCGAAGAGCTGCACAACAACCATCACGCCTACGGGACCTCGGCCAAGCTGTCGTCGCGCTGGTACGAGTTCGACCTGGGCTGGGCGTACATCCGCACGCTGGAGGCCTGCGGTCTCGCGACCGTGCACAAGGTCGCGCCGCGGCTCAAGCGCGACCGCGCCAAGTTGAGCGCCGACCTGGAGACGTTGCAGGCCGTCATCACCCATCGCTACGCGGTGCTGAGCAGCTACGCGGCGTCGCTGAAGCTCGCATACGCCCACGAGGTTGCGTCGCTGCGCGAGCGCGCGCGCCGCGGCGAGCTCACACCGGACATGCCGAGCTTTCGCCGGCTGCGCAACTGGTTCCAGTCCGACGCGCAGGCGCTGCCCGAGACCGATCGCGCGCATCTGGAGACGACGCTCGAGCGCAGCAGCGCGTTGAAGACGGTCTACGCGATGCGGCAGGAGCTCGCCGCGCTGTGGGAGCGTTCGAACGATTCGCGCGAGCAGCTGCTCGCGCGGCTGCAGGACTGGTGCCACCGTGCCGAGGCGAGCAACATCGTCGCGCTGCAGAAGTTTTCGCGGAAGCTGCGGAGCCTGCGCAGCTACGCCTAACGCGGAGCGCCGCCGCGCCATGCAAAAGCCCGCCGGAAGGCGGGCTTTTTGTTTTCAGCGATGGCACTTGTGTCACCCCGGCGAAGGCCGGGGCCCAATTTGCGATGACGACGGGCGCGACAGCGAAACTTGGATCCCGGCCTCCGCCGGGATGACGTCGGCCCTTGGTTGCCGACTGAGTGCCAACCGAGCGCAACTGAGCACCCACCGAGGCCGCGGCACAACGCGGCCTGGTCCGACGTCACTTGAGCTTGGTTTCCTTGTAGAGCACGTGCTTGCGCGCGACGGGATCGAACTTCTTCATCTCCATCTTTTCCGGCATCAGCTTCTTGTTCTTCGACGTCGTGTAGAAGTGGCCGGTGCCGGCCGACGATTCGAGCTTGATCTTTTCGCGCATGGTCAAAATCTCCTAAAAGCCCGGCCGCAGCTCAGACGTGCTCGCCGCGGGCGCGCATCGCCGCCAGCACCACGTCGATGCCGTTCTTGTCGATCGTGCGCAGCGCGGCGTTGGAGAGCCGCAGGTTCACCCAGCGGTTCTCGGTTTCGACCCAGAAACGCCGCCGTTGCAGGTTCGGCAAAAACCGGCGCTTGGTCTTGTTGTTGGCGTGGGACACATGATGACCCACCATCGGGGCTTTGCCCGTGACCTGACAGACTCGAGCCATCGCTCGCTCCAACTCGTTGAAATTGCGAAAGTCTTGGATTGTAACCGGGAAAGCATGGCAATTCAAGCAATTGGCGCGTGAGGTCGTGGTTCAAGAACCACTACCACGCATGGGGTAGTGCGTCAGCGTGGAAACTGACCCACTGTCCCGGACGGGTACTGTCCTATTGGACGGTGCCGCGCACGGAACCTGTTTGTCATCCCGGCGGAAGCCGGGATCCAAGCTGCCGTATCGCGCACATCCAAGCCAAGTCACCGATGCAACTCAGGGCCGACGTCCTTTTCATCAAATTGCGACCCGGCCTCCGCCGGGTCGACAACCGCCCCGGGGCGACTGATTGCCTACAGCAACCCGCGCTCGGCGAACGACACCGTCCGCGTGCCGGCGACGATGAAATGGTCGAGCGTCTTGATCTCCACCAACGCCAGCGCCTGCTTCAGCGTCTGGGTCAAGAGCTCGTCGGCGCGGCTCGGCTCGGCGACGCCCGACGGATGGTTGTGCGCCAGGATGACGCCGGCGGCGTTGTAGCGGAGTGCCGTCTTCACGACCTCGCGCGGGTACACGCTCGTCTGCGTCAGCGTGCCGCGGAAAAGTTCTTCCAGTCCCAGCAGCCGGTTCTGCGAATCGAGAAACAAGGCGACGAACACTTCGTGCGGCCTGCTGCCGAGCGACAGCGACAGGTAGTCGCGCACGGCGCGCGGCGAGGTCATCGCATCGCGCTCGCCGATCTCCTCGGTCAGCGCACGGCGCGCGATTTCCACGACCGCCTGCAGCTGCACGTATTTCGCGGGACCAAAACCGCGCACGGCGGCGAATTCGTCGAAGGTCGCGCCGAGCAGGCGATGCAGGCCGCCGAAGCGCGCGAGCAGATCGCGGCCAAGCTCGACCGCGCTGCTGCCCGCCATGCCGGTGCGCAGGAAGATCGCCAGCAGCTCCGCCTCGGACAGCGCCCCGGCGCCGAGCCTCAGCAGTCGCTCGCGCGGTCGCTCGTCGGCGGGCCAATCGGCAATGCGCATTGGGTTGCCCCTATCCCATCGTGACCGGTCCATATTAAACTCGCTGACGCCGCATTGGATTGGCCGGACGGATGACGCTCCAATGACAGGTGACCTATTTGCCAAGGGTCTTCGATGAAATTGAACATGGGTTGCGGCTACAGGAAGATCGAGGGTTACCTGAATGTCGACCTGTCGCCGCAATGCGAGCCCGACCTTGTCTGTGATCTGGAATCACTGCCATGGCCATGGGGCGACGATTCAGTCGAGGACGTTCTGTTCAACCACTCGCTGGAGCATATTGGTCAGAGTCCTCGCACGTTCCTGGGCATGATGAAAGAGCTATACCGGGTCTGCAAGGACCAAGCCCACATAATGATCAACGTTCCGCACCCGAGGCACGATAACTTCATCAACGATCCAACTCACGTCAGAGCGATTACGTCGGGCCTTCTTGCGCTGTTCGATCGCAGGGTCAACGACGAGATCAAGCGTCGAGGGTTGCCGAACACGCCTTTCGCGCATTATCTTGGCGTGGATTTCTTCATTGAGAGGGACTTAGTCGTGTTAAGCGAGCCTTATGCTACCCAACATGCCAACAAGCAACTCTCGGACGCCGATGTTGCAGTCATGTGCCGTGAGTGGAATAACGTCGCCAGCGAGCTCCAAATCGTCCTCGTGGCAAGAAAGACGTCGTAGGTTCTTACTGCTTGTAGCGACGAGGAGAAGACACGTGGCGGCCCCTATTGAATCGGACCGGTCGGGCGAATGACAACGACGCCATGACCGCGACAACTCCTCTTCCGCGACCGCTCACACGTGTCGTGCTGGGCCTGACCGGGGGCATCGCCGCCTACAAGGCCGCCGAGCTGACGCGCCTGCTGGTCAAGGAGGGGATCGCGGTCGATGTCGTGATGACGGCTGCCGCCACGCAATTCATCGCGCCGATGACCTTGCAGGCGCTGTCCGGCAACCCGGTGCTGTCGGGGCTGTGGGACTCGGGTGCCGCCAACGCGATGGGACACATCGAGCTCTCGCGCCATGCGGATGCCATCATCGTCGCGCCCGCGTCGGCGGACTTCCTCGCCAAGCTAGCGCACGGCCGCGCCGACGATCTCTTGTCGACGCTGTGCCTCGCCCGCGACTGCCCGCTGCTGATCGCGCCGGCGATGAACCGGCAGATGTGGAGCAACGCGGCGACGCAGCGCAACGTCGCGCAGCTCCGTGCCGACGGCGTCGCGATCCTCGGCCCGGGAAGCGGCGACCAGGCCTGCGGCGAAATCGGCGATGGGCGCATGCTCGAGCCCGAGGAAATCCTGGCGGCGCTCATCGCCTCGGCGCAACCGAAGCTGCTGGCCGGCAAACGCGTGCTTCTGACGGCCGGGCCGACCGTAGAGGCGATCGACCCGGTGCGCGCCATCACCAATTTGAGCTCCGGCAAGATGGGGTTTTCGCTGGCGCAGGCGTGCGCGGAAGCGGGCGCCAGCGTAACGCTGATCGCCGGGCCGACGTCACAGTGCACGGCGGTGGGAGTGAAGCGCATCGACGTGAAAAGCGCGGCCGACATGGCGGCGGCGGTCGACAAGGAGGTCGCGACGGCGCAGGTTTTCATCGCGGTGGCCGCTGTCGCCGACTACACGCCGGCGGACGTCCGGAAGAGCAAGCTCAAGAAGGACGGGAAGCCGACGACCCTGGCGCTCAAGCCCACGGCCGACATCCTTGCCGCTGTCGCGGCGCGCGCGAAACCGCCGTTCTGCGTCGGCTTCGCGGCCGAGACCGACGACGTCGTCAAGAACGCCGAAGCCAAGCGCCGCAAGAAACACGTGCCGCTGCTGATCGCCAATCGCGCGCAGGACGCGCTCGGCAGCGACCAGAACGAGGTGACGCTCCTCGACGATCACGGGGCGCATCCGCTGCCGCGGATGGACAAGCTCGCGCTGGCGCGGAGGCTGGTGGCGGAGATCGCGGCAAGACTGCCGAAGTAGATGAACGCGGCGACGATCGCCCTCAAGGTCCTCGATGAGCGCATTCGGCCGTACCTGCCCGCCTACGCGACGCCAGGCTCGGCGGGGATGGACCTGCGCGCCTGCATCGATGCGCCGATCAGCCTGCCGCCTGGCCGCACCGAGCT
>JBOIGD010000054.1:0-6068 GCA_050742615.1 Casimicrobiaceae bacterium | reverse complement strand
GATGCCGTTGACGAGATAGATTGAAACCTGGACATGCTCTTTGCGCAGCGTGTTCAGGAACGGGTCTTGTAGCATTTGCCCTTTATTGCTCATTTTGCTGCTCCGCTTTGTTGTAGGAGGCCGCCTGCCGTGTCCCGCGCGAGGGCTTCCTGCTCGCACCTTTATTGTCCAATTCGCGGCTTGAGACTCCCGTGCCCGCGACGGATTCCGGCAACCCGCCTCGCCCGAATCGATTCCCGACCCGAACGTCGCTGGTCGCTAGCGGCGGCCCCGCCGGTGCGTGGCGGCGCCCGCATAGGGATTCGCGCCTGTCTTGAATTGTATCCTAAGGGGCGTGCCCCGCAGTTGGAACACGTCGAGGAAGAAATGTTCCAGGTAGCGGCGGTAGGTTGCCGGGACGTGCGAGAGCGAGGTGCCATGGATGACGATCAGCGGCGGGTTCATCCCGCCCTGGTGCGCGTAGCGCAGTTTGGGCCGTGTCATCCCGGTGCGCGGCGGCTGCTGCTGCTCGACGGCTTTGGCCAGGGCCCGCGTGAGCTTGGGCGTCGGCAGCTTCGCCATCGCGGCGCCATAGGCATCGTCGATCGACCTGAGCAGCGGCGCGATGCCCTTGCCGTCACGCGCCGAGATCGTGTGCTGCGCGGCGAAGCTTAGGAAACCAAGCTTGCGGTCGAGGTCGCGCTTGATGTCGGCCCGCGTCCTGGCGTCGAGCCCGTCCCACTTGTTGACCGCGACCACCAGCGCGCGACCGGCCTCGAGGATGAATCCGGCGATATGCGCGTCCTGCTCGGACACGTCGGCCTGGGCGTCGACCAGCAGCACGACAACGTTGGCGTCCTCGATCGCCTGCAGCGTCTTGATGACGGAAAATTTTTCGACCACTTCGATCACCTTGCCGCGCTTGCGCACGCCGGCGGTGTCGATCAGCGTGTAGTGCCGTGCGCCGCGATCGAAGTCGAGATACAGCGAGTCGCGTGTCGTGCCGGGCTCGTCGAACGCGATCACGCGGTCTTCGCCCAGCAGGGTATTGATCAGCGTCGACTTGCCGACGTTGGGTCGACCGACGATCGCGACCTTGATGCGCCGGCCGGCCCGCGGGTCCACGTCCTCCGCCTGGACCGGCGGCGCCGGCGGTGGGCACAAGCCCAGCGTGTGCTCGATGAGATCGCTCACGTTGTCGCCGTGGGCGGACGAGATCGGCAGCGGCGCGCCGAGGCCGAGCTCGTGGAATTCGGCGGTGGCGCGCTCCGCCGCGAGGCCTTCGCTCTTGTTCACCGCCAGCACCACCGGCCGGCCCGACCGCCGTAGGAGGTCCGCGATCGCGCGATCCTGCGCGTTGAGCCCTTCGCGCGCATCGACCAGAAAAATCACGGCGTCCGCCTCGGCGATGGCCTGGCGCGTCTGCTTGGCCATCGCATGGTAGATGCCGGCCTTCGCCTTTGGCTCGAAGCCGCCGGTGTCGACGACGAGGTACGGGCGCTCGCCGCCCCGGCCGCGCCCGTAGTGCCGGTCGCGCGTCAGTCCGGGATAGTCGGCGACCAGCGCTGCGCGCGTCTGCGTCAGGCGATTGAACAGCGTTGACTTGCCGACGTTGGGCCGGCCGACGAGGACGATCGTGGGAAGCATGCTGGCATGCGCGGCGGCGCGGGCGCCGCACGCGGGTGCCACGCGCGCCGCATCGCTTCGCCGCGGTCTATTTGGCGCTGACGCTGAAAAGATTCCCGCCGGCGGATTGCCAGACGACGGTGTCGCCGGCGCTGACCGGCTGCGACAGCGCCGCCGTACCGTCGGTGGCGAGGCGCCCGAGCAGGGCGCCGGTATGGCGGTCGAGGAGGTGCAGATAGCCTTCGCCGTCGACGATGCCGACATAGGCGCCGGCCAGCACCGGGCCATTGGGGAAGCGCGCCGCCAGCTTGTCCTGTTTCCACACCGAAGCGCCGGTGGTCTTGTCGAGCGCGTGCACCGCGCCCTTGTCGTCGGTCAGGTACAGGTATTCGTCGTCGAGCGCGAGGCCGGCGAGGCTGGAAAAGTCACGCGACCACAGCAGGGTGCCGCGCTGCAGCTCGAAGCAGGCGACGCGGCCCTGGAAGGCGACCGCGCAGACCTGCCGCGTGTCGACGACCGGCAAGCTGGTGACGTCGGCGATGCGCTCGAGCTCGGTGGCCCCTTTGGGCGTCGCGACGGTCGCTTCCCAGCCGAGGTTGCCGTTGTTGATGTCGAGCGCCAGCAGCTTGCCGCCGGCGGTCCCGGTGAACAGGCCGCCTCGCGTGACGGTGCCGCCGACGAAGCGGCGCACGGTCAGCGCCGGATTAAGCCGCTGGTATACCCACTTCTGGCTGCCGTCGGTCTCGGCGAAGGCGAATATCCTGCCGTCGAGCGACCAGACGATGACCTTCCCTTCGGCGGCCTTCGGCGGGCCGGCGACTTCACTCGATACCTTGGCCCGCCACAGCGCCTTGCCGCCGCTGTCGAAGGCGAGCACGTCGCCCTGATCGGTGCCGACGACGACGACGGCAGACGATGCGCCCACGCCGGCCTGCAGGCGCTGGTCGGCCTTGATGCGCCAGTTCTGCCGGCCGGTCGCCGGATCGACGCTGACGAGGGTGCCGTCGGGACTCGAGGCGTAAATCGCCTGCGCGAGCACGGCCGGCGCGAAATTGGCGCCGCCCTTGGCGCCGAGCGCCACCTGCCAGTTGATGGCTGCCGCGGCCTTGTTCTCGTCGGCCGGCAGCGGACCGGGTTTGGGCGCCCCCTTGCCGATGCCGAGCCACGCGAGCGACGGCGTCGGCAGCGACGGCATCCACGAGGTCCATGACGCGGGCAGCGACTGGCAGCCGGCGAGCAGCAGCGCCGCCGCAGCGACCGCCAGGCGCGGCGGGTGCATCATCGCGCGCCGCCGAGGGCGTCGAGCTTGACCTGCACGTAAGGCCGGTACGGCGACTTCGGATCGATCTTGGCCAGCGCGACTTCGTAGGCCGCCCGCGCTTCGGTGTTCTTGCCCGCCGCCGCGAGGATGTCGCCCCTCAAGTCGGCGTAGATGGCCACGAACGCGTCGTCAATCCTGACGTCGATCGTCTTCAGCGCTTCGTCGTAATGCTTTTCGTCGAGCAGCGCTTCGGCCAGCCGGAAGCGCGCGATCGCCTTGAGCTCGTCCTCGCCGGCGTGATCGATCACCCATTGCAGCTCTTGCTTGGCGCCCGTCTTGTCGTCCTTGTCGTAGAGGAGCTTCGCGTACAGCAGCGCCGCCCGCGGCGCGTACGCGGTTCCTGCATAGCGCTGGACGATCTGCGTCGCCGGATCCTTGGCCTTGACCGGGTCCTGCGCGCGCGCCGCGTCGCTGACCGCCTGGTAGAGGACGCTCGCCTGCTCGGCCTGGCTACGCTGGTACCAGCGCCATCCCTGGAAGCCGATGACGACGATGGCAACGGCGACGACGGCGGCGCTCACGAACTTGCCGTATTGGGCCCACCACGCCTTCAGGTCCTCAATCTTTTCCTGCTCTTCGAGGTCGTAGACCGCCATCGTCCGTCCCTTGCTCAATTGGTCGCGCCGCGGCGCGAACTGAATTCTTTCCGGTCCTGAGCGCCGGGGGAGGGCGCTTTAGCGCGCCGGGCGATCCCCGGCCAGCCGCGACGCGATCTCGGCCGGGGGCAGCGTCACCTGATCGCCGGCGCTGCGCAACGGCTTCACGCCCACGCGCCCGGCCGCCGCCTCGTCTTCGCCGACGATCAGCGCGAAACGCGCGCCGCTCGAGTCGGCCCTTTTCATCTGCGTCTTGAAGCTGCCGCCGCCGGCGTTGACGACGACCGCGAAGCCGGCCTCGCGCAGCGTCTCGGCGACGACCAGCGCCAGCTTCGCCGCCGGTTCGCCGGCGTGGACGACGTACGCATCGACCGATGCCGCCGGCGCGATACCCGCGTCCTGTAGCAGGAGCACCATGCGCTCGCTGCCGATGGCGAATCCGCAGGCCGGCGTCGGCTTGCCGCCGAGCTGCTCGAACAGCCCGTCGTAGCGGCCGCCGCCGGCAACAGTCCCCTGCGCGCCGAGCCTGTCAGTTACCCATTCGAACACCGTGCGGTTGTAGTAGTCGAGCCCGCGCACCAGGCGCGGACTGACCGTGAACGCGATCCCGTGATCGGCGAGCAAACGCTGCAAACCGTCGAAATGGGCATGCGACGCGGCGCCCAGCGAATCGACCAGGCGCGGCGCCGCGGTGATCGCGGGCTGCAACGCCGGGTTCTTGCTGTCGAGAATGCGCAGCGGGTTCGTGTGCAGCCGGCGCCGCGCGTCGTCGTCGAGCAGGTCGCGGTGGCGCTCGAAATGCGTGATCAGACCGGTGCGATGCGCGCGCCGCTCTTCGGAATCGCCGATCGAATTGATTTCCAACCGGATGCCGTCGAGTCCGAGCCTGCGCCACAGCCGCGCCAGCATCGCGATCTGCTCGGCGTCGACGTCGGGGCCGGCGAAGCCCAGCGCTTCGACGTCGAACTGGTGAAACTGGCGGTAGCGGCCCTTCTGCGGGCGCTCGTGACGGAACATCGGGCCGGCAGTCCAGACGCGCTGCGGACGCTCATAGGTCAGGTTGTGCTCGATCGCCGCGCGCACGATGCCGGCGGTCGCCTCGGGGCGCAGCGTCAGGCTCTCGCCATTCAGCCGGTCGTCGAACGTGTACATCTCGTGCTCGACGACGTCGGTGACTTCGCCGATCGCGCGCACGAACAGCGGCGTCGCTTCGACCAGGGGAACGCGCATATTCCGGTAACCGTATTGCGCGAAGACCTCGCGCACGGCATCGTCGAAATGCTCCCAGACGCGAGCTTCGTCGGGCAGCACATCGTTCATGCCGCGCACCGCCCGGATGGCCGCCGGCCTGCGGCGCACGTCGGTGGCGGGTGCGGCGATGCCGGCCTCGGGCGGCGGTGTCGTCTGCGCGATCATCGTGGCTTACCCGACGGCCTTGAGCTGGATCGGCTTTCTTTCCGGTTTCAGGTGCGCCGTCGGGGGCTCGCCGCCGTAGGTCGCGCGAACATAGTCGGCGACGATCCGCTGGAAGTCCTCGGCGATGCCGATCCCCTTGAGCGTCACCGTCTTGTGTCCGTCGACATAGACCGGCGCGACCGGCACCTCGCCGGTGCCGGGCAGGCTGATGCCGACGTTGGCCATCTTCGATTCGCCCGGTCCGTTGACGACGCATCCCATCACCGCCACGGTCATCGTCTCGACGCCGGGGTAGCGCGTGCGCCACAGCGGCATCTGGGCGCGCAGGTAGTTCTGGATCTTGTCGGCCAGCTCCTGGAAGAACGGGCTGGCCGTCCGTCCGCAGCCGGGGCAGGCGGTGACCAGCGGCGCGAACGAGCGCAGGCCCATCGTCTGCAGGATTTCCTGCGCGACGATGACTTCGCGCGTGCGGTCGCCATTCGGTTCCGGGGTCAGCGAAATGCGGATCGTGTCGCCGATGCCCTGCTGCAGCAGCACCGCCAGCGCGGCGGTCGATGCGACGATCCCCTTCGAGCCCATGCCGGCCTCGGTCAGGCCCAGGTGCAGCGGGTAATCGCAGCGGCGCGCCAGCTCGCTGTACACGGCGATCAGATCCTGCACGTCGGACACCTTGCAGGCGAGCAGGATCCGGTCGCCGGGCAGGCCGATTTCCTCGGCGCGCTGCGCGCTGCCGATCGCGGAGGTGACGAGGGCCTCGCGCATCACGTGCGCGGCATCGAGCGGATTGGTCGACCGGGCGTTGTCGTCCATCAGCCGCGCCAGCAGGTCCTGGTCGAGGCTGCCCCAGTTGACGCCGATGCGCACCGGCTTGCCGTACTCGATCGCCTTTTGGATCATCACCGCGAATTGCGGATCGTGCTTGCTGCCCTTGCCGACGTTGCCCGGATTGATGCGGTACTTGGCCAGCGCCTGGGCGCATTCGGGAAAGTGCGTCAGCAGCTTGTGGCCGTTGAAATGGAAGTCGCCGATCAGCGGCACATTGCAGCCCAGCGCATCGAGGCGCTCGCGGATGCGCGGCACCGCCGCCGCGGCG
The DNA here is from genome assembly GCA_050742615.1 of Casimicrobiaceae bacterium. Lineage (GTDB taxonomy): Bacteria > Pseudomonadota > Gammaproteobacteria > Burkholderiales > Casimicrobiaceae > PALSA-1003. Next base: position 37 of record JBOIGD010000054.1, on the reverse strand, counting down.
CCGGCCACATTGACCGCAATGCGCACCAGCTCGGAGC
>JBOIGD010000053.1:0-24766 GCA_050742615.1 Casimicrobiaceae bacterium | reverse complement strand
GCAGCGGATTGCCGAGGTCGCGCTCCCGATCGGCGAGCGCGTGCGCAACTATCGCGAGTTCATCTTCACCCTGAAGGACGGCGAGGCGTCGAAGCAGGGTGCCCGCTGCATGGACTGCGGAATACCTTTCTGCCAATCCGGGTGCCCGATCAACAACATCATTCCCGACTGGAACGACCTCGTGTACCGGCAGCGCTGGCGCGAGGCGCTCGACGTGCTGCACTCGACCAACAACTTTCCGGAATTCACCGGCCGCGTCTGCCCGGCCCCCTGCGAAGCCGCCTGCACGCTCAACATCAACGACGATCCGGTCGGCATCAAGTCGATCGAGCACTTCATCATCGACAAGGGCTGGGACGAAGGTTGGGTCACGCCGCAGCCGCCGCAAAGAAAGACCGGCAGGCGTGTCGCCGTCGTCGGCTCGGGGCCGGCCGGAATGGCGTGCGCGCAGCAGCTTGCGCGGGCCGGCCACGATGTCGTGCTGTTCGAAAAGAACGATCGCATCGGCGGCCTGCTGCGCTACGGAATTCCGGACTTCAAGATGGAGAAGCGCCACATCGACCGCAGGGTCGAGCAGATGCGCGCGGAAGGCGTCGAATTCCGGGTCAACGCGCATGTCGGCGCAACGGGAAAGACCGGCGTCGCCGCGGCGCGCCTGCTTGAGGAATTCGATGCGGTGGTCGCGTCGGCGGGCGCCGAGCATCCGCGCGACCTCGAGCTGCCCGGCCGCGCCTTGGACGGCGTCCATTTCGCGATGGATTTCCTGCCGCTGCAGAATCGCCGCGTGGCGGGCGAGCCCGATGTGCCGCCGCTGACCGCGAACGGCAGGCACGTGATCGTCATCGGCGGCGGCGATACCGGCTCCGATTGCGTCGGGACGTCGAATCGCCAGGGCGCGTTGTCGGTCACGCAATTCGAGCTGCTGCCGCAGCCGCCCGAGCACGAGAACAAGCCGCTGGTCTGGCCGTATTGGCCGATGAAGCTGCGGACATCCACGTCGCACGAGGAAGGCTGCGAGCGGGACTGGGCGGTGCAGACCAAGGCCTTCAAGGGCGAGGCGGGCAAGCTGGTCGCGCTCGTCGCCTGCCGCGTCGAATGGAAAGACGGGAAGCTTCGGGAAGTGCCCGGAAGCGAATTCGAGATCAAGGCCGACCTGGTGCTGTTCGCGATGGGCTACCTGCACCCGGTCCACTCGGGCATGCTCGACGGGTTCGGCGTCGAATACGACGCGCGCGGCAATGTCAAGGCGGACACCGACCACTACCGGACGTCGGTGCCGAAGGTGTTTGCCGCCGGCGACACGCGCCGCGGGCAGTCGCTGGTCGTGTGGGCGATCCGCGAGGGCCGGCAGTGCGCCCGCGCGGTCGACGAATTCCTGATGGGTGCGTCCGAGCTGCCGCGCTGATCCGGTGCCGCGCCCCGATCGGACGTCAGAGCCTGCTCGCGATGACTGACATCGTCGCGCTCGATCTCGCGAGCTGGCGGCCCGCGCTCGACGGGGAAGCGCAGGACCTGGCGATCCGCACGCTCGAAGGCGGCGGCGTGCTGACGCTGCCGCGCCTGGCGTTCGAGCTCGCCGCGGACGAACGGCGCTTCCTGTCGCCGCGCTGGTCCGACGGCAGGGCCAAGAACATCAGCTTCGACGGCGGCAAGCTCAAGGGCGCGCGCGGCGCGCCCGAAGCGATCGAGGCGCTGTCGCGCATGGTGGCGCGCTTTGCCGCGGATGCCTCCGGCCTGGTCACGACGCTGTTCCCGCGCTACGCACCGCACGTCAAGCGCGCGCGGACGAGCTTCCGCCCACAGTCGGCCGTCGGTCGCGCCGTATCGTGGCGCAAGGACGATTCGCGCCTGCATGTCGATGCGTTCCCATCGCGCCCCAACCACGGGGAGCGCATCCTGCGCGTGTTCTGCAACGTGAGCCCCGACGAAGACCGGGTCTGGCGCGTCGGCGAGGGATTCGAGACGGTGGCGCGGCGGTTCCTGCCGCGGATCCGCCCGCCGTTGCCGGGCGCGACGCGCGTGCTCGCCGCCCTGCGGGTCACCAAGGGCGTACGCACGGCATACGATCACCTGATGCTGGGCCTGCACGACGGCGCGAAGGCGGACCTGGCCTACCAGTCGAGCTGCGAGCAGCGGATCGTCCGCTTCGCACCCGGCACGACGTGGCTGTGCTTTTCCGATCAGGTGATGCACGCGGCGGTCTCGGGCCAGTACATGCTCGAGCAGACGATCGACCTGCCGCTCGCCGCGCTGTACGACGGGGAACGATCGCCGCTGGCGATCCTCGAGCGGCTTTGCGGCCGCCGGCTCGCGCTCGTCCCCTAGCGCGAGACCGCATGCAGGTCCGTTCGTCGGCTTCGCGGCGATGAGCGCTAAGGGCCCGTCTCGAATCGGCTCTACTCTACAATAGCGGTCTCGCACGTCAGGATCGACCGCCGCCACCATAGCCGGCCGGCGCACATTGCCTTCCGGATGAACTCGCCGAAAAACGACACGCTGCTGCGCGCGCTCAGGCGCGAGCCGACCGGGCACACGCCGATCTGGCTGATGCGCCAGGCCGGACGCTATCTGCCGGAGTACAACGCGACGCGGGCGCGCGCCGGCAGCTTCCTGCGGCTGTGCACCGATCCCGGGCTCGCGACCGAAGTCACGCTGCAGCCGCTGCAGCGCTTTCCGCTCGACGCGGCGATCCTGTTTTCGGACATTCTTACCGTGCCCGATGCGATGGGGCTCGGGCTCCATTTCGTCGATGGCGAGGGCCCGCGCTTCGCACGGCCGGTCATCGACGAGCAGGCGGTCGCCGGCCTCACCGTGCCCGATCCCGAGCGGCTGCGCTATGTCTTCGATGCGGTCGCGTCGATCAAGCGCGCGCTGGCGGGCGAGCTGCCGTTGCTCGGCTTCGCCGGCAGCCCGTTCACGCTCGCCTGTTACATGATCGAGGGTGGCGGCAGCGCGGACTTCGCGCGGGTGCGCGCGATGCTTTATGCGCGGCCCGATCTGCTGCATCGCATCCTCTCGATCAATGCGGAAGCGGTCGCCGTCTATCTCGCCGAGCAGGTGGCACAGGGGGCGGACGCGCTGATGATCTTCGACACCTGGGGTGGCCTGCTGACTTCGCACGCCTATGCCCGGTTTTCGCTCGCGTACATCAGCACCGTGCTGCAGCGCGTGCGGCAAGCCTCGGGCGTGGCCACGCCGACGATCGTGTTCACCAAGGGCGGCGGCCAATGGCTGGAGAGCATCGCGGAAAGCGGGTGCTCGGCGATCGGCATCGACTGGACGACCGATATCGCGGCCGCGCGCGCCCGTGTTGGATCGCGGGTCGCGCTGCAGGGCAACCTGGACCCGCTGGTGCTGCTGGCGACGCCTGACGCGGTGCGGGCGGAGGCCGCCGCGATCCTGTCCGCTGCCGGGCCCGCGCCCGGCTATATCTTCAACCTGGGCCACGGCATCGTGCCGTCGACGCCTCCGGACAACGTCGCCGCGTTGGTGGAATACGTGCACCAGGCCTCGCGCAGGCCGCTGTCCCGGCGACCGGACCCCGGTGAAGAAATGGCCGCAAGCCGCGCCGGGCTTGGATCTCCGGGGTCTTGACAAGACTGCGAAACCTGCTCCACCGCGCCGTACTTATGCACAATGGCAGGTCGCCGCGCAGCACCTAGGGGAGGTTCGCGGCATGATCGGCCTTCCCGCCGCAAGGCGCTGATGTATAAGCAATTATCTTGCAACGTCGCCGGTCCGCCGGCGATATGCCGCGGGCCCCGCGACGGGCGGGCGTCGGGGCCCGCGCAGTTACTCACAGAATTGTCCACATCCGGAGATGCTGGAGCGAACGCTGCAAAAAGAACCACTTGGCGATAAGTCTTGCAAGGGATGTGATGATTCAGAAGTCTACAACGTGTGACAGTGCGCAGCCTTGTGCGGTCACCGCCAGGCACCCGGAGTAGCTCTGGCCATCGTTCGCGTCGCGCTGCCGGTCGCAGTGCATCAGCTATTCGACTACTGGTCGCCCGCCGGCCTGACCGTGCAACCGGGCAGCATCGTCGTCGCCCGGCTTGGCTTGCGCGCGCTGACCGGGGTCGCCGTTGCGCTGGCGGACAGCAGCGATGTCGCCCCGGAACGGCTGCTTCCGATCGAGCAGGTGGTTCCTGGTCTGCCGCCATTGCCGGCCGAACTCATCGAGCTCGCCTCTTTCATCGCCGGCTATTACCAGCAGCCGATCGGACTGTGCCTCGCGCAAATGCTGCCGCCGCTGGCCGCGCGAAGTGTGCTGCGTGCGCCGATCGCCGAGCACCACCGCCTCACGGCTGCCGGACGCGATGCCTTGGCGCGCGCTCGCGGGCGCGCGCTGACGCTGCGCTCGTTGCTGCAGTCCGCGCAGGGCGCAGCGACGGCAGATATCCGCCCGCTCGGTGACTACACCTGGCGCCTGCTCGGGTCGTGGCGGCGCGACGGGTGGGTCGAGGCGGTACCCGCGCTCGCGCACGCCTCGAGCCGCGCGACAGAGCTCAACGCCGACCAGCGCGCGGCCCTTGCCGAGGCGATTCCCGATCGTGCGTTTTTTCGGCCGTCGCTGCTGCAGGGGGTGACCGGAAGCGGCAAGACCGCCGTTTATCTCGAAGCCGCCGGCAAGGTGATCGCCGCGGGCCGCCAGGCCCTGCTGCTGGTGCCGGAGATCGGCTTGACGCCGCAGCTCGAGCAGCGCATCGCCGACGCGCTGCCGGGCACGCTGGTCGCGCTGCTGCACAGCGGGCTCGGCGCGGCCGAGCGGCGTCGCCACTGGCTTGCGGCGGCGAGCGGCCACGCGCGCCTGATCGTGGGGACGCGGCTTGCGGTGTTCGCCCCCGCACCCGATCTGGGCCTGATCATCGTCGACGAAGAGCATGACGGATCGTTCAAACAGCAGGAAGGTGTGCGCTACCACGCGCGCGACGTCGCGATCTATCGGGCCAGCCGGCGCGCGGTTCCGGTGATCCTCGGCAGCGCCACGCCGTCGCTGGAAACCTATGCGCAGGCGTCGCGCGGCCGGTATCGCTGGCTGAGGCTCCCGCTTCGGGCCACCGCGCAAACGGCACTCCCGCCGGTCCGACTGGTGCCGAACCGCGCGGCGGAAGCCATCGAGGGCATCGGACCGGCGCTACGCGAGGCGATCCGCGCCCGCCTGGACCGGCACGAGCAGTCGCTGCTGTTCGTCAACCGGCGCGGCTACGCGCCGGCGCTGCTGTGCGCCGGCTGCGGATGGAAAGCGCAATGTCCCCGTTGCGCGGCGAGGCTGGTCGTCCACCGCGAGGCCGCCGGCCTGCGCTGCCATCATTGCGGCCACGCAGCCACGCTGCCGCTCGCCTGCCCGGAGTGCGGCAATCAGGATCTGCTGCCGTTGGGCACGGGCACGCAGCGGCTCGAGCGCGCGCTCGGAGAGCTGTATCCGACCGCGAGAATCGTGCGCGTCGATCGCGACAGCACGCGTGGCAAGGGCGCGTTTGCGTCGATGCGCGAAGCGGTCGAAGCCGGCGACATCGACATCCTGGTCGGCACGCAGATGCTCGCCAAAGGACACGACTTCGCGCGCCTGACGCTGGTCGGCGTCCTCGGCGCCGACAACGCGCTGTACAGCGCGGAATTTCGCGCCACCGAGCGGCTGTTCGCACTGCTCGAGCAGGTGGCCGGCCGCGCCGGCCGCAGGGAACTCGCCGGCGAGGTGCTGGTGCAGACCGATTTTCCGCAGCATCCGCTCTACGCCGCGCTCGCCGCGCACGACTTCGACCGCTTTGCGTCCGTGCTGCTCGCCGAGCGGGACACCCTCGCGCTGCCGCCGTTCGCGCATCTCGCGCTGCTGCTGGCCGAGGCGCGATCGTCCGAGGTCTTGCAGGCATTCGTCGGCGCGGCATCGGAACGTGGCCGCTCGCTGGCCGCGACCGGCGCCCATGCGTGCGAAGTGTATCCCGCGGTCCCCGCGGCGCTGGCGCGCCGCGCCGGGCTGGAACGCGCGCAGGTGCTGGTGCAGAGCCGCGACCGGGCCGAGCTGCAGATTTTCCTGCCGCGCTGGCGCGGCGAGCTCGAGCGGCTGGCCGAGCGCAGGGTACGCTGGAGTCTCGATGTCGATCCGCTGGGATTCGGCTGAAGGCTCGCGCTCTCTCCGCGTGCATCGGCGCGCTATAATCCACAGTTTGCCGGTGCATCGGCGCAGCAGGCCTTGGCGCAACTGAAAACCGAGCTTTCCGAACTGCTCGCCGCGGGGCTGGCCGAGATTGCCCCGGGCGTGGCGCTGGCGGCGATCGCGCTCGAACGGCCGAAGCAGGCGAGCCACGGCGATTATTCGAGCAACGCCGCGTTGCAGCTCGCGAAGGCGCTCAGGCGCAATCCGCGCGAGCTGGCGAGCGCGCTGGTGGCGACGCTCGATCGCTCGCCGCTGCTCGCGCGTGCCGAGGTCGCGGGCGCCGGCTTCGTCAACCTGTTCGTCTCCGATGCCGCGAGGCAGTCCGTCGTGCCGCGGATTCTCGACGAACGCGATCGTTACGGATGCGCGGCGGAGGGACACGGCGAAAAAGTGATCGTCGAATTCGTCTCGGCCAATCCTACCGGTCCGCTGCACGTCGGCCACGGCCGGGGCGCCGCCGTCGGCGACGCGATCGCCCGGCTGTTGGCGGCGCAAGGCTTGACCGTCCATCGCGAGTTCTACTACAACGATGCCGGCGCGCAGATCATGAATCTGGCGCTGTCGGTCCAGGCGCGGATCCGCGAGGCGAGGGGCATCGTCGCGCCCTTTCCGGACGACGGCTATCAGGGCGAATACATCCGCGAGATCGCGCGCGACTACGCGGCCTCCCATGCCGGCGATCGGGCTGGCGACGACGTCGAGGCTATCCGCCGGTTTGCGGTCGCGATGCTGCGCCGCGAGCAGGACGCCGACCTCGCGGCATTCGGGATCCGCTTCGATCACTACTATCTCGAATCATCGATCTACGACGAGGGGCTCGCCGAGGCGACGGTGCGGGCCCTGATCGCGGCGGGCAAGACCTACGAGCACGAAGGCGCGCTCTGGCTCAGGACGACCGAATACGGCGACGACAAGGATCGGGTGATGCGCAAGTCCGACGGGAGCTACACCTACTTCGTTCCCGATATCGCCTACCACGTCACCAAGTGGCAGCGCGGCTATACCCGCGCGATCACCGAGCTGGGCGCCGATCACGCCGGCTCGCTGTCGCGCGTGCGCGCCGGCCTGCAGGCGCTCGGGATCGGCATCCCGCCCGGCTATCCCGATTACGTCCTCCATCAGATGGTGCTGGTGATGCGCGGCCGCGAAGAGGTCAAGCTCAGCAAGCGCGCCGGCACCGGCGTGACCTTGCGCGAATTGATCGACGAAGTCGGCCGCGACGCGGTGCGCTTCTTCTTCCTGCTGCGCCGAGCCGATTCGCAGCTGACCTTCGACATCGACCTGGCCCGCGCGCAGAGCGAGGAAAACCCCGTCTACTATGTGCAATATGCGCATGCGCGGGTCTGCAGCGTCCTCGCCAAGGCGGGCATCGCGGTCATGGCGGCCGCGGCGGGGCTGCGCGATGCGGATCTGGTCCCGCTGAAGAGCCCCTACGAGCAGGCGCTCCTGCGGCGGCTGGCCGATTTTCCCGAAGAGGTCTCGGTGGCGGCGCGCGACCTGGCGCCGCATCTCATCACCTTTTATCTGAAGGAATTGGCCGCTGAATTTCACAGCTACTATAATGCGGAGCAGTTTCTCGTCGACGACGAGGTCATGCGCAGGGCGCGGCTGGCGTTGGTCGTCGCCGTCGGACAGGTGATACGGAACGGGCTCGCGATCCTTGGCGTGAGCGCGCCGGAAGAGATGCGCAAGGAATTACCAGTCAACGAAGACGCTGAACGATGAAGTCCCGATCCTCGATGCGCAGCGGCGAGCGCACGACGGCACGCCGGTCGCTGCGCGGCGGCGTCGTCCTGGGGATATTCGTCGGTCTCATCCTGGGCCTGGCGATCGCCGCCGCGGTCGCGTACTACCTCGGGAAGTCGGGCCTGTCCTCGCCGCTGCCGGGCGCCGGCGCCGCAAGGGACGTTCCGGCGCGCGGCGGCAAGGCCGACACGGCCGCCGTCACGGCAGCCCCGGACAAGCCGCGCTTCGATTTCTACAAGATCCTTCCCGGCGGCGAAGAGCCGAAGCTCAGCGTCGAGCGCAAGGGGCCCGACAAGGCGATCGAGCGCCTGAACGACAAAGCCGCGCCGGAGACGATCGCCAAGGCCGCACCCGCGTCGACGGCCAAGGCCGCGGACCGGCTGTGGCTGCAGGCCGGCGCGTTCGCCAGCGAGTCGGACGCCGAAAGCATGAAAGCGCGTCTCGCGCTGGCCGGATGGGAGGCCGTCGTCCAGTCGGCGACCTTGCCGGACCAGGGCGTGCGCTATCGCGTGCGCCTGGGTCCGTACGACAATACGGACGAAGTCAATCGCGTCAAAACCGATCTCGGCAAGAGCGGGTTCGACGCCGCAGTGATCAAGAATCCGTGAGCAGGCCGTAACGCGGTGGTTGAACTTCCCGCCTGTCGACCAGCCCAATAACCGCTTCCAGACCACTTTCCGCAGGAGTTGCGATGAGTCGTTTTGCGCAGTGCCTGGTCGGCCTCCTGGCCGCCTTTTCCCTCGCAGCCGCCGGTGCCGATCTCGTCGAGGGCAAGAATTACGCGCGGCTGAAAGTCGCGCAGCCGGTCGAGTCCGGCAAGAAGATCGAGATCATCGAATTCTTCTCCTACGGCTGCCCGCATTGCAGCGATCTCGAGCCGTACCTGCAGACCTGGCTCAAGACGGAGCCCCAGGACGTGCAGTTTCGCCGCATCCCGGTGATGTTCCAGGAGCGCTGGAAGGCGCTGGCGAAGATCTACTACACGCTCGACGCGCTGGGTGAGGAAGCGCGGCTGTCGCCGGAAGTCTTCAAGGCAATCCATGCCAACGGCCAGCCGTTATGGGACGAAAAGTCGTTCCTCGACTGGGCGGCGAGCAAGGGACTCGACCGCGCCAAGGTCGCGAGCGTCTTCAGCTCGTTCGGCGTCGACAGCAAGGTCAAGCGCGCGATGGCGATGGCGCAGGAGTACAACATTCAATCGGTGCCGACGGTCATCGTCGACGGCAAGTTCATCACGGCGTCGGACAAGGTCGGCGGCCACGCGGCGATACCCGCGGCGCTCGACGTGCTGATCGCGAAAGCCCGCGCCGAGCGACCGAAGACCTGATCGCCGGCGGCTGCGCGCGTGAACGTCTTCCTCACGGGCGCAAGCAGCGGCATCGGCGCCGCGCTGGCCAGGATCTACGCCAGGCGGGGCGCCGTGCTCGGGCTTTTCGCGAGGCGGCCGGACGCTCTGGCCGAAGTCGCGGCGACGCTCGGCGACGCGCGGTACGCCTGCTACGCGGGGGACGTGCGCGACGCGCTGGCGCTGCGCACCGCCGCGGCGGATTTTGTCGCGCGCTTCGGTCTTCCCGACATCGTCATCGCCAACGCCGGCATTTCGTTCGGCACCTCGACCGAGCACGCCGCCGACAACGAGCCGTTCCGTGCGGTGCTCGACACCAACGTGCTGGGCATCGTGCAGACCTTTCAGCCTTTTGTTGCTGGCATGCGGGCCGCGCATCGCGGCAAGCTGGTCGGGATCGCGAGCGTCGCGGGCTTTCGCGGCCTGCCGGGGGCGGGTGCCTATTCGGCGTCCAAGGCGGCCGCCATCAGCTATCTCGAGAGCCTGCGCGTCGAGCTCCGCGGCAGCGGTGTCACGGTCATCACGATCTGCCCCGGGTTCATCGCCACGCCGATGACGGCGAACAATCCGTATCGCATGCCGTTCCTGCTCGCGCCGGACAAGGCCGCGCGGCTGATCACGCGCGCGATCGCCCGCCGGCGACGTCTGTACGTGCTCCCCTGGCAGATGGCTTGGCTGGGCCGCGCGCTCCGCTTCCTGCCGCGGCCGGCCTACGACAGGCTGCTCGCGCGTCGTCCGCGCAAGCCTCGCGCCGCGGCCTGACGCGATGCCGGGTGACCATGCGCGCCGCGACGCAGTCGGCGTCGTGCATCCGGTCGCCTCGCGCACCGCGCGCATCGTGAGCCTCGTGCCTAGCCTGACCGAGCTCCTGTTCGATCTCGGCCTGGGTGCGCAGGTCGTCGGGCGCACCGGTTTCTGCATCCATCCGCGCGACGCGGTGCGAAGCGTGCCGAAGCTCGGAGGCACGAAGGACGTCGCGGTCGACCGGCTGCTCGCGCTGGCGCCGACGCATCTGGTCGTCAATATCGACGAAAACCGCCGCGAGACCGTCGACGCCCTTGCCCGCGGGGTTCCGCACGTCGTCGTCACGCATCCGCTGGTGCCGGATGACAACCTCTCCCTGTACCGGATGTTCGGAGCGATCTTCGACCGCGGCGAGCAGGCGGAGGCGCTGGCCGCGCGCTATGTCACCGCGCGCGAGGCGTTGCGCGCGGCGGTCGCCGGCGTGCCGGACGAACGGGTCCTCTACCTGATCTGGCGCAAACCCTGGTACACGGTCGCCCGGTCGACCTATGTGTCGGCAATGCTCGACCTGGCGCGCTGGCGGACGCTGCCTGCGGTGTCGCTGCCGCGCTATCCGACCGTGGCCGACGACGCGCCGGCATGGCACGAGGCCGAGCGGATCCTGCTGTCGACCGAGCCCTATGCGTTCCGGCAGCGCGACGCGAGAACGCTGGCGGCCGCCCTGCGGCGCCGCGGCGTCGGCGCGGCGGTGACCTTGATCGACGGCGCGATGACCTCGTGGTACGGAAGTCGCGCCGTCGCCGGGCTTCGCTACCTCGCCGGCCTGCGGCGCAATGTCGCAGCGCCGTGAAAAAAGGCCGCGATGACGCGGCCTTTTCTGGCGCGGTGCGGCGGTCAAAGCGGCAGGCGCACGCCGACGGTCACCGCCTGGTAATTGCCGTCATCCTTGCTGGCGGTCGCGTTGAGGCTGGCGAAGCCGACCAGGCGATTGCCCAGATCGGCGCTGCCGCCGACGCTGAGCAGAACATAGCTGTCGTCCGGACGCGGCGCCGGCAGGCCGAAGCCGACGCCGCCGGTGGACACGAGGCCCGCGCGCACCGTGCGCTCGCTGTCCTGGTACTCCTTTTCCCAGGTGACGCGCGCAAACGGCCGCAACCAGCCCAGGGTCCCGCTCGCCTGCCAGCCCAGGCTCGACACCAGCGACTCGCGCTTCTGTTCGCCGAACGCCATCGCGGTGCTGCTCGCGCCCCGTTCCGACCAGGCGTCGATCGTGTTCTGCTGATAGGTCAGGCGGACGAACGGCCCGTGCAGCCAGTTCGTCGCGGTGTCGAACCAGTAACCGCCCAGCAGCCGCCCGGTGACGTTCTTGCCGTGCGTGTCGCCGCTTTCGGTTCGGCTGCCCGCGCCCAGCGCGAACGTTCGGTGGACGTTGCGGAAATCGAGGTCGCCGCCGCCGAGGCTCGCGCCGACGTACCACGGTCCCTGGCCGTAACCGACATACGCGGTGAGCGACGCTTCGTTGAGCTTGAAGCCGCCGCCGTTGTCGCCGAACGAGGCCTTGTCCTCGGAATAGCCGAACGCGATGCCGGCGAGCAGGCGTTCCGACAGCTTCATGTCGCCGCCCACGGTCACCGTGTTCAGGTGGTCGCCGCCGCCGCCGAAGTCCCCGCTGCGGTCATAATTGCCGTAGTCGTAAACGGCGTAGGCATCGAACTTGTTCTGCGCGCGCGGCGTGTTCAGCGTCTACCACATCCGATCGTCGATCGCACGAAAGTTGGCCCCCTCGACCTGCAGCGGCGCTTCGGCCAGCAGGCCGATCTTCTGCGGCGCTTCGATCACCGAGGCGGCGTAGTCGGCGATCACCTGGTGTACGGCCGTCGTCGGGTGCACGGCGTCGGCAAAGACATACGTCTGCGCGGCATTGGGCGCAACCAGCGTCGATGCCGTGCAAAGGAGCGATGCGACCGTGCAGGCTGGCGACGATGCGTTGACGAATCCATAGGCCGCGGGATCGGCGACGATCTCGTCCAGCAGCGAGAAGACGTTCAGGCGGATTATGTCGATGTGCAGGGAATCGAGTCCGGCGCTGAGCGTGCTGTTGTAGAACGAAGACAGCGCGGAAATGGTCGGGCCCTGCCCGGACGAGCGACCGAACGGCGTGCTGCCCACGTCAGGCAGGTTGAACACGACGATGTGCCGTGCACCGGCCGCGTTCAGGATGCCGACCTGCTGCACCAGTTGCGTCGCGGCGGTGGCGAGATTGGTCTGCACGTCGCTCGCGCTGATCGCACCGGCCTGCGCGAGGCCCAGCTGGAAAAAAAGATCGTTGGCACCGGCCCAGACCGAATAGAGCGCATTGTGGTCGACCGCGCCCTTGCTCAGAAAATTCTGTATCTGCACCGCCACCGGCGTGGCGGTTCCCGTCGGCGGCGACGCCGGCACGCCGGGAAGCTGCGTGATCCGCGCTCCCCCCTCGGCATAGTCGTTGCCGCCCTGGTTCGCCGGTGTCGCGGTCGAACCGTAGCGTTGTGCCAGAACCTCGGCCCACACCGGGCCGGGGTTGGTGGTGAATTTGCCGGCGCCCGGCGGGAGCACGGGCTTGAACGACCCGGCGTCGGTGAGGCTGTCGCCAAAAAAGTAGAACTGGTTGAACTGTGCGGCAGCGGGGCCGGGCAACAGGCACAGCCCGGTGGCCAACGCCGCGCCCAGAATCGATTTCGTCATCGTCCGCACTGGCGAGACTCCTCGGTCGTTAGGGTGGAATGCCGAACATGCGCAGTCTAATTCATTACCCGCGCGCCGGGCGGGCGTTCTCCGGGCGACACCGTCGCTTTCGGCACGCCAAGAAAAAGCCCGGGCGAAGGGGCTCGCCCGGACCTTCGTGCCACCGGTCGCCTTACTTCGCGAGCAGCGCAGGCCGGTTGCAAAACGACGGGCAGTCGCGCAGCCGTTCGCCTGCGCCGCTGCGGCACGGACGGCGGGTAGGTCAGCGCACGTCCGCGCGCAGCCGCGCGTAACTGCCGGGCGCGGGCTCGATGATCTTCAGGCGTCCCCGGCCGCCTGCGCCGATCTCGCGCGCCGCGACCTGCGGGCCCAGATGCGGCTTGATCCAGCCGATCCAGTCGCTCCACCACGAACCCTCGTGCGGGTGGGCGCCGGCAAGCCACCGGTCCGGCGCGGCGGCCAAGGTGTCGTTTGTCCAGTAACCATACTTGCCGGCCGCCGGCGGGTTGATCATGCCGGCGATGTGCCCGGAGCCCGACAGCACGAAGCGCGCATTGCCGCCGAGGAGCTTCGGGCCGGCATACGTCGTCTTCCAGGGCGCGATATGGTCCTCGATCGCCGAGACGAAATAGGTCGGCAGCGACACCTTCGACAGGTCGATCGGGACATCCGCCAGCGTGATGCCGTTCGGTTCCTTGAGCGCGTTGCGCAAATACATGTTGCGCAGGTAGAAGCTGTGCATTTTCGCGGGCATGCGCGTCGAATCGCAGTTCCAGTGCAGCAGGTCGAACGGAAAGGGATCGCGGCCGAGCAGATAGTTGTTGATGACGAACGACCAGATCAGGTCATTGCTGCGCAGCATGTTGAACGAGTTGGCCATCTCAGAGCCGTCGAGGTAGCCGCGCGCATTCATCCGCTTTTCCAGCGCCTGCACCTGGTCTTCGTCGATGAAGACCTCGAGCTCGCCCGCGCCGGTGAAGTCGATCAGCGAGCTCATGAAGCCGGCGCTGACGACGCGCTTGTCCTTTTTCGCCGCCATGTAGCCCAGCGTTGCGGCGAGCAGCGTTCCGCCCAGACAGTAGCCGAGCGCGTTGATCGCGCTCTCGCCGGTGGCCTGCTCGATCGCGCCGAGGGCGGCCAGCGGACCTTCGAGCATGTAGTCGACGAAGTCCTTGCCGGCAAGTCTCCTGTCGGGGTTGACCCAGGAGATCACGAACACGGTGAGTCCCTGCGCGACGCACCATTTGACCAGCGAATTCTTTTCGCGCAGATCGAGGATGTAATATGTGTTGATCCACGGCGGAATGATCAGCAGCGGCCGCGTGTAGACCTTTTTCGTCGACGGCTCGTACTGGATAAGCTGCATCAGATCGTTCTGGAACACGACCTTGCCAGGCGTGGTCGCGATGTTGACGCCCAGCTCGAATGCCTTGCTGTCGGTCATCGATATCTTGAGCTGGCCGTTGCCGCGCTCGATGTCGTCGAGCAGGTTATTGAGGCCCTTGACTAGGTTTTGGCCGCCGCTGGTCACCGTCTCGCGAAACACTTCCGGGTTGGTGAGCGCGAAATTCGACGGTGCAAGCGCGTCGATGTACTGGCGCGTGAAGAAGTCGACCTTTTTTTGTGTTTGCTCGTCGAGGCCCTCGACGCTCGCGACGGCGTCGTGCAGCCACCGCGCGGTGATCAGGTACGACTGCTTGACGTAGTCGAACATGAAGTGCTCCTGCCAGTCCTCGTGGCGAAAGCGCCGGTCGCTCTGTGCCGGCTCGACGACCGGCGCCGGCGAGCGGCCGACCAGCTTCAGCATCGACGATTGCCATAGCGCGGAGTAGTCCCACCACAGATTCATCTGCGTCTCGGCGAGGCGGTAGGGGTTCGCCAGCACCTTGGCGGCCAATTCCATGAAGGCCTTGGTGACGCCGAATTCGTCGGCGACGAGCGAAGGTCCGGCCTTCGGCTGGCGGCCGAGGAATTCGCCCAGAAGCTTCGCGCTTTTGTCGGCGGCGCTGGCGAGCGATGCCGCCAGTGCAAGCGGATCGTAGCCCTGCCGGCTCGTGTTCGCGGCATCGGTGTTACTCATCGCCGTTCTCCATCAGGGGGTCATTGCAATGCGGCCGCTCGCGCGAAGCGGATCGTCCCGTCGCCGCCGACCGAACGCTCGAGGCGACCGCGATGCCACAGATGGTTCAGATGCGCAATCGCCTCGCCCATCGCGAAAAACCGCTGCTGCAGGTCGAGCTCGCGGCGGAACAGCACCGGCACGATGTCGGCGGCGGTCCTCGGTGTCGCTGCCGCGACTTCCAGCTCCGCGAGCCGCGCCGCGTGGTGCTCGCGCAGCTGGTCGACGCGGGCGCCGGCGCCGATGAATGGCAGCCCGTGCGACGGGAGGATCAGCGTCTCGCCCGGCAGCTCGGCGAATTGGCCGAGCGAGCCCAGGAACCGCCGCAGCGGGTCGCCGTCGGGCTCGACCGGCCACACGCTGACGTTGGTGCTGATCCTGGGCAACAGCATGTCGCCGGAAATGCATACATTGAGCGCCTGGCAATAGAGCGAAGCGTGTTCGGGCGAATGGCCGAACCCCGGGAGCACACGCCAGACGTGCGCGCCGATGCGGATCTCGTCCGCGGCGGCAAGGCGCTGAAAGCTGCTCGGCAGTTCCGGCACGCCGCGGCGATACGGATTGCCGCGCGCGCCGAGCGCGGCCAGGTGCTCGTTGGCAAGGCCGTGCGCGCGCAGCAGAGCGCTCATCGCCGCCGCCCCGTAGCCGCTGTGCTCGAAGGCGACGGCGTGCGCGGTCAGATATTCGCTCTGCGGCATCACCACCGGGCAGGCGAAACGCGACGCGAGCCACGCGGCGTTGCCGAGATGGTCGGGATGGTAGTGCGTGGCGATGACCCGTCCGAGCGCCCGGCCGGCCAAGGTCCGCGCGAAATGCGCCTGCCACAACGCGCGCGTCGCATCATCACCGTAGCCGCAGTCGACCTGTGTCCACGCGTTGCCGTCGGCAAGCAGCCACAGATTGATGTGGTCGAGCGCAAACGGCAGCGGCATGCGCAGCCAGTGGATGCCGGGCGCGACCTCGCGCGTCGTGCCCGGCGACGGGGCATCGGCGAACGGATAGCTGAGCATCGGAGGCAGTGGGGCGTTCATTCTGTCCGGCGGCCGCGGCGGCGGCGCCCTGTTTTGTGCAACGCAGCATCGTCATCGAATCGCTGCGGACTGTCAAGTTCTCGCGCTCGCGGCAATCGCGGGCGCGCGGCGCGCTTGTGGTATCTTGACCAGGCCCATCGCTTTCGACATTTCCGCGCCGCCCGCAATGCGCTCGCACCCGGATTCGGCCATCTTCAGCATCTCGGAGCTCGCCCAGGAATTCGCGCTGACGACGCGCGCGATTCGCTTTTACGAAGACGAGGGGCTGTTGACGCCGCGCCGCGTCGGACAGTCGCGCCTCTACGGCGAACGGGAGCGCGTGCGGATCAAGCTCATCCTGCGCGGCAAGCGGCTGGGCCTGTCGCTGACCGAGATCCGCGAGCTGCTCGACCTCTACGACGTCAGCCGAAGCGAACGCCCGCAGCTCACGAAGTTCCTGGAGGTGCTGGCGGCGCGCCGCGCCATGCTCAAGCAGCAGCAGGAAGACATCGCCGTCGTGCTCGCGGAAATCGAAACGCTCGAGCGGCAGTGCCGCAAGCGCCTGCGCAGGAAGCCGAACGGCGCCACGCCCTGACGGGCGCGACCGTGTTGACGTTTACGTAAACGTAATGCAGAATGGTCTACCTTTCGCGCCTTCGTACGGAGGATGACCGTGGGTGCAATGCCGACAGGCGTCGACCGGCGCCCCGACCTCGTGCCGCCCGACCCGGCCTACGCCGCGCGGGTACGCGCGAGCTTCGAGCGGCAGAAGGCGATGCGGCTGATCGGCGCGCGCCTCACCCGGGTCGCCCCCGGGTCTTGCGCGATCGAGTTGCCCTACCGCGACGACCTGACACAGCAGCACGGCTACATTCATGCGGGGATCGTCAGCGCGATCGCCGACTCGGCGGGCGGCTATGCCGGATTCACGCTGTTCCCCGCGGACGCCACCGTGCTGACCGTCGAATACAAGCTCAACCTGATCGCCCCCGCCGCGGGCGAGCGCCTGGTCGCCGAGGCCGAAGTCGTGAAGGGAGGGCGGACGCTGGTCATCACGCGAGGCGAGGTCTACGCCGAGCGCGCCGGGGCGCGCACGCTTTGCGCGATCATGCAGCAGACGCTGATCGTGCTGGCCGGCAAGCCCGACCAGTAACCTTCGCCCGGGAACGAAGATGACCCATTTTGCGGTGCTCAATTTCGAGCTTGGCGAGACGATCGACATGTTGCGCGCGACCGTTCAGGACTTCGCGGCCGCGGAGATCGCGCCGCGGGCCGCGTCGATCGACCGCGATAACCGCTTTCCGTCCGACCTCTGGCGCAAGATGGGCGATCTCGGCCTGCTGGGCATCACCGTCGAGGACGAGTTCGGCGGCACCGGAATGGGCTATCTCGCGCACGTCGTCGCCATCGAGGAGATCAGCCGCGCTTCGGCCGCGGTGGGGCTGTCATACGGTGCCCATTCGAATCTTTGCGTCAACCAGATCCGGCGCAACGGCAGCCTCGAGCAGAAACGACGCTTCCTGCCGAAGCTGGTCTCGGGCGAGCACGTCGGCGCGCTGGCGATGAGCGAGCCGGGCGCGGGCTCCGACGTGGTCTCGATGCGGCTCGCCGCTGTCCATCGCGACGGACACTACGTACTCAACGGCACGAAGATGTGGATCACCAACGGGCCCGACGCCGATACGCTGGTCGTCTACGCCAAGACCGACGCCGACGCGGGACCGCGGGGCATCACCGCGTTCGTTATCGAAAAGTCCATGAAAGGCTTCTCCACCGCCCAGAAGCTCGACAAGCTGGGGATGCGCGGTTCGAATACCTGCGAGCTGGTGTTCGAGGATTGCGCGGTGCCGGAGGAGAACGTTCTCTCCGAAGAAGGGCGCGGCGTCAGCATAT
This sequence comes from Casimicrobiaceae bacterium, assembly GCA_050742615.1. Classification (GTDB taxonomy): domain Bacteria; phylum Pseudomonadota; class Gammaproteobacteria; order Burkholderiales; family Casimicrobiaceae; genus PALSA-1003. Next base: position 7,028 of record JBOIGD010000053.1, on the reverse strand, counting down.
TGATGAGCGGGCTCGACTACGAGCGTGTCGTGCTGGCTGGCGGCCCGCTGGGGATCATGGACGCATGCATGGACGCGGTGCTCCCGTACGTGCACGAGCGGCGGCAATTCGGCCAGCCGATCGGCGAGTTTCAGCTGATGCAGGGTAAGATCGCCGATATGTACACGACCATGAACGCCTGCAAGGCCTACGTCTACGCGGTGGCGCGCGCTTGCGATCGCGGCGAGACCGCGCGCAAGGATGCCGCAGGTGCGATACTGTATGCGGCGGAAAAGGCGACGTGGATGGCCGGCGAGGCGATCCAGGCGCTCGGCGGCAACGGCTACATCAACGAATATCCGGTGGGCCGGCTGTGGCGAGACGCGAAGCTTTACGAGATCGGCGCCGGTACGTCGGAGATTCGCCGGATGCTGATAGGCCGCGAGTTGTTCAACGAGACCAAGTAGCGGGGTACCGGCGTCGATCGGACGAGGCTAACATGAGCGAAGCGAATGTTAAGGCGCGAAGCGGCGGCCGAGGCCAGAGCGGCAAGGTACGTCGGAGATTCGCCGGATGCTGATAGGTCGCGAGTTGTTCAACGAGACCAAGTAACTGGAGAGGCGATGGCACTGGAGATGCGCGAACGCTGTGAGCGGTGTGCGTGGCCGCTCGCTGCCGATGCCGACGGGGCATACATCTGCAGTTATGAATGCACGTTCTGCGCGACGTGCGCCAATGCGCTCAACGGCGTGTGCCCGAACTGCGGCGGGGAACTCGTGCGTCGGCCGCGGCGCGTGCAGAAGCCAGTGGGCAAGGCGTCGCCCGGCGCCTAGAGATCCCCTGCGGCGCCGGTATCCGGCGCCCGGCCGTCGACGAGAGAACGAACCTTGCACAACGATCCGATAGTCATCGTCGGCGCCGCGAGGACGCCGATCGGCGGACTGCAGGGCGATTTCGCCGTGCTGGCCGCCAGCGACCTGGGGGCGGTGGCGATCAGGGCCGCAGTCGAGCGCGCCGGGATCGCGCCCGGCGATGTCGACGAAGTCATCTTCGGCAATTGCCTGCTGGCCGGCCAGGGTCAGGCGCCGGCACGGCAGGCGTCGCTGAAAGCGGGGCTGCCGCTGTCGGCCGACTGCACGACGCTGTCCAAGATGTGCGGCTCGGCGATGAAAGCGACGATGCTCGCGCACGACGCGATCATCGCCGGCAGCGCCGACATCATGGTGGCCGGCGGCATGGAGAGCATGACCAACGCCCCGTACCTGCTGCCGAAGGCGCGCGCCGGCATGCGCATGGGCCACGGCACGGCTTACGACCACATGTTCCTCGACGGCCTCGAGGACGCGTACGACAAGGGCAAGCTGATGGGCGTGTTCGCCGAGCAGTGCGCGGACAAGTTTCAATTCTCGCGCGAAGCGCAGGACGAGTTCGCGCTGCGATCGCTGTCACGCGCGCTGGCCGCCAACAACGACGGTTCGTTTCGCTGGGAGATCGCCCCGGTCACCGTCCCCGGCCGCAAGGGCGACGTCGTTGTCGACAAGGACGAGCAGCCTGCGAAGGCGAGTCCGGACAAGATTCCCGGGCTCAAGCCGGCGTTTCGCAAGGATGGGACGGTGACCGCGGCCAATTCGAGCTCGATTTCCGACGGTGCTGCGGCGCTGGTGCTGATGCGCCGCTCGCTTGCCGAGCGCAAGGGGCTGAAGCCGATCGCGGTGATCCTCGATCACGCGACCCATGCGCAGGAGCCGGCTTGGTTCACGACCGCGCCGGTCGGCGCCATGCGCAAGCTTTACGCCAAGGTCGGATGGAAGCCGGAGGACGTCGATCTGTACGAGATCAACGAGGCGTTCGCGGTCGTGACCATGGCGGCGATGAAGGAACACGGGCTCGCGGCTGACAAGGTCAACGTCCATGGCGGCGCCTGCGCCCTCGGGCATCCGATCGGAGCCTCGGGCGCGCGCATCGTCGTCACGCTGATCGGCGCGCTGCGCAAGCAAGGCAAGAAGCGCGGCATGGCGAGCCTGTGCATCGGCGGCGGCGAAGCGACGGCGCTGGCGATCGAGCTCGCCTGACGGCAGGCGATGGCGGACAAGCTCGTCTTCGAGTCGACGCGCGTCACGTTGCAGCTTGGTGGACGTCCGGCACCCGCCCCGGCGGGTGCCGAAGCGCGCGATCCGTTCCCGGTGATCGTCGGCTGCCCGCGGTCCGGCACTTCGCTGCTGGCGATGATGCTCGACGCGCATCCGCAGCTGGCGATTCCTCCAGAGACGTCGTTCCTGCCCAGGGTGATGGGGCTCGACGGCGATCCCGAGTCCATGCGGCGGCGGTTTTTCGACATCGTCACCACCGACCGGATCACGATTTCCAACTGGTCCGACTTCGGCCTGGACAACGAGGTGTTCCGGCGCCGCTTGCAGGCGATCCCCGTATTCACCGTCGCGGCCGGCACCCGGGCGTTCTACGCGCTGTATGCCGAAAGCGCGCGCAAACCGCGCGTCGGCGACAAGACGCCGGGCTACGTCTTCACCATGCAGCACATCCAGGCGCTGCTGCCCGAGGCGCATTTCATCCACGTGATCCGCGACCCGCGCGACACGGCGATGTCGTGGCGCAAGGCATGGTTCGCGCCGAGCCAGGACTACCGGCTGCTCGGCCAGCACTGGCGGCAAAACGTCGAGGCGGGCCGCCGGGCCGCGCCGGGATTGCGCCACTACCGGGAGGTCCGCTTCGAAGACCTGGTGCTGCGCCCGGCGGCGGAGCTCGAGCGTCTGTGTGCGTATCTGGCGCTGCCCTGGGAGCCGGCGATGCTCGATTCCGCGGCCCGCGGGCAGGTGCGGCTGCAGGTCCTGCAGGGCCGCGCGCACGCCGACGGCCGGATGATTCCGCGCGAGGAGCGAACGCGCATTCACGTCAATCTTGCGCATCCGCCGATGGTCGAGCGGGTCGAAGCGTGGCGGCGCGAGATGGACGATGCCGAGCGGCGCCAGGTGGAGAGCGGCGCGGGGCCGCTGCTGCGCGAGCTAGGATACGAGGCCGCCGCTTGAAGCCGGTCGCGTCGCGCCGGCTTTGCAGCGCAGGGCGCGCAGGGACCCCGATCTGCGGGATCGGCGTCGCGTGGAGCGGCGGACGGGGTTCCGGCTGATGCCCACGTGCCAGAACCTCGCGCTGTTCGCGCTTGCGAGCGCGCTGCTGGCGCTGACGCCGGGGCCGAACCTGCTCTACCTCGTGTCGCGCGCGCTGTGTCAGGGGCGGCGCGCCGGCATCGTCTCGCTGGCGGGCACCTCGCTCGGCTTCGTCGTGCACGTCTTCGCGGCAGCGCTCGGCTTGTCGGCGATTTTCCTGACGGTGCCGGTCCTCTACGATGCGGTGCGCTTGGCCGGCGCCGGCTACCTGCTGTGGCTCGCCTGGGACGCGCTGCGGCCCGGCGGGCGGGGCGTGTTCGTACCGCGCGCCTTGCCGCAGGACGGGGTGGGGAGGCTGTTCCGCATCGGCTTGCTGACCAGCGTCCTGAATCCCAAGGTGGCGATGTTCTACCTCGCGCTCTTCCCGCAATTCATCGACGCGACGCGGGGCGGCGTGTTGGCACAGGGCCTGGTCCTCGGCCTGCTGCAGATCGTGATCAACGTCGCGAGCGACCTGGTCTTCGTCCTCGCCGCCGGCGCGATCACCGGCTGGCTCGCGCGGCGCCCGCTGTGGGCGGCGCTGCAGCGCTGGGTGCTCGGTGTCGTGCTCGCCGGCATCGCCGTGCGGCTCGCCTTTGGCGCGCGACGATAGGCGCCGCCCGATGCTGCTCAACGAATCCCAGCAGATGGTGCGCGACACCCTGCGCACATTCGCCCAGCAGCGGCTGGCGCCCTTCGCCGCGGCCTGGGATCGCGCGCACACGTTTCCGCGCGACGCGCTGCGGGAGCTCGCCGCCCTCGGCGCCTGCGGCATCGTCGTGCCGGAAGCGTACGGCGGCGCCGGGCTCGACTACGTGTCGCTGGCGGTCGCGCTCGAGGAGATCGCCGCCGGCGACGGCGCTACCTCGACGATCGTCAGCGTGCAGAACTCGGTCGTCTGCGGCCCGCTGCTGGCCTTCGGCACGACGGCGCAGAAGGAACGGTACCTGAAGCCGCTGGCGAGCGGCGCCTCGATCGGCTGCTTCTGCCTGACCGAACCGCATACCGGCTCGGACGCGGCCGCGATCACGATGCGCGCGGAGCTCGTCCATGGCGGCGATGGCAGCCACTATCTGCTGAACGGCACCAAGCAGTTCATCACTTCGGGCAAGCACGCCGACGTCGCGCTGGTGTTCGCGATGACCGATCGCAGCGCCGGCAAGAAAGGCATCTCGGCCTTCATCGTCGACACCGACACGCCCGGGTACGACGCGACGCGCGTCGAGGACAAGCTCGGGCAGCGCGCCTCCGATACCGCACAGATCGTCTTCCGCGATTGCCGCGTTCCCGCAGCCAACCTGCTCGGTCGCGAAGGCGAAGGGTACCGCATCGCGCTCGCCAACCTGGAAGCGGGCCGGATCGGCATCGCCGCGCAGGCCGTCGGCATGGCGCGCGCCGCGTTCGAGGCCGCGCTTTCCTACGCGCGCGAGCGCACGAGCTTCGGCAAGCCGATCGCCGAGCATCAGGCGGTCAATTTCCGGCTGGCCGACATGGGCACGCAGATCGAAGCCGCGCGCCAGCTCACGTGGCACGCGGCCGCGCTGCGCGACGCGGGCCAGCCGTGCCTCAAGGAGGCGTCGATGGCGAAGCTGTTTGCGTCGGAAATGGCCGAGCGGGTATGCTCGGACGCGATCCAGATCCACGGTGGCTACGGCTATGTAACCGACTTCCCGGTCGAGCGCATCTATCGCGACGTCCGCGTCTGCCAGATCTACGAAGGCACCAGCGATATCCAGCGCCTGGTCATCGGGCGCGCGCTCACCGGCTGATGGAACGGAATCCCATGCCCGCACCCCTCGAGTTCTATTTCGATTTCTCTTCGCCCTATGGCTTTCTGGCCTCGGAAAGAATCGAGGCGATCGCGGCGCGGCACGCGCGCGGCATCGTCTGGCATCCGATCCTGCTGGGCGCCGTGTTCAAGCAGACCGGCGCCGTGCCGCTGACGCAGGTGCCGCTGAAAGGCGATTACGCGAAGCGCGACTTCGCGCGGAGCGCCCGCCTTCATGGTGTCGCCTTTCGCATGCCTTCGCTGTTTCCGATTCCGACGCAGGCCCCCGCGCGCATCGTGCTCTGGCTCGAGCGCCAACAGCCGGCGCTGGCGGTCGGCGCGCTGCACGCGCTGTATCGCGGTTTTTTCGTCGACGACGTCGACATATCGAATCCCGACCGCGCCGCGGCGGTCGTGGCGCGGTCCGGTGTCGACGAGGCGGCGGCGCGCGCGGCCGTCGACGATCCGGCGATCAAGGACGCGCTCAAGGCGGAGAACGAAAAGGCGATCGCCGCCGGCGTCTTCGGCTCGCCATTCGTCGTCGTCGACGGCGAGCCGTTTTGGGGCATGGACCGGCTCGAGCAGGTCGATCGCTGGCTGGCGAGCGGAGGCTGGTGACGTGAACGACCGGACGGCGGAATACACGCTGCATTGCTTTGCGCAGTCGGTCAATTGCTACAAGCCGGCGCTGCTGCTCGAGCTCGCCGGAGCAGACTGGGCGCCGCGCTTCGTCGACTACTTCGACGGCGAAACGCGCTCCGCCGAATATCGCAAGCTCAACGTCATGGGCGAGGCGCCGATGCTCGAGCACCGCGGCGCGCGGCTGACCCAATCGGGTGTCATCCTCGATTACCTGGCGCAGACGCTCGGCCGGTTCGGGCCCGACGACGATACCGAGCGGCGCGAGGTACGCTGGCTGCTGTGGGACAACCACAAGCTGACCAGCTACACGGCGACGCTGCGGTTCCTGCGCACGTTCGGCAAGGAACCGGATCCTGCGGTCCTCGCGTTCCTCCGCGCGCGCGCGGAAAGCGCGTGGGGCGTGCTCGAGGCGCATCTCGCCGGCCGCCGCTATGTGGTCGGCGACCGTCTGACCATCGCCGACGTCTCGCTCTGCGGTTACCTCTTCTGGCCCGAGGAAATCGGCGCCGATTGGAACATGCTGCCGGCGATCCGCGACTGGCTCGAGCGCATCCAGGCCGAGCCGCGCTGGGTGCATCCGTACCGCCTGATGCCGGGTCACCCGCGGCCGCAGGGCGCCTGAAGACCATGCCCGTGATCGAGACCCGGCTCGACCCGCGCGACGGTGTTTTCGTCGCCAATCGCAGGGCGCTGGAGGCGCTGGTCGCCGATCTGAAGGCGCAGGTGCGTGCCGTCGAGCAAGGCGGCGGCGAAGCCTCGCGCAGCCGGCATACCGGCCGCGGCAAGCTGCTGCCGCGGGATCGCGTCCGCACCCTGCTCGATCCGGGCTCGCCTTTCCTCGAGCTTTCGCAACTGGCCGCCCACGGCATGTACGACGACAACATCGCCGCGGCGGGCATCATCACCGGCATCGGGCGGGTGTCCGGCCGCGAGTGCGTGGTCGTGTGCAACGACGCGACCGTCAAGGGCGGCACCTACTACCCGATGACGGTCAAGAAGCACTTGCGCGCGCAAGACATCGCGCGCGAGAACCGGCTACCCTGCATCTACCTGGTCGATTCCGGCGGCGCCAACCTGCCGAACCAGACCGAGGTCTTCCCCGACCGCGATCACTTCGGCCGCATCTTCTTCAACCAGGCGACGATGTCGGCGGAGGGCATCCCGCAGATCGCGGTCGTGATGGGCTCGTGCACGGCAGGGGGCGCGTATGTGCCGGCGATGTCGGACGAATCGATCATCGTCCGCGAGCAGGGCACGATCTTCCTGGGCGGCCCGCCGCTGGTGAAGGCCGCGACCGGCGAGATCATCTCGGCGGAAGAACTCGGCGGCGCCGAAACCCACGGCCGCAAGTCCGGCGTAGTCGATCATGTGGCGGAGAACGATGAGCATGCTTTGGAAATCGTGCGCGATATCGTCGCCAAGTTGAATCGGCCGAAGGGCAGTCCGCTGGAGTTGCGGGCGCCCGAGCCGCCCAAGTA
>JBOIGD010000052.1:0-4311 GCA_050742615.1 Casimicrobiaceae bacterium | reverse complement strand
GCTCGACACCCGCGAGATCGACATCGAGTATGCCGCAACGCAGGCGGTGATCCAAGCCCAGGTGGACGTGCTCCAGAAAGGCATACGCGCCGTGCAAAACGATCGGCGCACGGAGGCGGCAGAGCAGCGCGCCGCTCGCATCGACGGCATGCGCGGCGAGCCAGGGTTCAGCGAGCGCCGGCGTCGCGTCATCGCGCTTGACGTCGAGCCGCGGCGCCACGGCGAGCGCGACGTCGCCGGCCGCGATCGTCCGGGCGATCCCCAGCGCGCAGGCGCCATCGAGCAGCAGCGCGACGCCGAGCATGCCGGCGGTGAGCGCCGGGCCGCGCTCATCGAGCCCGGCGCAAAGCGCGCGCAGTCCCAACGCGCCGAGCCCCGCCACGAACGGCAGCAGGGCGTAGGTCATGTAGAACGGCGTCGCCGGCCGTAGCCACGCGACCAGCGCCGCGAATGCCAGCGTCGTGAAGAGCGCGGCGGCGACCGGCAGCGGCTGCCATCGGCTCGCCAGCACGAGGCCGGCGAGCGCAGCCAGCTCCAGCGCCAGCACGATGACGACGACCGTCGCGGCCACGCCGGGCGGCATCGAGAGGAAAGCGTCGGCGACGACCCGCGGCCCGCGCACCAGCACGCCCCACAGCAGCGGTCCGGTGGCCAGCAGGTTGGCCGCGTGCATGCTGCCCCGCATGTACGCCGCCGCCTGCGCGACCAGCGGCGCAGGTGCGGCGAGCCGGTCGGCGGCGAGCGGCGCGAACGGCAGCAGCGCGGCCAGCGCGGCGACCGTAGTCCAGCGGAGAAGCCAGCCCAGGGAGGGCATTGCCGAAAGCGCGACGACGCCGATGATCGGAGCCAGACCGATCGTCGCCGGGTGCGCATGCAGCGCCAGCGAGAACGCGCCGGCCGCAGCGACCAGCCAGCGCGCCCGGCGCTCCCGCGCGAGGCGCACCAGCGCGTAAAGCACCAGCATGCTGCAGGCCGGCACCATGTTGGTGTGCGAGAAGCCGACCAGCTGGAACGATCCCCAGCCCGGGAGCGCCAGCAGCGCGCACCAGAGGAGGCCCAAGCGGCGATCGAGCAAGCGGCGCCCGGTCGCATACGCCAGCGGAAACTGCAGGCTGCCGAGGACGGCGACGAAAAGCGCGACGCCGACCCAGGAGCGGTGGACCGCAAGCGGCAACGCCAGCAGATAGAACCATAAGGGACCCAGGTGCGATGTGCCGGCGAGCAGCGGCCCGTGCAGCGGCAGCGCCTCGAGATTGCGTATCGCCAGCGCCGCGGCGACGTCGCGGGCCGTGTCGGGCCCCGCGGCACCGAAGAAGCTGCTCGCGACATAGATCGCCATGAACGCCGCGACGATGACCCGGTCGAACCGGGCGGCCGGGGATTGCGCCGCCATGCCGATCGCGTAGCTCATGGCGCCTGGGTCACGCCTCGGGCGCCGCGCCGCGAAAGACCCAGAAGTGGTTGAGCGAGAAGGTCACCGGCGGCACGATCGCGATCGCCGCGGCGAGGCCGATGTAGGGAGAGGCCTGCAGCAGGTGCACGACGCAGTACATGATCGCGGCATTGAGCCCGAGGCCGGCCAGCGCGGCGAACGCGTAGCGCCCGAGGCGCCGCGCCGACGCGTCGCGTACGGCGAACGTCCAGCTCCGGTTGAGCGCATAGCCGACCAGCATCGCGACGACGAACGCGACGGCCGTCGCGAGCACCGGCTCGATGTGCGCGAGCTCGATCGCCGCGGTGAACACCAGCGCGTGCGTCGCAGTCGCGAGCGCGCCGACGAGCGCGAAACGGCCGAATCGGTGCAGCAGCGTGAGCATCGGCCGGATCAGCCGGATCAGCCGGCGCTCGGATCGTCGCCGTCGAAGCCGATGCGCTGCCGCACGACATACAGCGGCCGTGCCTTGACCTCGTCGTACACGCGCCCGAGGTACTCGCCGATGATGCCTAGCGACAACAGCTGCAGGCCGCCGAGGAACAGGATCATCACCATCAGCGATGCATACCCGGGCACGTCGACGCCGCGCGCGATCGTGCGGCCGATCAGGTAGACGCCGTAGGCGAGCGCTGCGAGCGCAAACGCGAGGCCTACGACGCTCCACACTTTGAGCGGCAGCGAGCTGAACGAGGTGATGCCGTCGAGGGCAAGGCGCCACAGCCGCCAGACGCTCCATTTGGATCGACCCTCGAGGCGCGGCTCGATGTCGTAGGCGACGGTGCTCTGCCGGAAGCCGACCCAGGCGTAGAGCCCCTTCATGAAGCGCGTGCGCTCGGGCAGCTTGCGCAGCGCGTCGACGACGGCGCGCGACATCAGGCGGAAGTCGCCGGCATCGCGGACGACGGGCACCGTGGTCAGCCCGGCGAAGACGCGGTGAAACAGCGAAGACGCCGTGCGGCGCAGCAGCCCGTCGGTCGCGCGGTCACGGCGCAGGGCGATGACGATGTCGCTGCCGGCGCGCCAGCCGGCGATCAGATCGGCGATGACCTCCGGCGGATGCTGCAGGTCGGCGTCGATAGGGATGACCGCGTCGCCGTCGGCGTGGTCGAGGCCTGCGGTCAGCGCGATTTCCTTGCCGAAGTTGCGCGACAGGCTGACGATGCGCGCGCGCGGATCGAGATGCCGCAGCGAGACGAGCTGCGCCAGCGTGCCGTCGCTGCTGCCGTCGTCGACGAAGATCACCTGCGCGCGGCACGCCAGCGCGTCCAGCACCGGAGCGAGCCGCTCCCAGAAGGCGGCCAGCGACGCCTCCTCGTTGTAAACGGGAACGACGATGCTGATGGTCGCCGGCTGCCCGTCGCGGGACGCCGGCGCCGGCGGCGGGCTCATCGCGGGCCGCGTGTGCCCTGGCCGGCGCGCCCGGCCGGATTCGACGAACGCGTCATCGCGCGGCGCCTTTCTACAGGATCTCCGCCGCGTGATCGGCGAGTCGGGAGCGCTCGCCGCGGGTCAGCGTCACGTGCCCGCTGTGCGACCAGCCCTTGAACCGGTCGACGACGTAGGACAGGCCGGAGCTCCCCTCGGTCAGGTACGGGGTGTCGATCTGCGCGATGTTGCCGAGGCAGACGACCTTGGTGCCGGGCCCGGCGCGCGTGATCAACGTCTTCATCTGCTTCGGCGTCAGGTTCTGCGCTTCGTCGATGATCAGGTACTTGTTGATGAACGTGCGGCCGCGCATGAAATTGAGCGACTTGACCTTGATCCGCGAGCGGATCAGATCGCGCGTTGCCGCGCGGCCCCATTCGCCAGCCTCGTCGTCGGTCTTGTTGAGCACGTCGAGATTATCCTCCAGCGCACCCATCCAGGGATTCATCTTCTCCTCCTCGGTCCCCGGCAGGAAACCGATGTCCTCGCCGACCGGCACCGTCACCCGCGTCATGATGATTTCCGAGTAAACCTTGAACTCGAGCGTCGTCATCAGGCCGGCGGCCAGGGTCAGCAGCGTCTTGCCGGTGCCCGCCTGCCCGAGCAGCGTGACGAAATCGAGGTCGGGATTCATCAGCAGGTTCAGCGCGAAATTCTGCTCGCGGTTGCGCGCGACGATTCCCCAGACGTTGTTCTTCTGGTGCGTGTAGTCCTTGAGCGTCTGCAGCAGCGCGGTGCGGCCGCTGACTTCGCGGACCATCGCGTACAGCGGCGTCTCGCCCTGCCCCTTGCCCTCGAGATAGACGAACTCGTTGACCAGCAGGCTGTGGCACAGCGGGCCGGTGACGCGGTAATAGGTGTTGCCGCCCTGCTGCCACGATTCCATGCCCTTGCCGTGCCGATCCCAGAAATCGCCGGGCAGCTCGCGCATGCCGCTGTACAGCAGGTCGGTGTCCTCGAGGACCTTGTCGTTGAAATAGTCCTCGGCGGAAATTCCCAGCGCGCGCGCCTTGATGCGCATGTTGATGTCCTTGGACACCAGGATGACATTGCGCTTCGAGTGCGCCTGCGAGAGGTGCATGACGACGGCGATGATCTGGTTGTCGGCCTTGCCGCCGGCGAGCGATGGCGGAAGGCTGGTCGGGATCGCCTCGGTCTGCAGGAACAGGCGGCCGGTGGCGGCCCCGCCGCTCTGCGGCTTCAGCGGTATGCCGGCAGCCAGGCTGCCGTTGCTGATCGCTATCGCCGCGGTGACGAGCTCATCGAGATAGCGCGATGCCTGACGGGCGTTTCGCGCGACCTCGGTAACGCCTTTCTTGTTGTTGTCGAGCTCCTCGAGCGTGAGGATCGGCAGGAAGATGTCGTGCTCTTCGAAGCGGAAGAGGCTCGTCGGATCGTGCATCAGCACGTTGGTGTCGAGCACGAACAGTTTGGGGGATGCGGTCTTGCTT
>JBOIGD010000051.1:0-14561 GCA_050742615.1 Casimicrobiaceae bacterium | reverse complement strand
GAACGCATACGCATGCTGCGCGACAGGCTGTGGCAGGGGCTGTCCACGATCGAGGAGGCGCATCTGAACGGCGACATGGAGCGCAGGGTCTCGCACAACCTGAACGTCAGCTTCAACTTCGTCGAGGGCGAGAGCCTGATCATGGCGATCAAGGACGTCGCGGTGTCGTCCGGCTCGGCGTGCACGTCGGCGTCGCTGGAGCCGTCGTACGTGCTGCGGGCGCTGGGCCGCAGCGACGAGCTGGCGCACAGCTCGATTCGCTTTACCGTCGGCCGGTTCACGACCGAGGAAGAGGTCGATTACACGGTCGACCTGCTCAAGCGCAAGATCGACAAGCTGCGCGAGTTGTCGCCGTTGTGGGAAATGTTCAAAGATGGCATCGACTTGGATACGGTCGTATGGGCCGCCCATTAGTGGTTATTGCGTCAGCTTCGCCGACGCAATAACTGTCCGGATTCGAGCGGCGGCTTTGCCGCCCCTCAATCCGGACGAGGTCAAAAGGTAGTTTGTGATGTGTTTTGGAGAATGTCATGGCTTACAGCGATAAGGTACTGGATCACTACGAAAACCCGCGCAACGTCGGATCGTTCGCCAAGGACGATGGGGCGGTCGGCACTGGCATGGTCGGCGCGCCGGCGTGCGGCGACGTGATGAAGCTGCAGATCCGCGTCGGCGCGGACGGGCGCATCGAGGATGCCAAGTTCAAGACCTACGGCTGCGGGTCGGCGATCGCGTCGTCGTCGCTGGTCACCGAGTGGGTCAAGGGCAAGACCCTCGACCAGGCGCTGACGATCAAGAACACGCATATCGCCGAAGAGCTCGCGCTGCCTCCGGTGAAGATCCACTGCTCGATTCTCGCCGAAGACGCGATCAAGGCGGCGGTCGCCGACTACAAGCAGAAGCACGGCGATGCGACGGCGGTCGCGGCCGATGCCGACACCGCGGCGCAGGGCGCCGCCGCCTGAATTCGGCACGAAGAGAGCCTAGTAGATGGCGATCACGCTGACCGAGAGCGCGGCGAAGCACGTCGCCGGCTTCCTGGAGAAGCGCGGCAAGGGCGTCGGGCTGCGCCTGGGCGTGCGCACCACCGGATGCTCGGGGCTTGCCTACAAGCTCGAATACGCGGACGAGGTCAAGCCGGAGGACGTTCGCTTCGAGAGTCACGGCATCAATGTCATTGTCGACCCCAAGAGCCTGCCGTATCTCGACGGCACCACGCTCGATTTCGCACGCGAGGGACTGAACGAGGGATTCAAGTTCAACAATCCGAACGTAAAGGACGAGTGCGGCTGCGGCGAATCCTTCAACGTTTGAGCGCCGCGAGAGATCGCATGATCCATTGTCGCGCGTCCTTGCCGCACCATCTTCGTACTGTCTCCGTCGCGCTCCCGGGCTGACGCGACTCATTCGGCAACTGAACGCGGCGGCACTCGCCGCGTCGAGCCGCCCGCCACTCCGAGACGGCAACCCGTGATCGATTTCTCCCAGGACTACTTCACGCTGTTCGGGCTGTCGCCGCGCTATCGCTGCGACACGGCCCGGCTCGACGCCGCCTATCGCGCGCTGCAGACCGAGGTGCACCCGGATCGTTTCGCCGCGGCCGGCGCGGCCGAGCAGAGGCTCGCGCTGCAGTCGTCGGCGCGCGTCAACGAGGCCTACCGTGCGCTCAAGGATCCCGTCGGCAGGGCGCAGTATCTGCTGTCGCTGCACGGCATCGACGCGACGGCCGAAACCGATACTGCCCTGCCGCTCGATTTTCTCGAACGCCAGCTCGAGCGACGCGAAGCGGTCGACCAGGCGCAGATCGCCCGCGATGCACCGCGCCTCGAGGCCTTGCTGGCCGAGGTCCGCGGCGAGATCGCCGCTCTCGAGGCGGCGCTGGCGGAAACGCTGGACAACCGGCAGAGCTGGGCATCGGCGCGGGCCGGCGTGCGCGAGCTCCAGTTCCTGTCCAAGCTCGCCGCCGACATCGACGCGGCCATCGCCGCGAGCGAGGACTGATGGCGCTGCTGCAGATCGCCGAACCGGGCGAAGGCGCGCCGGCGCCGCGCGGCCACCGCCTCGCCGCGGGGATCGACCTCGGGACGACCAATTCGCTGGTCGCGAGCGTAAGTGAGGCTGGCGCGGGCGTGCTTCCCGACGACCAGGGGCGGCGGCTGTTGCCGTCGATCGTGCGCTACGCGCCGGACGGAATCGAAGTCGGGTGGCCCGCGCTGGCGACCCAGGTCGCCGATCCGCAGAACACCATCGTCTCGGTCAAGCGGATGATGGGACGCGGACTCGCCGATCTCGCCGACGCGCGCCGTTTCCCGTACCGGTTCGTCGATGCGCCGGGCATCGTGCAGATTGCGACGCGCGCCGGCGTCAAGACGCCGGTGGAAGTCTCCGCGGAAATCCTGCGAACCTTGCGCGAGCGCGCGGAAAAGACTCTGGGCGGCGAGCTCGCCGGGACGGTCGTGACCGTACCCGCCTATTTCGACGATGCGCAGCGCCAGGCTACCAAGGACGCGGCCCGGCTGGCGGGACTCAACGTCCTGCGCCTGCTGAACGAGCCGACCGCGGCGGCGATCGCTTATGGACTCGACAATGCGTCTGAAGGCACGTTCGCCGTCTACGACCTGGGCGGCGGGACGTTCGACCTGTCGATACTGAAGCTGTCGCGCGGCGTGTTCGAGGTGCTGGCGACCGCCGGCGACACCGCGCTGGGCGGTGACGACTTCGACCATCGCATCTACTGCTGGGCGCTGGAGGCCGCCGGCGCCGGTCCGGTCTCGCCGGCCGACGCGCGGATGCTGATGCTGAAGGCGCGCGAGGCCAAGGAACGGTTGACGACGCAGGACGAGGCGCCATTCACCGCGACCCTGCAATCGGGGACAACGCTCGCGCTCACGCTGAGCACGCAAACCTTCGATGCGATCAGCCGGACCCTGGTCGCGAAGACGCTGGCCCCGGTCAGGAAGGCGCTGCGCGACGCGAGGCTCGCGGTGACCGACGTCGACGGTGTCGTGATGGTCGGCGGCGCGACGCGCATGCCGCAGATACAGCGAGCCGTCGCCGACTTTTTCGGCCGGGCCCCGCTGAACAACCTGAATCCGGACGAGGTCGTCGCGCTGGGCGCCGCCATCCAGGCCAACGTGCTGGCCGGCAACCGGATTCGCGGCGAGGACTGGCTGCTGCTCGACGTCATCCCGCTGTCGCTGGGCATCGAGACGATGGGCGGCCTCACCGAGAAGATCATCCCGCGCAATGCCGCCATACCCGTCGCGCGCGCGCAGGAGTTCACGACGTTCAAGGACGGGCAGACCGCGATGGCCCTGCACGTCGTCCAGGGCGAGCGCGAGCGCGTTGCCGACTGCCGTTCGCTGGCGCGGTTCGAGCTGCGCGGGATTCCGCCGATGAGCGCCGGTGCGGCGCGCATCAAGGTGACTTTCCAGGTCGACGCCGACGGCCTGCTGTCGGTCGCGGCCGGCGAGCAGACGACGGGCATCGAGTCATCGATCGTCGTCAAGCCCTCGTACGGCCTGACCGACGCCGAGATCGCGCGCATGCTGCAGGAATCGTTCGCCAATGCCGCACCGGACATGGCCGCGCGCGCGCTGGCCGAGGCGCGCGTCGAGGCGGAACGGATGCTCGACGCGACCGAGGGCGCACTGCGCACCGATGGCGACCTGCTGGATGCGGCGGAGCGCGCACCGATCGAGCAGGCGATCGCCGCAGTGCGCCGCCTCACCGGCCGGGACGACCATCATGCGCTCGCCGCGGCGGTCACGGCGCTGAATGCCGCGACCGAGGAGTTCGCGGCACGCCGCATGAACCGCGACGTGGGACGCGCACTGACCGGCCGCCGCGTCGACGCGCTCGGTTAGCCCGCGACATGACCGAAATCGTCGTGCTGCCTCATGCCGAGCTCTGCCCCGAGGGTAAGACCTTCGAGGCCAACGAAGGCGAGTCGATCTGCGACAATCTGCTCGACCAGAAAATCGAGATCGAGCACGCCTGCGAAAAATCGTGCGCCTGCACGACCTGCCATGTCATCGTGCGCGAAGGCTTCGATTCGCTGTCGCCCTCGTCCGAGGACGAGGACGACCTGCTGGACCGCGCCTGGGGGCTGACGCCGGTGTCGCGACTGTCGTGTCAGGCCAAGGTCGGCAGCAGCAGGCTGGTCATCGAAATTCCGAAGTACACGATCAACTACGCCAAAGAGACGACCAAATGAAGTGGGTCGATTCGCGCGACATCGCGATCGCGCTGGCCGAGCGCCATCCGGAGGTCGATCCGAAGACGGTGCGCTTTACCGATCTGCATCGCTGGGTGGTGGAGCTGCCGGACTTCGACGACGATCCGAAGCGCTCGGGTGAAAAGATACTCGAGGCGATCCAGGCGATGTGGATGGAGGAAGGAGACGCATGAATCCCGCTCCGATGCCGATGATCAGCGCGCTCTACGCGGGCGTTTTCGCGCTGCTGCTGCTGGCGCTGGCAGTGCTCGTCTCCCGCCGCCGCCGCCGGATGGGCATCGGGCTGGGCGCCGGCGGCGATGCGCAGCTCGAGCGCGCGATCCGCGTGCACGCCAACGCGGTGGAATGGGGCTTGCCGCTGCTGCTGTTGCTGCTGATCGCGGAGGAAAACCGCGCGCCGCACCTGCTGCTGCACGCCTGCGGCATCGCGTTCATCCTGGCGCGCGTCCTGCACGCGGTGGGACTGTCGCGACGAAGCGGCCATTCGATCGGCCGCATCTACGGCAGCGCGCTGACCTGGGTCGTGCTTGCGGTGCTCGCGGTCTGGAATATCGTCGCGTTCCTGCGGCCCGCACTGGCGTGACTCCGATCGGAGGGCTACACGAAGAGATTGAGCACCGCGTCGAGACCGCAGTGGTCGATCGCGTAGCTCGTCCGCGCTCGCACCACGGGCTTCGCGTGGTAGGCGACGCTGACGTCGGCTGCCTCGAGCATCGGCAGGTCGTTGGCGCCGTCGCCGATGGCGACTACCAGGCCGTCGGCGACGACTGACGCGCGCAGTCGTTTCAGACACGCCGCCTTCGCCTCGGCATCGACGATCAACCCGGTCAGGCGGCCGGTAAGCTTGCCGCCGGCGATTTCGAGCGTATTGGCGCAGACATGGTCGAGGCCCAGACGCGCCTTCAGGCGCTCGGTGAAGAACGTGAAGCCGCCGGATACCAGCAGCGACCGGGCGCCGACCGCGCGCATGCCCGCCAGCAAGCGCTCGGCGCCGGGCGACAAGGCCAGCCGCTGGTCGTAGACCCGCTGCAGGACTCCCACATCGAGCCCTTCGAGGAGCGCCACGCGGCGGGTAAGGCTTTCGCGAAAGTCGATCTCGCCGCGCATCGCGCTGGCCGTGATCGCGGCGACTTGCGGCCCGATGCCGTGCATCCCGGCGATTTCGTCGATGCATTCGATCGTGATCAGCGTCGAGTCCATGTCGAGCGCGATCAGCCGGACGCGATCGAGGCGCTGCTCGGGCCCGACGATCGCGTAATCGAGGCCGGCGCGCGCGCAGTACGATTCGAGCTTCGCGGTGCCGGCCACCGGCGCGAGTGCGAACGCCTGGTCGCTGCCGCGCTGCAGCGCCTCGATGTGGGCGGACCCGGCCAGCCGTGCCAGCGCCTTGAGGGTCGGCGTGTCGACGTCGGGCGCCTGCACGACCAGCCGCGCGATTCCGGCCGCGCTGCCCATCATTTTCGCGGCGCCTGCGCAAAAGCCGCGACGCGGGCAGGGGATCGTGGCATCGGTGTGCTCGGGAGTCGGCGCCGGCGCGAGCCGCCTGCCGCACCGGCATGACGATAGTGCCAGCGCTTCTACTCGCGACTGCGGACGCGGCGTATTATAAGCGGTTCAACCGGTACTTCGAGGAGAAAAACATGGCACTGCGTCTAGGCGATACCGCCCCCGATTTCACCCAGGATTCGACCGAAGGTCCGATCAGCTTCCACAAGTGGCTCGGCGACGGCTGGGGCGTCCTGTTCTCGCATCCCGCCGATTTCACGCCCGTGTGCACGACCGAGCTCGGCTTGACCGCCAAGCTCAAGGACGAATTCGCGAAACGCAACGTCAAGGTCCTCGCGTTGTCGGTCGATCCGGTCGATTCGCACAAGAAATGGATCAACGACATCAACGAGACCCAGCACACCACCGTCAATTTCCCGATCATCGCGGACGCCGACCGCAAGGTCGCGACCTTGTACGACATGATCCATCCGAACGCCAGCGCCACGGCGACCGTGCGTTCGCTGTTCGTCATCGACCCGAAGAAGGTCGTCCGGCTGATCATCACCTATCCCGCTTCGACGGGCCGCAACTTCGACGAGGTGCTGCGCGTCATCGATTCGCTGCAGCTCACCGAGTATCACAGCGTGGCCACGCCGGGCAATTGGAAGAACGGCGACGACGTGGTGATCGTGCCCTCGATCCAGGATCCCGAAGTGCTCAGGCAGAAGTTCCCGAAAGGCTTCAAGGCGCTGCGGCCTTACCTCCGCATGACGCCGCAGCCCAACCGCTGAGCGCCGGCTTCCTTCCGCGACGAGAGCGCGTCAGGGCTTGCGGCCCGGGCGCGTTCTTTTTTGCGGCGGAGTAAGCGCCGCATCGCCGGCGAGCACGAAATCGATCTTGGTCGCCTCGAGGTCGACGCGGGCGACCTTCACCATGATGCGGTCGGCCAGCCGGTAGACCTTGCCGCTGCGCTCGCCGTTCATCGCGTGCCGAACCGCGTCGTAGTGAAAGTAGTCGTTGCCCAGCTCGGTGACGTGCACGAGGCCGTCGACGTTGAGCCCGTCGAGCGTGACGAACAATCCGAAGTGGGTGACGCCGCTGACCGTGCCCATGAAGATCTCGCCGACGCGGTCCTGCATGAAATAGCATTTCAGCCAGTTCTCGACGTCCCGCGTCGCGTCGTCGGCGCGACGCTCGGTCTGCGAACAGTGCACGCCGAGCTCCGCCCAGGTCGCGCCCACGGGCCGATAGCGCTCGCGGGCGAGACAGGCCTTGATGCAGCGATGGATCAGCAGATCGGGATAGCGGCGGATCGGCGAAGTGAAATGCGTGTAGGCATCGTAACCGAGGCCGAAATGGCCCTCGTTGTCGGGGCTGTACACAGCCTGCTGCAGCGAGCGCAGCAGCACCGTCTGCAGCAGGTTGAAGTCCGGCCGGCCCTTGATCTTCGCCAGCAGCGCGGCGTAGTCGGCCGGCGCCGGGTGGTCGCCACCGCCGATCGACAATCCCGACCCGGCCAGAAATTCCTTCAGCGCCGCGAGCTTTTCCGGCGTCGGCCCTTCGTGGACCCGGTACAGCGCCGGCTGCTTCTGTTCGTGCAGGTACGCCGCCGCGCAGACGTTGGCCGCCAGCATGCACTCCTCGATCAGCTTGTGGGCGTCGTTGCGCAGGACCGGGACGATCGTCTCGATCTTGCCGTGGGCGTCGAACCTGAGCTCGAGCTCGACCGTCTCGAAATCGATCGCGCCGCGCTTGGCGCGGGCTGCGGCGAGCACCTTGTAGAGCGCGTAAAGGTTCTCGAGCTGCGGCCGGATCGCCCTCGCTTCGCCGGAGCGCGCTTTCGCCGGCTGCGACAGCAAGTCCCATACCTGCGTGTAGGTGAGACGCGCGCGCGAATGCATCACCGCCGGGTAGAAGCGGTATGCCTCGATATCGCCGGTTGCGCTGACCGTCATCTCGCAGGCCATGCACAGCCGATCGACGGCGGGCTTGAGCGAGCACAGCTCGTTCGACAGCTGCTCGGGCAGCATCGGAATCACGCGCCGTGGAAAATAGACCGACGTGCCGCGCTCGCGTGCGTCGGTGTCCAGCGCGTCGCCGTCGCGCACGTAGTGGCTGACGTCGGCGATCGCGACGATCAGGCGAAACGCCTTGCCGTTGCGCTCGCAATGGACGGCGTCGTCGAAATCGCGCGCGGTTTCGCCGTCGATCGTGACCAGCGGCAGCCCGGTCAGATCGGTGCGCCCCTTGCGGTCCGCCTTCTGCACGTCGGGCGGAAAGCGCGAGGCCTGGCGCTGCGCCGGCACCGAGAACCGGTAGGGCAGGTCGTGCTTGCGCAGCGCGATCTCGATCTCCATCCCCGGGTCGGTGTAGTTGCCGAGGATCTCGATCACCTTGGCCAGCGCCTCGCGGTGCGCCGACGGTTGTTCGGTCAGCGCGGCCACGACGACCTGGCCGGGGCGCGCACTGCCGCGCATGTCGGGAGGGATAAGGATGTCCTGGCTGATGCGCTTGTTTTCGGCGACCAGGTACCAGATCCCGCGCTCTTCGTAGACGCGGCCCACGATTTCTCGATTGGCGCGCTCGAGGACGTCGACGACGGCGCCTTCGGGACGACCGCGGCGATCGACGCCGACTCGCCGTGCCGTCGCGCGGTCGCCGTGCAGCGCCTTGTGCATCTCCTTCGGCGACAGGAACAGGTCCGAGCCGCCGTCGTCGGGAACGAGGAACCCGAAGCCGTCCGGATGCCCTTGAACCGTGCCGGTGACGAGATCGAGCTTGGCGACGACGCAAAGCTGTCCCTTGCGATTGGTCATCAGCTGACCGTCGCGCTCCATCGCCGCGAGCCGGCCCGCGAAGGCCTCGCGTTCGGCATCGCCGCCGACCGCGAGCCGTTGCGCGAGCTCTGCCGCGGGAATCGGCACGCCGTGCTCGCGCAGCGCCTGCAGGATCTGTTCGCGTTCGGGAATCGCGACGTCACCGCGCGAGCGACGGCCGCGCGGTCCCGATCCGGCCGTGCCGGCCGCACGCCGCCCGGGCTGCGGCGCGGCCGCCGTCTCGTCGATCTCGACGGGCGACGCGTGCGCCGGTGCGGGCCGGCGCGTTCGGGCAAAGGCCGCGGGTTGTTTCTTTGACAAGAAAGTCACACTTTCGTAAAATTGCGGGCTGGCTTTCGCCTGCTTCACTGCCCAGATGGCGGAATTGGTAGACGCACTAGGTTCAGGTCCTAGCGGTGGCAACACTGTGGAGGTTCGAGTCCTCTTCTGGGCACCATCGTAGCATTCGGCGCCGCCGGCAGTGCCGCCAGTCGACGCCCGCGCATTCGCGGGCTTTCGCTTTTTTTTGACATGCGACCGGGAGACTTGTTCGATGCGACTCGCCGCTGCCATCGCCCTCAGCGCGCTGACCTGCCTGGCGTCCGGCGCCGGCGCCGACGACAAGCTGCCCGTACAACTGGCGGGCACCGGATCGACGATGCTTGATTCCGGCAAAAAGACGACCGCGCCCTGGTCGATCGCCGTCGTATCGCAGGACGAGGACGGCAACCTCAAGGGAACGATGAACTGGAGCGGTGGCACCTGCCAGCTGTCGAACACGCCGTTTGCCGGCACCTACCGGAACGGCGTCCTGGAAATCAGCGCTTCTTCGACTAACGCGCGGTGCGGCGCGATCACCATGACGTTGACGAAGTCCGCCACCGAGCGTTTCCTGCTTGAAGGCACGGCGCGATTCCACGCGTCGAAAAATCCCGCCGCGGTCACCCTGCGACCTCGGTGACGCTCTCGCAGCGCGAGAGCGAACCCGGCTGACGACGAGACACGCAGAAGCGCTCACTCAATACCGGGCATTGCCGGGCGTTCGCGGAAACGGGATCACGTCCCGCACGTTGGCGAGGCCGGTCACGTAGGCGATCGTGCGCTCGAAGCCCAGCCCGAACCCGGCGTGCGGCACCGTGCCGTAGCGGCGCAGGTCGCGATACCAGGCGTAATGGTCCTTGTCCATGCCGGCCGCGGTCATCCGCGCGTCGAGCACCTCGAGCCGCTCCTCGCGCTGGCTGCCGCCGATAATCTCGCCGATGCCGGGAGCCAGCACGTCCATCGCGGCCACCGTCCTGCCGTCGTCGTTCAGCCGCATGTAGAAGGCCTTGATCTCCTTCGGGTAGTTCATCAGGATCACCGGGGCGCGCGCATGATTTTCCGACAGGTAGCGCTCGTGCTCCGATTGCAGGTCCATGCCCCAGCGCACCGGAAACTCGAATTTCTGCGGCGCCTTTTCGAGGATGCGGATCGCGTCGCCGTAATCCATGCGGACGAATTCGACGTCGATCATTCCCTGGAGCTTGGCGATCACGCCGTTTTCGATGCGCTCCTCGAAGAAGGCCATGTCGTCGCCGCGCTCATCGAGCACGGTCCGGAAAATGTGCTTGAGCAACGCCTCGGCCAGCGCGGCATTGTCGCCGAGATCGGCGAAGGCTATCTCGGGCTCGATCATCCAGAATTCGGCCAGATGCCGGCTGGTGTTCGAATTCTCGGCGCGGAACGTCGGGCCGAACGTGTAGACCTTGGACAATGCCATGCAGTAGGTCTCGACGTTGAGCTGGCCGGAGACGGTGAGGAACGCTTCGCGTCCGAAGAAATCCTGGCCGAAGTCGATGCCGCCCCGCGGCGTGCGCGGCGGGTTCATCAGGTCGAGCGTCGACACGCGAAAGAGCTCGCCTGCGCCTTCGGCATCCAACGTCGTGATGATCGGCGTGTTGATCCAGACGAAACCGTTGGCGTCGAAGAAGCGGTGCACCGCCTGCGCTATCGTATGGCGGACGCGGCTTGCCGCGCCGATGACGTTGGTTCGCGGCCGCAGGTGCGCCACCTCGCGCAGGAATTCGAGGGTATGGGGCTTGGGCTGGATCGGATACGAGTCCGGGTCCTCGACCCAGCCGACGACGCGCAGTGCGCTCGCCTGCATCTCGAACGGTTGGCCCTTGGCGGGCGAGGGCACGATCATGCCGGTCGCTTCCACCGCGCAGCCGGCGGTCAGTCGCGCCACCTCGCTCGCATAGTTGGCCAACGAATTCGGCGCGACCACCTGGACCGGATGGAAGCCGGATCCGTCGGACACGTGGACGAACGATATGCCCGCCTTGGAATCGCGGCGCGTGCGAACCCATCCCTGCAGCGTCACCGGCCGGTCGCTCGGCGCGCGGCCGGTGAGAATGTCGGCGCAACTGAGTGCATTCATCGGCTATCTCCGAAGCCTGCGCACCGCGCGGGCCGCGCCGCCGTCCGCGGCGCGGACGCTGCCGCGATCGGCTGCCCGATCGCGCCGCAGCTCACGGCAGCCGCGCCTTGATCTCTGCCGGCCGCAGGTTGTCGTAGACCTCGAAAGGCTGGTGTATCCACGGACTGTCGGGCAGGTAATCGACATAGTAGTCGGGTTTGAAGACCGAGCATCCCTTGTACCAGACCACCGCGCTGCGCATGTCGGTGATGTGGGGGAAGCGTTGCGGCAGTTCCTTGTGCACTGCGGCCAGCGTGTGCCCGGAGTCGACCATGTCGTCGACCAGCAGCACGCGGTCGCCGAGGCGTGGTGCCGTCATCGTCATGTGCTTGGCGATCACCAGCTGGCCGCGCAGCGTCCCGCCCTCTGCCGTGTACGAGTGCGTCGACAGGATCGCCAGCGGCAGCTCGTAGATGCGCGACAGTACGTCGCCGACGCGCAGGCCGCCGCGCGCGATGCAGATGATCTGGTTGAAGCGCCACGCCGACTCGTGCACTTTCAGCGCGAGCCGCTCGACCAGCACGTTGTACTGCTCCCAGCTTACGCGCAGGCTCATATTCGGGCCGCGGCTTCAGTGGAACGGGTGGTGCAGCAATATCGTCTCGTCGCGCTCGGCGCCGGTGGAGACCATTGCGATCGGCACGCCGGTCAGCTGCTCGATGCGGCGCAGGTAGGTGCGCGCCGGCGCGGGCAGCGCGTCGAAGGTGTGGACGCCCAGCGTGCTTTCCGACCATCCGGGCATGTCCTCGTACACCGGTTGGCACTCCGCCACGGCGTCGGCGCCCGTCGGCAAGAGCGCCAGCGGCGCGCCGTTGACCCGATAGCCGGTGCAGATGCGGATCGAGCGCATGCCGTCGAGCACGTCCAGCTTGGTGATGCAAAGCCCGTCGACGCCGTTGAGCTGCAGCGAGCGCTTGAGCGCCGCGACGTCGAGCCAGCCGCAGCGGCGCGGGCGGCCGGTGACCGAGCCGAACTCGTTGCCGCGCCTGGCGAGGCCGGCGCCGATCTCGTCGGTGAGCTCGGTTGGAAATGGCCCCGTGCCGACGCGCGTCGTGTAGGCCTTGACGATGCCCAGCACGTAGTCGAGGAGCTGCGGGCCGATGCCGCTGCCGGACGCGGCTGCGCCGGCGAGGCAGTTCGACGAGGTGACGTAAGGATAGGTGCCGTGGTCGATGTCGAGCAGGGCGCCCTGCGCGCCCTCGAACAGCAAGGCGTCGCCGCGCCGCCGCGCATCCTGCAGCAGCGCCGCGACGTCGCCGACCATCGGCAGCAGCGCCGGCGCCAGCGCCAGCGCATCGTCGAGGGTCTTCTGGTACGGTACGGAATCGCACTTGAAATACTGCGTCAGCACGAAGTTGTGGTAGTCGAGCAGCGGACGAAGCTTGGCCGCGAACCGATCGGGATAGAACAGGTCCTGCAGCCGCACCGCGCGCCGCGCGATCTTGTCCTCGTACGCCGGACCGATGCCGCGCCCGGTCGTGCCGATGCGCGTCTCGCCCATCGCCGCTTCCCGCGCGCGGTCGAGCGCCACGTGGCATTCCAGCACCAGCGGGCACGCCGGCGATATCGCCAGCCGCGAGCGCACCTCGATGCCCGCTGCCTCCAGCTCGGCGATCTCCTGCAGCAGCGCCGAGGGCGACACCACCACGCCGTTGCCGATGTAGGCGCGGACCTGCGGTCGCAGAATGCCCGAGGGGATCAGGCGCAGCACCGTCTTCCTGCCGCCGATGACCAGCGTGTGCCCGGCATTGTGCCCGCCCTGGAAGCGCACCACGCCTTGCGCGTGCTCGGTCAGCCAGTCGACGACCTTGCCCTTGCCCTCGTCGCCCCACTGCGTGCCGATGACGACGACGTTTCTGGCCGCGCCCGCCATCGTCAGGCCTGACCGTTGGCGCCGCTCAAGGCGGCGAGCTGGCGCAGATCGAGCGTGAAACCGGTGGCGGGGCGCGCGCGGCCGAACGCCTTTCCGATGCCGTCGTAGCGCTCGCCGCGGCCGATGGCGTTGGCTTCGCCGGCGGTGAACACCGAGAAACTCGCGCCGGTCTGGTAGTGGAAGCCGCGCAGATCGGCGAGATCGATGTGCAGCGCCTCGACCTGCGGCGCGGCCGACTGCGCGAGCGTTTCCAGCGCCGACAGGGCGCCGGCGATCGACGGCGTGTCGGGCAGGCGGCTCCGGGCCGCTGCGAGCACATCGCCGGCCGGCCCGTAGAGGGTGGGCAGCGCCGCAAACGCATCCCGCCACGCCGCGGGCAGGCCGACGGTGAGCTCGGCCACCGCCGGCACGTCCTTGCCGCGCAGCGCCGCGAACAGCGCGTTGTCGCGCTCGTTGCCGGCGATGTGCGCCCCGTTGGCGAGCGCGCGGTACACCCCGACGTGGCCCAGGTCGAGATGGAGGCCGCGCACGCCCGCGGCCGCGAGCGAGGACAGCAGCAGGCCCAGCACTTCCCGGTCCGCGCCGATCTGCGGATCGCCGTAGAGCTCGGCGCCGATCTGCAGCACTTCGCGCGTCTGCGCAAGGCCCGCGACGACCGTACGCAACACGCTGCCGGCATAGCAGAGCCGCGTGACGCCGGCCTCGTTCAGCAAGTGGGCGTCGATGCGGGCGACCTGCGGCGTGATGTCGGCACGCACGCCGAGCAGTCGCCCCGACAGCGGATCGATAACCTTGAACGTCTGCAGCTCGAGGTCGCGGCCCGTTCCGGTCAGCAGCGAATCCAGGTGTTCGATCAGCGGCGGCTGCACCAGCCGGTAGCCGAGGTCGCGAAAGTGGTCGAGCAGGGTGCGCCGCAGCCGCTCGATCGTCTCCGCCTCGGGCGGCAGGATGTCCTCGATGTATTCGGGAAGGATCCAGCTATGCATGGAACACCAGCAGGACGACGGTGCCGGTCAACAGCGACGTGAGTCCGATGAAGCGCAATTGACCGTCTGACAGCTCGGTCATGCGGCGGAACGTGTCGCGCCACAGCCGCGGCGCGACCAGCGGAAGCAATCCTTCGAGGACCAGCACCAGCGCGCATGCCGCAACGAATGCGTCCGGCACTGTCGTCTCCCGTCGGCGATTTACTTGGTGGGAGCGCGCGGCGCGGGACCGCCGCCGCCGGGCTGCTTCAGGTACTGAAAGAACTGGGAGTTCGGGTCCAGCACCATCACGTCGCCCTTGTTCCTGAACGTCGCCCTGTAGGCCTCGAGGCTGCGGTAGAACGCGTAGAACTCGGGGTTCTGGCCGTAGGCGGCGGCGTAGGTCGCGGCGGCTTTCGCATCGCCCTCGCCCTTGGTCTTCTGCGCCAGCTTGTAGGCGTCGGCGAGGATGACTTCGCGCTGGCGATCGGCATCGGCGCGGATCTTCTCCGATTCCGCCGCGCCCTGCGAGCGCAGCTCGTTGGCGACGCGCTTGCGTTCCGATTCCATGCGCTGGTAGACCTGGGCGAGCACCTCGTCGGGCAGCTCGACGCGACGCAGCCGCACGTCGACGACCTCGACGCCGATCGACTTCGCATCGGCATCGGCTTTCTGCCGCGTCGTGGTCATGATCTTCTCGCGCTCGGTCGATATGGTTTCGTGC
>JBOIGD010000050.1:0-19233 GCA_050742615.1 Casimicrobiaceae bacterium | reverse complement strand
ATTAAACGCGGGGCGCCGATCGCAGGACGACACGCAAAACGCGGGCCGGGGAGATCGACGAACGCGTGCGGGCGGCCGACAAACCGGGCTGCCCCGGCAGCACGGCGATCAGGACTTGCCGGACGATGCGACCTTGGGCGTCTCGGCGAACATCAGCAGCGGCTTGCCGTCATTGGCGATCGTCGATTCATCCACCACCACACGCGACAGGTTGGACAGCGACGGCAGGTCGTACATGACGTCGAGCAGCGTCTGCTCGAGGATCGAGCGGAGACCACGCGCGCCGGTCTTGCGCGCCAGCGCCTTCTTGGCGATCGCCCGCAGCGCGGGCTCACGCACTTCGAGCTCGACCGTTTCCATGCGGAACATCTTCTGGTACTGCTTGATCAGCGCGTTCTTCGGCTCGACCAGGATCTGGATCAGCGCCGCCTCGTCGAGCTCGTCGAGCGTCGCCACCACCGGCAGCCGGCCGACGAACTCCGGGATGAGGCCGAACTTGATCAGGTCCTCGGGTTCGGTATTGCGCAACAGCGCCGTCATCGAGCGGCGGTCGTCGGGACTCGACACTTCGGCGCCGAAGCCGATGCCCGTCTTCGCGGTGCGCTGACGGATGATCTTTTCCAGGCCGTCGAACGCGCCGCCGCAGACGAACAGGATATTGGTCGTGTCGACCTGCACGAACTCCTGGTTCGGATGCTTGCGGCCGCCCTGTGGCGGCACGCTGGCGATCGTGCCTTCGATCAGCTTCAGCAGCGCCTGCTGCACGCCCTCGCCGGACACGTCGCGGGTGATCGACGGGTTGTCGCTCTTGCGCGAGATCTTGTCGATTTCGTCGATATAGACGATGCCGCGCTGCGCCTTCTCGATGTCGTAATCGCATTTCTGCAGCAGCTTCTGGATGATGTTCTCGACGTCCTCGCCGACATACCCGGCCTCAGTCAGGGTCGTCGCATCCGCGATGACGAAGGGGACATCGAGCAGGCGCGCCAGCGTCTGCGCGAGCAAGGTCTTCCCGGAGCCGGTCGGCCCGATCAGCAGGATGTTGCTCTTGGCCAGCTCGACGTCGTCTTCCTTGACGCTGGTCTCGAGGCGTTTGTAATGGTTGTAGACTGCAACCGACAGGATTTTCTTGGCGGTATCCTGGCCGATCACGTACTGGTCCAGGATCTGTCGGATCTCGTGCGGCGTCGGCAGCTTGTTCTTGTCGGCCCGCGTGGCGTCTGCCGTCGCGCCCTCTTCCCGGATAATGTCGTTGCAGAGCTCGATGCACTCGTCGCAGATGAACACCGACGGGCCGGCGATAAGCTTCCTCACCTCATGCTGGCTTTTGCCGCAGAAGGAACAGTAAAGCAGCTTGTCGCCGGTCGCCTTTTCAGCCATTCACCCGCCTTTTGTCCCGCCGCCCGCGGCGCCGCCTACCCTCTTTCGCGCCCGGGGCCCGTTTACACTCTACCCGGGCTAAGCCCGGCTCTGCAACACTTTATCGATCAGGCCGTACGCCAGGGACTCGTCCGCGGTGAGGAAATTGTCACGCTCGGTGTCCTTTTCGATCTGCCCGATCGGCTTTCCGGTGTGCTCGGCCAGCAGGCGGTTGAGGCGTTCGCGCAGGCTCAGGATGTACTTGGCGTGAATCGCAATGTCCGAGGCCTGGCCCTGGAACCCCCCCAGAGGCTGGTGAATGAGGACCGTCGAGTTCGGCAGCGCAAAGCGCTTGCCCTTGGCACCGGCCGCCAGCAGAAAGGCGCCCATGCTCGCCGCCATGCCCACGCACAGCGTCGATACGTCGGGCTTGATGAACTGCATCGTGTCGTAGATCGCCATCCCCGCCGAGATCGATCCGCCTGGTGAATTGATGTAGAAGTTGATGTCCTTGTCGGGATTCTCGGACTCGAGGAAGAGCATTTGCGCGACGACGAGGTTTGCCGTCGCATCGTCGACCGGTCCGATCAGGAACACCACCCGCTCCTTCAGCAACCTCGAGTAGATGTCGTAAGCGCGCTCGCCGCGCCCGCTCTGCTCGATCACCATCGGGATCAAGCCCAGCCCTTTCGGTTCCTGCGATCTGCCTGCACTCGTCATCGGATTTGTCCGTCGTGGTGTGGAATGGGAATCGGCCGCCCTGACTTCAACGCGCCGGCGGTTCCATCAGCGCGGCGAACGCCGTCGACCGGTCTTCGACGCGAGCGCGCGCGAGTGCCCATTCGACGACGTTGTGTTCGACTGCCTGCGCTTCGAAATCGTTCAGCCGCTCCGGCTTCTCATAGTGCCAGCGGATGACGGCCTCGGGCTGCTCGTAGGCTTGCGCGGCCTCGCGGACCAGCGCCAGCACCTGCTCGGGCTTGGATGCAAGCTGGTAGACACGGGTGATTTCGTTGACGATCAGCCCATAGGCCACGCGTTCCTCGGCCTGCGGGCGGAACAAGTCGACCGAGAGCTGCGTGTCCTCGGGCTTGACGCCGCGGCTTTGCAGGTCGCCCACGGCGCGGTTCAGCAGTTGCTGGGCCTCGAGTTCCACCAGCGACTTCGGCACCACCAGCTCCGACGTCGACCTGAGCGCGCGCAATACCTGCTCCCGAAGGACGCTTTCGATCTTGCGCTTGAGCTCCAGCGTCAGATTGGCCGTTATCTCGGCGCGCAATTCCTCGACGCTGCCACTGGCGATACCGAACTTGGCCGCGAACTCCGCATCGACGTCAGGGAGTTTCGGCTCGCTGACCGATTGCACGGTCATCGAAAATTCCGCCGCCTTGCCGGCGACTTCCTTGCCGTGATAGTCGGCGGGAAACGTCAGTGCGAAGGTCCTGGCTTCGCCGGCGGGCATGCCGGTCAATGCCGCTTCGAACTCGGGCAGCATGCGCCCTTCGCCGACGACGATCGGAAAGTCCTTGGCCTGGCCGCCCGGGAACGCGACGCCCTCGATCTTGCCGGTGAAATCGACGACCGCGCGATCGCCCAGACCTGCCGCCCGCGCCACGGGCTCGTAACGGACATTCTGCCGGCGCAGGATGTCGATGGTGCGATCGACGTCGGCCGGCGTCACCTGCGCCACCGGCCGCTCGATGGTCACGCCGGACAGCTCGCCCAGCTTGATCTCGGGGTAAACCTCGAACACGGCCGAGAACTCGAGCTTGTCATCGGCCGCGGCCTCCTTGGGCTCGATGCGCGGGTAGCCGGCCACGCGCAGGTTCTGCTCGCGGATGGCGTCGCTCAGGCTGGCCTGAACCGTGTCGGAAATGACGTCGGAACGAACCTGCGGGCCATATTGCTGCGCGACCATCTTCAGCGGGACCTTGCCCGGGCGAAAACCGGCGATCTTGACCGTCTTCGCCAGACGCGCCAGACGCTTGTGCACTTCGCCGTCGATCTGCTCGATCGGCACCGCTACGTGCAGCCGGCGTTCGAGCTGGCCCAACGTTTCCAGTGTCGTTTGCATGCCCGATGATTCCTTGCTAGCCTTATTTGCTTTCGGTGGTGCGAAAGGAGAGACTCGAACTCTCACGCCTTTCGGCTCCGGCTCCTAAGGCCGGTGCGTCTACCAATTCCGCCACTTTCGCAGTCGGTTGCGCGAAACGCGCCAGTATAGTCGAAAAGTCCCACCCCCGCCACGCAAAAGGCTTCGGCCGGCGCAGTGTTTGCCGGGACAATTGTGATCGCTTTCGCGCCTCCAGCTCCCATCGCCGTGCCGGTCAGCCATTATGAAAATTTTCCTGTCGCGTCCTGGGTGGGGCCGCCGGCGTTGCGCGACGCGATTTCCGCGATCTACTCCTTCGCGCGCGGCGCCGACGACATTGCCGACGAAGGCGCCGATCCGCCCGCGCTGCGGCTTTCCCGGCTCGATCATTATGCGGCGATGCTCGACCATGTCGAGACGGCGCGCGGCGTGTCCAGCGCGGCGATCGAGGCGCCGTTCGGCGCCTTGGCCGCAGCGGTTCGCCGCCATGCGCTGCCGATCGAGCCGTTTCGTGAGCTCCTGTCGGCTTTCCGCCAGGACGTCCTCAAGACGCGTTACGCCGACTTCGCCGAATTGCTCGACTATTGCCGGCGCTCGGCGAACCCCGTGGGCCGCCTACTGCTGCGCCTCTACCGGGTCAGCGACGAGACCGAGCTCCGCCGCGCCGATGCGATCTGCACGGGCTTGCAGCTGACCAATTTCTGGCAGGATGTCGCCGTCGATTGGGCCAAGGGACGGGTCTACCTGCCGGTCGAGGACCTGGCGCGGTTTGGCGTGGCCGAGGGGCAGATCGCCGAAGGCCGCGCCGACGAGCGCTGGCGCCGCCTGATGGCGTTCGAGGTCGAGCGCTCGCGCGAGCTCCTGCAGTCAGGGCGGGCGCTTGCGCGCGCCTTGCCGCTGCGGGCGCGACTCGAGCTGAAACTGGTCGTTGCCGGCGGCCTGTCCATCCTGCGTGCCATCGATCGGGCGCAAGGGGACGTTTTCCGGCATCGTCCAGTGCTGCGGCGACGCGACTGGGCGGCGATGTGGGTCGCCGTACTCGCACCCTGACATGCAGCCGGACGCCTATTGCGAGCAAAAGGCCGCGCAAAGCGGCTCGAGCTTCTATCACAGCTTTCGCTTTCTGCCGGCGGAACGCCGGCGCGCGATCACGGCGCTGTATGCGTTCTGCCGCGAGGTCGACGACATCGTCGACGACACCAGCGACGCCGGCGTGGCGCGCGTCAAGCTCGCCTGGTGGCGCGACGAGGTGGCGGCGGTTTTCGGCGGCTCGCCGCAACACCCGGTCGCGCAGGCGCTCAAGGAGGTCGTCGCCGGCTTTTCGCTGCGTGAAGCGCAGCTGCAGGCAGTGATCGACGGCATGACGATGGATCTCGAGCAGCAGCGCTATGCCGACTTTGCGATGCTCGAGCGCTATTGCGACCTGGTCGCCGGCGCCGTCGGTCTGATGTCGGCGGAAATCTTCGGGTATTCCGATCCGGCAACCCGCGGCTACGCGCGCGACCTCGGCATCGCGTTTCAGCTGACCAACATCATCCGCGATGTCGGCGAAGACGCGCGCCGCGGACGAATCTATCTGCCGCAGGACGAGCTCGATCGCTTCGGCGTCACCGCGGCGGACATTTTCGCCGCGCGCGATACGACGGGCTTCAGGCAGCTTTTGCGCTTCCAGGTGGAAAGAGCGCGCGCCATCTACGATCGGGCGCTGTCCGCGCTGCCGGCCGTCGACCGCCGCGCGCAGCGTCCGGGACTGATGATGGCGGCGATCTACCGCGCCTTGCTGGCGGCCATCGAGCGCGACCATTTTCGGGTCCTCGATCGCCGCATCGCGCTTTCGCCGCTGCGCAAGGCCTGGATCGCCTGGACCACGTCCTGGTCGTATTAGTGGCCGAGTCGTATTAGTGGCCGGGAGCGTGGCGGTCATCGGCGGAGGGTACGCGGGCTTTGCGGCCGCGGTGACGCTCGCTGCGGCCGGACGCCAGGTGACGGTCTTCGAGGCGGCGCAGACTCTGGGCGGACGTGCGCGGCGCCTCGAAGCCTACGACGTCGTCGTCAACAACGGCGAGCACATCCTGCTGGGCGCCTACGCGCAGACGCTGGCACTGTTGCGTACGGTTCACGGCCCGCGCGCCGAGCGCCAGCTCTTCGACCGCCGCCGGCTATGCCTGGACGAGCCGGGCGTGTTCCGTCTGGCGACCCCACCCTTGCCCGCGCCATGGCACCTGGCGGCAGGCCTGTTGACCTCCCGCGGGCTGACCTGGCGCGAACGGGGTGCGACGCTCGCGCTCGTCCGGCGCCTGCGCCGCGACCGCTTTCGCTGCGCGCCGGCGCTGACTGTCGCCCAGCTGCTCGACCGGCAGCCCGCGGCCGCGGTAAGGCATCTGTGGGAGCCGCTGTGCATCGCCGCGCTCAACACGCCGATACGCGCCGCCTCGGCGCAGATATTCCTCAACGTGCTGGCTGCCGCGTTCGCGTCCAAAACCGGCGATTCCGAAGTCCTGCTGCCGCGGACCGATCTGTCGTCGCTGTTCCCCGATGCCGCCGCCGCCTACGTCGTCGACCGCGGCGGATCGATCCGGAAAGGCACGACCGTCACCGGGGTCGCGTCCCGCGGGCAAGGCATCGTCCTGCGCAGTGGCTACACCGACATCGCATTCGCGGCGGCCGTGATTGCGGTGGCGCCGCACCAGCTCGGACATCTGCTGAGCGATCTGCTCGAGTCGCCCGAGGCCGCGCACGCGCTGGCCTGCGTCGAGCAGTTCGCCTACGAGCCGATCGTCACCGCGTACATGAAGTACGACCGGCCGCTGGCGCTGCCGCAGCCGATGCAGAAGCTCGACGGTGCGCCCGGACAATGGCTGTTCGATCGCGGGCAGCTCGATGGGCCTCCGGGGCTTGCCTCTGTCGTGATCAGCACCGCGCAGCCCGGCGAACGGCCGGATCACGCCACGCTGGCGCGCGGCATAGACGCGCAGTTGCGGCGGACCATTCCGACGCTGCCGCCGCCGGCATGGCTCAAGGTCATCGCCGAGCGGCGCGCCACCTATGCCTGCCGCGCGGGCCTCGCGCGTCCCCGGCCCGGGCGTATCGCATCGCGGCTGTACCTAGCCGGCGACTATACCGATCCGGACCTGCCGGCGACGCTCGAAGCGGCGACGCGCAGCGGGGTGGCTGCCGCACGGCAGCTCCTCGCGAGCTGACGGGCAGGACACCGGTCTTATTGTTCAGCGCGACGGGTCCGCGCCCGCGCCGAGCATCCGCTGCATCAGGACCGTGTCCACCCAGCGGTCGAACTTGCGCCCCACCGCCGTCAGGCAGCCTGCCCGCTCGAAGCCCAGGGCGGCGTGCAGGCCGATCGACGCGGCGTTGTCAGCGCCGCCGATCACCGCCACCATCTGGCGGTAGCCCAAGGGCTCGCAGGCCGCGATCAGCGTGGCGAGCAGGGCGCGGCCGGCGCCGCGCCCTGCCCACGAGGGAGCGACATACACCGAGTCCTCGACCGTGTAGCGATACGCCGGGCGCGCACGATACGGACTCGCATAAGCGAATCCGGCGACGGTGCCGGCGTCGGCCGAAAGCGTCGCCACCAGGTAAGGCAGCCCAAGCTCGACGACCTCGCGCCAGCGCCTGCCCATTTCCTCGCCGCCCGGTGCGGCGAGTTCGAAAGACCCGGTTCCGAGCTCGACATGGTGCGCGTAGATTGCGGTAATCGCGGGCAGATCGTCGGCCGTGGCCGCGCGCACGGAAACCGCCATCGCTAAGCTAGCGCGCCCGCGCTGCGCGGCCGCTGCCGGGGCGGCCGCGCAGCAGGCGCTGCTTTTCGCGATTCCAGTCGCGCAGTTTCTCGGTCTCGCGCTTGTCGTACTGCTTCTTGCCGCGGGCAAGGCCGATCTCGAGCTTTATCCTGCCCTTGATGAAGTGGAGATTGAGGGGGGTCAGCGTGTAGCCCGCGCGCTCGACCTTGCCGACCAGCCTGTTGATCTCGCTACGGTGCAACAGCAGTTTGCGCGTGCGCGTCGGATCGGGCTTGATGTGCGTGGACGCGGTCGGCAGCGGCGTCACGTGGGCGCCGAGCAGCACGATCTCGCCTCCCTTGACGACCACATAGGCCTCCTTCAACTGCGCGCGCCCGGCGCGGATCGCCTTGACCTCCCATCCTTCCAGCGCCAGCCCCGCCTCGAATCGCTCCTCGACGAAATAGTCGTGATAGGCTTTTTTGTTTTCTACGATGTTCATCGCCGACGTGCCCGCCAATCTCCCTGACGTATTGTAACAATGCGCGGCGTGCACAAGTCGGTGCTGGTGCCGTATCGCGCGCGACAGATGTTCGAGCTCGTCGAGCGGATCGAGGACTACCCGAAGTTCCTGCCGTGGTGCGGCAATGCGACGATCCTGCAAAACACGGTGGATGGCGCGCTGGCGCGCATCGATATCGACTATCACGGCGTGCGCGCGCATTTCACCACGGCCAACCGCAATCACGCGCCCGATCGCATCGTCGTGGAGCTGCGCGACGGTCCGTTCCGGCGTCTGGATGGCACCTGGCGGTTTCTCGCCCTCGGCGACACGGCGTGCAAAGTGGAGCTCGATCTCGAGTACGAATTCGCCACGCCGGCACTGGAAACCTTGATCGGACCGGTCTTCGGGCGCATCGCCGACAGTTTCATCGATGCCTTCGTCAAGCGCGCGGCCGGCGTGTACGGTGCTGCCGCATGAAGCGGATCAGGGTCACCGTCGTTTATGCGCTGCCGGCCGGCGCGACCGAGATCGAAGTCGAGGTGCCGCCCGGAGCGAGCGTCGCCGAGGCGTTGGCGCGCTCAGGCATTGCGCTGGGTCGCCGGAGCATCGCGCCGTCGACGACCACGGTCGGCATCTACGGCATCCGCGTGGCCATGGACACGGTGCTCACGGACGGCGACCGGGTCGAAGTGTACCGGCCGCTCCGGGCCGATCCCAGGGACGCCCGGCGCCGCCGCGCCTCCCGCCACCGCTGATGTGCGGTATTACCCTAAATTACTGTTGCAACTTAATGAATTATAGATAAATATGGAGCTCAATGGATACATCGGCGCTCCCTTGGTTCGAAGCGGAAGCTGCCACGATTAGGCGGGCGGCGGCGGTCGGGCTGGCGGCCCTGTGGCTGCTGACCTTCCCGCAGCCTTCCCAGGCCGCTGCGCCGCCGGATGTCGCCCGCGACACCGGCGGCGCATCGATGGCCGCCCTGGACCGGGCCCAGGAGCTCGCAATCTACGCGCTCGGGTTGATCGGCATTAACTATCGATACGGCGGCGCCAGCCCGGTGCGCGGCCTCGACTGCAGCGGCCTGGTTCAATACGTTTTCCAGCAAGTCACCGGCGTAACGCTGCCGCGCACTTCGCGCGAGATGGCACGCCTCGGCGGCCGCGTCGCCGCGACCGACCTGCAACCGGGCGATCTGGTGTTCTTCAATACCCTGAAGTCGCCGTATTCGCATGTCGGGATCTATCTTGGCGACGCCCGCTTCATCCATGCGCCACACCGCGGCGGCGAGGTCGAGATCGTGGCGATGACGCAGCGCTACTGGCGGACGCGTTACGATGGCGCGCGTCGACTGATCGGCGCATTGCCCGAGCCCGTGTCCGCCCCGCACGCCGAGGCGCTTGAGGCGGGCGCGCCGCCGGGCACGAACCCGTACGGCGGATCCGGCCGCTGACCGTGCTGCAGACCCGGCCTTCGGGTCGGTTATTTCGCACCGTGTTCTAGCAGGGCGCGCTCGATCGCCTCGAAGCCTCCACGCCGGGCCCAAGCCAGCGCCGACCCCCCGGACTCATTGCGATGCACCACGTCGGCGCCTTTCGCCAGCAGCAGATCGACCATCGCAGCGTGGCCGCCGCGAACCGCCATCATCAGCGCGGTCGTGCCGTTCGGCGACGCCGCATTGACGTTCGCGCCCACCTCGATCAGATAGCGCGCGACGTCCAACTGTCCGGTGGTCGCAGCATAGATCAGCGGCGTCCATCCGGCATGGTTGATCTCGGCGCCCTTGGCGAAGAGCTTCCGGACGATCGACAGGTGCCCGGCAATCGCGGCCCCCATGATCGCGCTGTCGCCATAGGCATTTCTGGCGTTGACCTTGGCGCCGGCTGCCAGGAGCGCGTCGAGCGTCGGCTCGAACCCCGACCGCGCGGCAATCAGCAGCACCGGATCGCCATTGGGATCGACCGTGTTCGGGTCGATGCCGCGGGCCAGCAGCGCGGCCACCTCGTCGGAGCGATCGAGCACGACCGAATCGATGAAGCGCTGGTAGAGCGCCTGCGCGCCGGCGGGTCCCGGCGCCAGCGCGACGACGAGCGCGAGCCGCCAAAGCCGGCTGCGGGCCGCGGCCACGCAGCTAGGCCTCATTCCCGCCAACACCGATCAGGCGAAAGAAATTGGTCGACGTCGCGCCGGCGATCACGTCGATGGGCACGTCGCGCAACCGCGCGATCTCCTCGGCGACGTGGCGAACGTACGCGGGCTGGTTGAGCTTCCCGCGGTGCGGCACCGGCGCCAGATACGGCGCGTCGGTCTCGATCAGCATGCGCTCGAGTGGCACGCGGCGCGCGACGTCCTTCAGCGCGACCGCATTCTTGAACGTGACGATGCCGGAAAACGAGATGTGGAAGCCCAGGTCGAGCGCGCCCTGCGCGACGTCCCATGTCTCGGTGAAGCAATGCATGACGCCGCCCGCCTCGTCCGCGTGCTCGGCGCGCATGATCGCCAGCGTGTCGGCCGCCGCTGCGCGCGTATGGATCACCAGCGGCTTGCCGCAGGAGCGCGCGGCGCGGATGTGCGTGCGGAAGCGCTGGCGCTGCCATTCCAGATCGCCGCTCATGCGGTAGTAGTCGAGACCGGTCTCGCCGATCGCGGCGACCTTCGGCCGCGTGGCCAGCGCGATTAGCTGTTCGACCGTCGGCTCCGGCGTGTCGTCGTAGTCCGGATGCACACCGACGCTGGCGTAGATGTTCCGATGCGCCCCGGCCAGGGCGAGAACTCCCGGCAGGTCGGGAAGGTTGACCGCGATGCACATCGCGTGGCTGACGCGATTCTGCGCCATCGCCTCGAGCACGGCCGGCAACTGCCCCGCCAACTCGGGAAAATCGATGTGACAGTGCGAATCGACGAACATTCAGGTAACGGGTAACGGGTAACGGGTAACAGACTGTTTCCTGATACCTAACCTCCGTTACCCGACGACTACATCGTGTGGGTCGGCCGGTTCGAGGCGAGCGTCTCGCCGAGCAGCCTCTCGATGGTCGCGCGCGCCGAGGCGCCGGTTTCGTCCGGGGTGAACTGGACGCCGATGCCCTGCGTGCGATTGCCCTGCACGCCATCGGGAGTGATCCAGACGACCTTGCCCTGGACGGCGATCCGCTGCGGATCGTCCATCAGCGACAGCAGCATGAAGACCTCCTCGCCGAGCTGATAGGCCCGATTGGTCGGAATGAAAATGCCGCCGCCCTTGAGGAATGGCATGTACGCCGCGTAGAGCGCCGCCTTTTCGCGGATGTTGAGCGATAGCACGCCCGGCCGGTTGATCATCGCCGTCGCACCGGTGCCGGGAGAGCGGTTCGCCGCCATGGTCCGTTTGGTCGCTCAGGTTGAGTGTTTGCCCCGCCGCGCTCGTGCGTCGGCTGAGCGGCACGGCAGCGAAGGCGAGGCGTTCAATCGGCGTTGCCTCGCGCGAACAGACTGCGGTACTCGATCAACAGCGCCTCCGCGACCAGCCGCGGCTGCAGCGGATGGGTGAGGAGCGCGCGCTGCCGCAACAGCGTTCGATAATAGCGGAACAGCGCCACCCGCGCCACCCGCGCCGCCAGAGCCGCCAGCGCATCGGCGCGCTGCGGGTGAAAGCGCGGCGGACCACCACTGGCCACCGACGCGAGGTCGGCGGTCCAGGTCAGCAGCCAGTACAGCGCGGCGGCGAGCAGCGTCTTCCGTTCGTCCTTCGCCGCGGCATCGAGCCTCGCCCCGACCGCGACCGGCGACAGGCGTTCAGGCCGGGAGAGCTCGGCAAGCAAGGCCTCGCACTCGCGCTGCAGCGCGGGAGTGGCGAGCTCGAGCGCCAGCAGCGGTGCGCCTCCCGCCTGCGCCAGCACGCGCTCCGCCTCGGGCACACGCAAGCCGGTGAGCCAGGCCGCCGCGGCGGCCGCATCGGGCTCGCGCACCGGCAGGCGCTGGCAGCGGCTGACGATCGTCGCCGGCAAGCGCGCTGGCTGGTGGCTGACGAGCATCAGGTAGGTATCCGCCGGCGGCTCCTCGAGCGTCTTGAGCAAGGCGTTCGCGGCCGGCGCGTTCATCGACTCGGCCGGCGCGATCACGGCCACCTTGGCCCGATGCCGGTGCGCCGACAGCTGGGTGAACGCGGTCAGGTCGCGAATGCGATCGACGGTGATCGCATCGACCGCGATCGCGTTGCCGTCCTCGTCGATCAGGATCGGCTCGACCAGGCGCAGATCGGGATGCGCGCCCGCGGCGACATAGCGGCACGCGGCGCAAACACCGCACCCTTCGCTGCCGGGCAGCGGCGCTTCGCACAGAAGCGCGCGCGCGAAGTGCAGCGCCAGCGCGCGCTTGCCCAAGCCCCGTCGGCCGGTGATCAGCAGTGCGTGCGGCCAGCGGGCGCGCTGCCGGAGCGACTCGCGCGCCAGATCCTGGTGCCACGGCAGCAATGCTTCGGGCGCGGCGGGTTGTGCCTCGGGCTCGCTCATTGCGCCGCCACGATCGCCATGAGGGCGGCACGCACCGCCGCATGCGGTCGCGTGCTGTCGATCACGCGAAAGCGCGAGGGTTCGGCCGCGGCGCGCGCCAGATACACCGCGCGGACGCGCTCGAAGAATCCGTCGTGCTGCCGCTCGAACTTGTCCAGCTCGCGGCCCCGGCCCAGGCGCTCGCGCCCGACCTGCACCGGCACGTCGAACAGCAGCGTGAGATCGGGCCGGAAGTCGCCCAGCGTCAGCTGTTCGAGCGCCGCAATGCGCTCGCCCGGGACGCCATGGCCGCCGCCCTGGTAGGCGTAGGTCGCGTCGGTGAATCGGTCGCAAACGACCCAGACCCCCTGGTCGAGGCGCGGCCAGATCTCGCGCTCGCAATGCTCGCGGCGCGCCGCGAACATCAGCAGCGCTTCGGTGAGCTGCGCCATCGGCTCGTGCAGCAGCAGATCACGCAGCCGTTCACCGAGCGGCGTTCCGCCCGGCTCGCGGGTGAGCCAGACGCGGCGTCCGCAACCTTCCAACGCCTCCTTGAGCCAGGGCAGGTGCGTGCTCTTGCCGGCGCCATCGATGCCTTCGACAGTGATCAGGCGGCCTCGGTGCGGGTCGGTAGTCAAGGGAAGGCGGGACGTTGGCGCGACGCGGGGACCATGCGGCGCGGGCGAAGGATCAGCGGCCACCGCGCTGGTATTTTGCCACGGCCCGATTGTGATCGGCGATGTTGCTCGAGAACTCGCTTGATCCGTCGCCGCGCGCGACGAAATAGAGATACGGCACGTCCGGCGGATGCAGCACGGCATCGATCGCGGCATAGCCGGGCAGCGCGATCGGCGTCGGGGGAAGGCCCGCACGGACGTAGGTATTGAACGGGTGGTCTTTCTCCAGATCGCTTTTCCGGAGATTGCCGTCGAAACGCTCACCGATGCCGTAGATAACCGCGGGGTCGGTCTGCAGGCGCATGCCGAGCTTCAGGCGATTGATGAATACCGCCGCGATCAGCGGGCGGTCGGCCGCGCGGCCGGTTTCCTTTTCGACGATCGAGGCCAGCGTCAGCGCCTCGTACGCGCTCTCCAGCGGCAAGCCAGGGGCGCGGGACGCCCATGCCGCGGCCAGGCGCTCGTGCATCGTGCCGTAGGCGCGCGCGAGCAGGGCGGCATCGGTCGAGCCGTCCGCAAAGAAGTAGGTGTCCGGGAAAAAAAGGCCTTCCGGCGCCTCCTCGGCCGCGCCGATGCTGCGCATCAATTCGGCATCGGACAGGTCCAGCACGCGCTTGACGATCTTGGTATCGTTGCGCAGCGCAAGCTTCAAGTCGCGAAACGTCCAGCCTTCGACGATCGCGATCGACGACTGCGTGACGTCACCCTGCGTCAGCTTGGCTAGCAGCCGCGCCAGCGTCGTGCCGGCGTCGATCTGGTAATTGCCGGCCTTGATGGCGCGGTCGGCGCGGGTCAATCGCCCCAGCGCGACCAGCGTCCAGTCCGCTGGCAGGATGTCGGTGGCGGTGAGATCGCGCGCCACCGAACGCAGCGTCGCGCCCGGCTTCACCGAAAGCGCATAACCGCCGGGCGGCAGATGCAACGGCCGCGCGACGGCCCACCAGTAAGCGGCGGCGCAAACGGCGAGGGCGAGCAGCGTCAAACCCGCGATGTAGCGCATTGCGGCCGGTCTCGTAAGCGAACCCGTGCGATTATAATGGCTGCATGCGTTCCCCGTTGCAGCGGTCCGTGCCGCGCAGGTT
This sequence comes from Casimicrobiaceae bacterium, assembly GCA_050742615.1. GTDB lineage: Bacteria > Pseudomonadota > Gammaproteobacteria > Burkholderiales > Casimicrobiaceae > PALSA-1003. Next base: position 5,315 of record JBOIGD010000050.1, on the reverse strand, counting down.
GCGATCGCCGCGCGGCTTCACGCTGGTCGAAGTTCTGGTCGTCATCGTCATCCTCGGCATACTGGCGGCGCTGGTCGTGCCGCGCGTGCTCGAACGGCCGGACGAAGCGCGGGTCATAGCGGCGAAAAACGACATCGCGGCGATCAGCCAGGCATTGAAGCTTTATCGTCTAGACAACGGCCGCTATCCGACCGGGGACCAGGGTCTTCCCGCATTGGTGAGCAAGCCCACGCAGGCGCCGGTGCCGCCGAACTGGAAGCCGAACGGCTATCTGGAGCGGCTGCCGAAGGACCCGTGGGGCAACGATTACCAGTACATCAATCCGGGCCTGCGCGGCGAGTTCGATGTATTCAGCTTCGGTGCCGATGGCGCGTCGGGCGGCAGCGGCTTCGACGCCGACATCGGTTCGTGGGATCTTTAGCCGCCAGCGCGGGCACCGGCGCGCGGCCGTCGTCGCGCGGCGGGCAGGCGGGGTTCACGCTCACCGAAATCCTGGTTGTGCTGATCGTCGTCGGTCTCGCCGCGGGCCTCGTGTTTGCGCGCTTCGAGGGCGACCCCCGGCAGGCGGTCGAGCGCGAAAGCCGGCGCCTGGGTGCCGCGCTGGAGCACGCGGCGCTGCTCGCGCAATGGAGGGACGAGACCCTCGGGATATCGGCTGCCGGCAGCGCGTACCGGTTCTGGCGCCGGCCCGTCGACGCCACCACATGGGAGGCGATGTCCGGCGACGACGTCCTGCTGCCGCGCCGCCTGCCCGCGCCGCTGGTCGTCGCGGTGCGCGAATACGCGGGGCGGCCGGTGGCCGCCGACGCGATCCTGCCGCTCCGTGCCAGCGGCCGCAACGAGCCGTATGTCATCCAGATCGCATCGCCCGAATGGTTTGCGCTGCTGGCCGCCGATCCGCTGAACCGCGTCGCGCTGACCGGCCCCTCGGCGCGCTAGCGCGAGCCGGCTTCACGCTGGTCGAGGTTCTGGTCGCGCTGGCGATCGTCGCGGTGGCGCTTGCCGCGGGATTTCGCAGTGTCGCGCAGAGCGCCGATACCGCAACGGCCTTGAAGGCGCGCACGCTCGCGCTTTGGGTCGCGCAGAACCGCCTCGCCGTCGCGCAACTCGAGACGCCCGCGCCGGCGGTCGGCGAGCGCAACGGCACGGAGACGCAGGCGGGCGCCGCGTTCGTGTGGCATGAAACCACCAGCGGGACGCCGAACCCCGCCTTTCGCAAAATAGAAATCGACGTTGGCGATGCGGCGCGGCCCGATTACACGCTGGCGAGGCTCGTCGGCTACCTCGGCCAGCCGGACGAGCGGTGAGCAGGTTCCGCGCCCCGCTGCGATCCGGCTTCACGCTGCTCGAGGTGCTGATCGCGATCGCGATCGTGGCGCTGCTCGCCCTGATGGGTTACCGCGCCGTCGCCGCACTGTCCGACAGCGAAGTCCGCCTGTCGGCGGAAGCGGCCCGCTGGCGGAACCTCGACCTTTTCTTCGGCCGCCTGGAAGCGGACTTGCGCCAGGCGGTACCGCGCCCGGTGCGCAGCGGTGGGGCGCAGGAGCCGGCGTGGCTCGCGGTGGTCGACGCCAGCGGTGACGCCGCCCTCGCATTTTCGCGCGCAGGACCCGAGTTCACCATCGATCCGGATAGCGCCGGAGCGAGGCTCGGTTACCGGTTGCGCAACGGGACCATCGAAGTGCTCTACTGGGCCAGTTACGATCGTCCGCGCGACAGCGAGCCTGTCGCCTATCCGCTGCTCTCCGGCGTCGCACAGTTCCGCCTGTCGTACCTGGCGGCCAATGGCCGCTGGGTCGAACGCTGGCCGCTTGCCGGCGAAGCCGATCTGCCGCGCGCCGTCCGGGTTGTCGTGACGCTCGCCTCGGGCGAGGCGATCGAGCGATGGCTGGCACTGCGTTGATCCGGCGGGCGCTCCCACGTCGCGCCGGCCGGGGCGCCGCCATCGTCATGGCGATGCTGCTCGCCGCGCTGGCTGCGACGATCGCGGCAAGTTTGTTGTGGCAACAGCAGCGCTGGATCAGCGAGCACGCGCACCGGCGCGACCAGGTGCAGGCGCAGGCGCTGGCGATGGCCGGCGTGCAATGGGCGCGCCAGATCGTTCACGACAACGCCGCGGGCGGCATCGTGCACCTGGGGCAGCCATGGGCGCTGAAGCTTCCCGCGTTGCCGCTCGAGAACGGCTCGATCGGCGGCTATATCGTCGATGTGCAAGGCAGGATCAACATCAACAACCTCGCCGGCGTTCCGGCCGCGCCGGGACCGACGTACGCCGCATTGCAGCGCCTGTTCGCGGCGCTCGCGCTGCCGCCGTCGCTCCTCAATGCGATTGCCGACTGGGTCGACGCCGACGATCGAGTGGCCGAGCCAGGCGGCGCCGAGGATGCCTGGTACTTGGGCCAGACGCCGCCCGGACTCGCCGCCGATGCGCCGGTGCGCCGCGTCGGCGAATTGCTCGCGGTCCGGGGCGCAGATCCGGCGCTGCTCTTGCAGGTGTTGCCGTTTCTCTCCGCGCTGGACGCGCCGACCGCGGTCAACGTCAATACCGCCCCGCCGGAGGTGCTCGCCGCCGTCGTCAACGGCCTCGACGCCGCCGGCGCCGCGACTCTGGTGGCGGCGCGCGCCAAGGCGCCCTTCAGCAGCGTCGCCGATTTCCGCGGCCGCTTGCCGCGGCCCGATCTTACCGTCGATGAGCGACTGCTCGACGTCCGCAGCGACTGGTTCGAGGTCTCGATCGAAGCGCGTCAGGGCGACACGGTGGCACGGGCCCGGGCGCTGCTCCGGCGCGCGGCTGTGGCGAACGTGTGGCCGATGGTCGTCTGGCAGGTCGTCGAATGAGACCGCGATCGGCCCAGGGCCGGGTCCACGGGACGCGTACAATCGGCGCGCATTGCCGCCGATCCTGCCGTTGACCCGCCGATGACCACGCTGCGCGTGTTGCTCGACGCCGCGCCCACCGCCGACCGCGAAGTCGACTGGGCGCTGTTCGGCGCGACCGGACGGTTGATCCGGTCAGGACGCGGCCGCCCTGCCGAGTGGCCGGCGCGCGATCGCGGCGAAGCGGTCGTCGCGGCGGCTTGCGGCAGGCTGGTTGCGCTGCCGCTGCCGCCGCTGCCGGCGCCGCGCGTCGCTGCCGCGGCAGGTTTCGCGCTCGAGGATCAGCTGGCCGGCGCGCCTGAACAGAGCCATGCCGTGTTCGGCGCGCAAGCTGCCGACGGCACGGTCCGCGGCGCTATCGTCGCGGCATCCTGGATGCGCGCCTTCGCCGCGGGATCGCGCCACGCCGGCATCCACTGGGATCGCGTGATATTGGAAAGCGATCTGGCGCGCCCGCCGGCGTCCGGCTGGTGCTGGTGCGCGCCATCGACCGCACACGGCGGATTCGTGCGCACCGATCGCGGCGCGAGCATCGGCGTCGGCGCAGCGCGCGACGCCGGCGTCCCGCCGGAGCTGGCGCTCGCGCTGACCGCCGCCGCGCCGCATGCGCCGCGCGCGGTCCGCGTGGACATCGGCGGCATCGTTCCGGAGCGGCTGGCGCAGATGCGCACCCAGAGCCGCATCGAATTCACACCGGGCGCGCCATGGCGGTGGTTTGATGCGGACGCTGCCGCATTCGCGTCCGCGATCGATCTGCGGCCCCCGCGCGACGATCCCGGAAGCGAGACAGCGCGAGGCGAAGTGGGGCGCCTGTTCGTGCCGGCGCTCTCGATCGCGGCGCTCGCGTTGGGAATCCACGTTGCCGCGACGCTCGGACAATGGCTGTGGCTGCAGTGGCAAGTGCACGCCTTGCAACGCGAGATCGCCGCGATCGCGCAGGTCGCAGTGCCCGACGCCGCGGCCGGCGTCCCGCCGCTGCAGGCCATCGCCCGGCACGACGCCGAGCTGCGCCACCGCGCCGGATTGCCGGCGCGCGACGACGTCCTGCCGCTGCTCGCGCGCGCCCAGCCCGCGCTGGCCACACTCCCCGCGGGCGCGATCCGGTCGCTGCGCTATGCCGATGGCCACCTCGTATTCGAACTGCAGAAATTCGATCCAGGGCGCATCGAACGCATCCAGCGCGACCTGCAGGACCTGGGATTGACCGCGATCGCCGCGCCCACGTCGACCGGCGCGCGGCTGCGACTCGGCCTCGATTGATGGCCGCCGTGGCACAGCTCGACACGCGCGACCGCATGACCCAGTGGTGGCGGCTGCGCACACGGCTCGAGCGCACGGTCATCGCGGCCGGCACGGCGGTCGTTGCGGCGGCGGTCGCCTGGCTCCTGCTCTGGGCGCCGCTGCAGCGCGACATGGGGCGGCTGGAACGCGACCTTTCGGCACGGCGTGCGGCAGTGGACGACGCCAGGCGTCGGGCCGACACGATGGCCGGCCTGGAGCGCCGGACCCCTCCCCCGGTGCGCGACGCGCGGGCAAGCCTGGACGCGACGCTCGCGCAACTGGGACTACAGGCGAGCGCGATCGACCGCGCCGACGGCGACCGGTTGCGCATCACCCTCGACGCGGTCCCGTTCGACGCCTTGACGAGCTTGCTCGAAGCGCTGCAACGCGATGTCGCGCTGCACGTGGTCGATCTCACTGCCGCCGCGCGCGTCGAAGCCGGGATGGTTCGCGCCGAACTCACGTTGGCCCGGTAATCGTGCGTGCCTGGCTCGCGGTTGGCGCCGCTGCCTTGTTGCTGGCCGCTGCGCTGGCGATCGAAGCGCCGGCGACGCTCGTCGATCGCCGTATCGAAGCGCTGACCGGTGGCAGGGTCCGCATCGCGGGCGCAACCGGCAGCGTTTGGCGGGGCTCGGGGGAGCTCGCGCTGCTGCCGGACGGCGTGCACACACCGATAACGTGGCGCATCGATCCGATGGCGCTGCTGCGCGGCGAAGTCGCCGCGTCGGTCGACATCGCCGATGCAAGCCGACCGGCCGAACTCACGATCGGCACTCGGGGCGACTTTGCCGCGCAGAACCTCGCGCTGACGCTGCCCGCCGCCGCTGCACTGCGCGCTGCCGGAATTCCCGCGCTGCTGGCCGCCGCCGGCGGCACGCTGGTGCTCGAGGTCGCCAGCCTCGCGCGCCGCGGCGATCGACTCGACGGGCGCGTCACGCTCCTATGGCAGGCCGCCACGCTGCCGGGTCCGCGCGCCGGCACGCGCATCGCGCTCGGCGACGTGCGTCTCGAAGCTGCCGGAAGCGGCCCGCAGATGCCGGCGACGCTCGCCAACAGCGGTGGCGAACTCGACATCGCCGGCAAGCTCGTGTTCACGATGCGCGCCATGCCGCAGATCGACGTGCATGCGACGCCGCGCGCGGGCATCGGCGCCGAGC
>JBOIGD010000049.1:0-7436 GCA_050742615.1 Casimicrobiaceae bacterium | reverse complement strand
GCTGCTGCACGATGCTCATCACGTGTCCGGCGCGCAGCGGGTAGTGCTGGTCCAGCCAGTCGCGAAACAGCGTCTTGACCTCGAGCGGCAGGCGCAGCATCGTCCAGCCGGCGTACGTCGCGCCGCTGGCCGCCGCGGCCTCGAGGATCGACTCCATATCCTTGTCGGTGAGCTGCGGAATGATCGGCGCGGTCATCACGCCGACCGGGATGCCGGCATCGGCCAGCGCCTTGATCGCTGCCAGCCGCCGCTGCGGCGCGGCGGCCCGCGGCTCGAGCTTGCGCGCCAGATCGCGGTCGAGCGTCGTGACCGAGACGAACACGCGTGCTAGGCGTTTCGCCGCCATCGGAGCGAGGATGTCGATGTCGCGCTCGACCAGCGCCGACTTGGTGACGATCGACACCGGGTGCTCGCACGCCGCGAGCACCTCGAGAATCTGCCGCGTTATTTTCCACTCGCGCTCGATCGGCTGGTACGGATCGGTGTTGGTGCCCATCGCGATGGCGTCGCAGACGTAGCCCGGTTTCGCGAGCTCGGCCTCGAGCATCGCCGCGGCGTCGGGCTTGGCGAACAGCCTCGTCTCGAAATCCAGTCCCGGCGACAGATCGAGGTAAGCGTGCGTCGGCCTGGCATAGCAATAGACGCAGCCGTGCTCGCAACCCTGGTACGGATTGATCGACTGGGTGAACGGAATGTCGGGCGAATCGTTGCGGGCGATGATCGTGCGCACGCGCTGCACGGTCACCGTCGTCTTCAGCGGCGGCGGCGCGTCCTGCTCGAACCCGTCCGGCGGCGCGGCCGGCGCCCAGCCGTCGTCGACCGCCTCGCGCGCCTCGCGCCGAAAGCGGTTTCCCGGATTGAGTGTCGCGCCGCGCCCTTTCAGCGGCGCCGCCGGTTCGCCGCTCAAGGCCTCATCCCACCAGCTTCGCGTCCATCGTGATCGTCGCGTTCAGCACGCGCGACAGCGGGCAATTGGCCTTCGCCCCGCCGGCTATCTCGGCGAATTTCGCGGCGTCGATGCCGGGCACCCGCGCGCGGGTCGTCAGGTGCACCGCGGTGATCGTCCACGCGTCGCCGACCTTGTCGAGGGTCACGCTGTCCTCGGTATCGATCGCGTCGGCGGTGAAGCCGGCATTGTTCAGCGCGAACGACAGCGCCATCGTGAAGCAGCCAGCGTGCGCCGCACCGAGCAGCTCTTCCGGGTTCGTGCCCTTGCCTTCGCCGAAGCGGGCGTTGAATCCATAGGGCGCGTCTTTCAGCGCCCCCGACTGCGTCGAGATCGTGCCCTTGCCTTCCTTGACGGTGCCCTGCCAGCGTGCTGATGCCTTGCGTTGCATGGTTTCCTCCGAAGCGTGCGCCTTGATAATAATTAGTTGTATCGAGCCCTTTTAAGTTTCCAGTGTATGCCGCCCGGCGCCATCGGCCAAGTGCGGGCGCTTGCCGATGTCGCGATGCGCTACCATACGTCGGACGCGTTCCTACGCAACCCGCCTCGCGATGACCAAGCCCAAGACGACCCATTTCGATACGTTGAGCTTGCATGCCGGGTCCCGGCCGGACCCGGTCACCGGCGCCCGGGCGACGCCGATCTATCAAAGCACATCGTTCGTCTTTCCCGACACCGATCATGCCGCCGCGCTGTTCAACATGGAACGCGCGGGATACGTCTACTCGCGCATCGCCAACCCGACCTGCGCGGTTCTCGAGGAGCGCATCGCGGCGCTCGAAGGCGGTGTCGGCGCGATCGCGGTGGCGAGCGGCCAGGCGGCGCTGCATCTGGCGATAGTAACGCTGCTCGGCGCGGGCTCGCACATCGTGGCTTCGCGCGCGCTGTACGGCGGCTCGCACAACCTGCTCGACTACACACTGCCGCGCTTCGGCATCGCGACAACCTTCGTCGATCCGCGCGATGTCGACGCCTGGCGCGCGGCGATACGTCCGGAAACGCGGCTGCTCTTCGGCGAGACGCTCGGCAATCCGGGGCTCGACGTGCTCGACGTGCCGCACGTCGCCGCGCTGGCGCACGATCACGGCCTGCCTCTGCTGGTCGACTCGACGTTCACGACGCCTTACCTGATGCGTCCGTTCGAGCACGGCGCCGACCTCGTCTACCACTCGGCGACCAAGTTCCTGTCCGGACACGGCGTCGTGATCGGCGGCCTGCTGGTCGACAGCGGACAGTTCGACTGGGACGCGCCCGGCGCGAACGCCGGCAAGTTTCCGACGTTGACCCGGCCATACGCAGGGTTCCACGACATGGTGTTCGCCGAAGAATCGACGACCGCGGCCTTTCTGTTGCGCGCGCGGCGCGAGGGCATTCGCGATTTCGGCGCCTGCATGGCTCCGATGACCGCGTTCCAAATCCTGCAGGGCATCGAGACCTTGCCGCTGCGCATGCAGCGTCATGTCGAGAACACGCGGCAGATCGTCGCGTTCCTGGTCGCGCATCCGCTGGTCGAGTCGGTCGCCTATCCGGAGCTGCCCGGACATCCCGATCACGAACTCGCGCAACGCCTGCTGCCACGCGGGTGCGGCGCGGTGTTCAGCTTTTCGATCCGGGGCACGCGCGAGCAGGGGCGGAAATTCATCGAGTCGCTGCGGCTGTTCTCGCATCTCGCCAATGTCGGCGATGCCAAGTCGCTGGTCATCCATCCGGCGAGCACGACGCACCTCCGGATGGCGCCGGACGAGCTTCGCGCCGCAGGCATTACCGAGGGCACGATCCGGCTCTCCGTCGGGCTCGAGCACGCCGACGATTTGATCGAAGACCTGTCGCGCGCGCTGTACGCCGCGGGCAAAGCCTGATCCGGCCGGGCCCACCGGATCGCCGCACAGGACCAACGCCGTGCAACTCAGCGTCAATGCCGCGCCGGTCTACGTCTACACCGGAACGCGCGCCTTCGACGGCGCGCGCCCGACGATCGTGTTCGTGCACGGCGCGGCGAACGATCACAGCGTCTGGGCGCTGCCGGCGCGATATTTCGCCCATCACGGCAGCAATGCGCTGGCGGTCGACCTGCCCGGACACGGCAAGAGCGGCGGCAAGGCCCTGACCTCGATCGAGGCGATCACCGACTGGCTGGCCGCGTTGCTCGACGCGCTGGGCGTCGGGCGCGCCGCGCTGGTCGGCCACAGCATGGGCGCCCTGGCCTCGCTCGACGCGGCAGCGCATCATCCGGCGCGCGTCGGCGCGCTGGCACTGCTCGGGCCCGCGGCGCCGATGCCGGTCAGCGACGCCCTGCTCGATGCGGCGCGGGCCGGCGATCACTTGGCGTGCGAGCTGATGACCGGCTGGACGCTCTCCGCCGGTAGCCACCTCGGCGGCAGCCGCCAGCCGGGTATCTGGATGGCCGCGAACGCGCTGCGACTGATCGAGCGTTCAGGGCAGGACGTGCTGCACGCCGATCTCGAAGCCTGCCATCGCTATGCCGGCGGGCTCGCCGCGGCCGCTACAGTCGGCTGTCCGACGCTGGTCATTTTCGGGCAGCGCGATCAGATGGTCCCGCCGAAGAGCGCCGGTCCGCTGCTCGCCGCGCTGGCCGACGAGCGCGTCGTGACGATTCCCGAATGCGGGCACAGCATGATGGCCGAAGCGCCGGACGCGGTGCTCGATGCGCTGCGCGAATTTCTTTGAAGCCCGAAACGGAGTCGCGGCTAAGTCGCGTCGCGCCACTTGATCGAGCAGCCGATGCTCGCGGTCTGCTGCGCCGGTCCGCGGCCGGTACGCGCGACCAGGGACATGGCGTCGTAGAGTTCGCGCGGCGCGTCGGGCTTCGCGGCGCGCCCGGCGTCGTCCAGCCGGCCGCGATACTGCAATTCGAGCCCGGCATTGAAGCCGAAAAAGTCGGGCGTGCATACCGCGCCGTATGCCCGCGCCACCGCCTGCGTCTCGTCCCAGAGGTAAGGGAACGGAAAGCGCATGCGCGCCGCCAGCGCCATCATGTTGTCGAACGAGTCCTCCGGATAGTCGGCGGCGTCGTTGCTGCAGATCGCCGCGCTGCCGATGCCGTGCGCGCGCAGCTCGCCGGCGTCCCGCACCAGCTTGTCCAGCACCGCCTTGACGTAGGGGCAGTGATTGCAGATGAACATGACCAGCAACCCGTTGTCGCCGCGCACCGAATCGCGCCGATAGCGCTTGCCGTCGGTGCCGACGAGCTCGAAATCGGGTGCGGGCCAGCCGAAGTTGCATACCGGCGGCGCGGCGGCCATGGCAGTTCTCCTTTGCAATGCTGTGGCAAAATGCTAGCACGACCGCGACCAAAGCAAGGTCCCGGTGGTGACATGACGCCGCGCTTCCACTGCCCACTGCCGCTGGCCGAAGGCGCCGAGATCGCGCTGCCCGATGCGGCCGCGCACCATGTGGCGCGCGTCCTGCGACTCGCCGCGGGCGACGAGCTCACGCTGTTCGGCGGCGACGACGGGGAATTCGCCGCCCGCATCGTGCGCATCGGGCCGCGCGGCGTGGATGTCCGGGTCGGCGCGGCGGCCGCGGCCGAGCGCGAATCGCCGCTGGAGGTGACGCTGGTGCAGGGCCTGGCTGCCGCCGACCGCATGGACTACGCGATACAGAAATCGGTCGAGCTGGGTGTGCGCGCGATCCAGCCGGTCGCGACCGCGCGCAGCGTCGCCCGGCTCGACGCGGCGCGCGCCGCCAAACGCGCGCAGCATTGGCGGCAGATTATCGTCGCCGCCTGCGAGCAGTGCGGGCGGAACCACCTGCCTCGACTGCATCCGCTGCTCGCGTTCGATGCGTGGTGCGCCGAGGCGTCGGGCGCGGCGCTGCGCCTGTTGCTGGCACCGGATGGCGATCTTGGCGTTGCCGGGTTGGCGCGGCCGGACGGACCGGTCGAAATTCTGGTCGGCCCGGAGGGCGGATTGACGCCGGAGGAATCCGCCAGGGCGCTAAGCACCGGGTTCCTGGCACTGCGTCTGGGCCCCCGCATTCTGCGCACCGAGACCGCCGGCCCGGCGGTGCTGGCGGCGCTCGGCGCGTTGTGGGGCGACTGGCGCTAGTGTGGTCGGTAGGAAGTTCCGACGACAAATGGGCCGTCAGGCAAGGCGCGCGTGGCGAGACCGTAGCTCGCGCCACGGCGAGGTCGAGCAACGCAGCATGGCGGACAAAGCCGCCGCGAACTATCGAGCGAATTTCTGACTGAGCAGCTTAGGTGTCGACGATGAGCTATTGCCGATCGGCCGCGGTCCCGGCGCTTGCCGCGCTGCTTGCCGCCTGTGCGGGCGCGCCGCCGTTCGCGCCGGTGGGCCCCGATCCGATACGCGCCGCGTTCGTGGTCAAAGGCGCGGGCGGCGCCTCGATCGTTCGCGTGATCACGACCGATCCGTCCTGCCCCACAGTCGACGTCGATGGCGTGCGGATGACGAGTGCCATTCGCGCCGTGCCCGAGACCATCCCGCGGCGGCCGACGCGCGGTGCGCCAGCCGACTCGAAGTCCTCGGCGTTCCCGGTGCTGGTTTGCGAGCGAACGCTGCCAGCGGCGGCGGCGCGTGCAAGCGTCGGCGGGCATACGTTGCCCCTGCTGCGGCACGACGCCCGGCGCATCGTCGTCATCGGCGACAGCGGTTGCAACGTCCAGCATGGCGGCAATGCGATCCAGGCCTGCAACGACGCCGCGGCGTGGCCGTTCGCCCAGGTCGCCCAAGCCGCCGCGGCAAAACGTCCCGACCTGGTCATCCATGTCGGCGACTATCACTACCGCGAGAACGCCTGCCCCGGCGACAACCGCCAGTGCGCCGGCAGCCCGTGGGGCTACGGTTGGGACGCCTGGAATGCCGATTTTTTCACGCCGGCGCGTGATCTGCTGGCCGAGGCGCCGTGGATTTTCGTGCGCGGCAACAATGAGTCCTGCGACCGGGCCGGCCAGGGCTGGTGGCGCTTCCTCGATCCGCGTCCGCTGGTAGCGGGGCGCGATTGCAACGAGGCAGCCAACGACGCGCGCGCCGACTACAGCGACCCCTATACGGTCCCGCTGTCGGAGGATACGCAGTTGATCGTGTTCGATTCGTCCCACGCCGGGACCTCCGCGCTGCGGGCCGACGATCCGGCGTATGCGCTCTACGCCGCGGAGATGCGGAGCGCCTTCGAGCTCGCGCGCGGCGCCGCGCACAATTTTTTCGTCGATCACCATCCGATCCTCGGCTTCGCCACCGACAGCGGCCGACGCGCTGCCGCCGTGTACCCCGGCAACGCCGCGCTGCAATCGGTGCTGGTCGCCAGCCAGGGGCCGCAGCTGTTTCCGCCCGACATCGATGCGCTCGTCTCGGGACACAATCACCTGTTCGAGGCGGTGAGTTTCGCGACCGCGCATCCGCCGCAGTTCATTGCCGGCAACGCCGGCACCCGCCTCGACGATCCGCTGCCGCGACCGCTGCCGCCGGGTGCGACGCCGGCGCGCGATGCCGTGGTCGCGTCGATCACGTCGGCGACGACGTTCGGCTTTCTCACCCTGGAGCGCGGACGCGGCGCGGGCGCGGCCTGGCGGGTGCAGGCCTGGGACCGCAACGGGCGGCTTCTGACCCGGTGCGAGTTGCGCGAGCGCAAGGCCGCGTGCGCGCCCGCGGACCACTATGGCGACGCCGGCGTCCTGCCGATGCCGTGATCCGCGCGTCGCGCGCGGTCCAGGACTAGCGCTTCGGATCGGCGGCGACCAGGATGCTGCAGCGCACGCGCTCGATCAGCATCGAATCGACCGAGCCCCGCCACCAGCGCAGCGCGAACCGCTTGCTGCGCCGGTGTCCGACGATGACGAGGTCGATGTGCAGCGAATCGACCATCCGCGAGATCACGTCGACCGGCTCGCCGTCCTGCAGATGCGTCGTCACCGCGAAACCGCGCTCGGCGAGTTTCGCCGCCGCTTCCTTGAGATCGGCCTCCATCCTCGAGCGGTCGATCGCGAGCGCGGGCTCGGGGACGAACTCGCCCGCAAGCAGGTACGGTGACGGATCGTGCAGCACGCAGACGAGGTGTATTTCCCGGCCCGAGACCTGCGTGAGGTGCGAGCATTCATCGACAGCGAGGCGGCTTTCCGGGGAACCGTCGAACGCGACGAGGATCTTCTGGTACATGGTTACCTCCCGTGTCTGCGGATGAACCACGCGGGGATGATCGCGAGGGCGAACGCTAGGGTAACGATCGCGAAGCATTCATGGAAGGGCCTTGCCGGGTCGGTCATGCCGGGCGCGCCGGATCGCCATTCGAGGATGACCGCGAGCAGGTTGACGCCGGTCGCCCCGCCGAGTTGCCGGACGAAGTTGACGGCCGACGACGCATAGGCGAGCTCGGTGCCGGACAGCGCCTGCACCGCCCCGACGTTCAGCGCGGGGATCAGCATGCCGAGGCCGGCACGGCCGATGATGAGCCAGACAGCGAGGAGCAGGAATCCGGTCGTGGCTCCCGAAAAGGCGAGCAGCAGGCTCGACAG
>JBOIGD010000048.1:0-4045 GCA_050742615.1 Casimicrobiaceae bacterium | reverse complement strand
GCCGTCGACCATCCGGTCAATCGGCGGGTGATCGCCGTCGATCTCGATGACCTGCGCCGCGTGCCCAAGATCGTCGTCGCCGCGGGCGGACGGCGCAAGGTCGCAGCGATCGCTGCGGCGCTCAAGGCGACCGGCGCCAGCGTGCTGATCACCGAGGACGCCGCCGCGCGGGGGCTCCTCGGCACCTGACCGGCTATACCGGCCGTTGACGCCGCAACGGCACGCCCGCTACCCTCGGGCCGTGGTGCTTTTTCTCCGCAGCGTGGCCGCGGCGGCCTCGGTTCTTCTGGCGATCGCCTGCGCAAACGCGCAGGACCGCGTGCAGAACGCGGCGCAGGCGCCGCCCGAATTGAAGCTGTCGACCGCGCTGGGGCCCGCGTACCCGCAAGGCAAGGCCGGCCAGGTGTGGGCGGCGCTGGTGCGCGAACGCTCCGGAGGGCGCCTGGCGGTCACACACTACCCCGGAGCCACGCTGTTCCAGCGCGACCCGACGCGCGAGTTCGCCGCGCTGCGCAGCGGCGGAATCGCGATGACGGTGGCTTCGACGCTGGCCTGGTCTTCCCATGTCGCCGAATTCAACCTGATCGCGCTGCCGTGGCTGGCGGGGAGCGACGCGGCGCTCGATGCGCTGCTGCAGAGCGGGGTGACCGCCCAGCTCGCGGCGCGCCTCGAGCCGCTGGGTATCGTCGTCGTCGCCTGGGCGTCCAACGGCTTCCGCGATCTCGCCAGCAAGCGGCCGGTCCGCGCGCCGGCCGATCTTGCCGGCATGAGGGTGCGCACGCCGGGCCTGTCGCTGCTCGACGAGACGCTGGTGGCGCTGGGCGCGGCGCCGGTGACCCTGAGCGCCGCCGACGCGAGGCGCGCCGCACTCGACGACGGGCTCGACGCCGAGGAGATGACCGCCAGCGCGTTTCGCGCGTCCAGCGCCGCGGCCGCCGGTTTCACACGCCTGCAGCTGTGGGGCGCCCACGCCGACGCGCTGGTGTTCGGGGTCAATCGCCGGATCTGGAATGGGTGGAGCGCCGCCGACCGGGAGCTGGTGCGGCGGTCCGCGCAGGACGCCGCGAACGAGGCCGTTGCGCTGCGCCACAGGCTCGGCGGCGATACGGCGCTGGGCGAACTCGTCAGGCAGGGGGCGTCGGTGACGCGGCTGACCGCCGCCGGCAAGGAGACTTTTCGCGCGGCGACGCGAGGCGTGTACGAGCGGTGGGCGGCCGTCATCGGCGACGACCTCGTGCGCCAGGCGGAAGCGGCAGTCGCCGCCGGGAATCCGCCGCGTTGAACGGTCAGGCCGCGTAGCGGCCGAGGCGGACCGCGGTCTCGCCGCGCTTGGGATTGCGCGTCGGCATGATCAGGACGCAGTCGTCGTGCGGCGTGCGGATTTCGCTGCCGCCGTCGATCGCATAGACGGTCCCCGCGTGGGCGATCGTCTGCAGCCCGCGCACCGGCATCGTGAAGCGGAAGTCGTCGCTGGCGATGGTCACCGTCGCCGTGACTTCGACGACGCGTTGCGGCACCGCGCGAATGTCTTCGAGCTCGCGTGCGAGCCATGCCGCCTCGGCGACGCGAAAATGCCGAAGGAAGCACAGAATCGCCTCGCGGGCCACGATCGGCGCCGCGGCCTCCCAATGCTGGCCGCACTCGACCAGGAGCGCGGCGCGCGGATCGCTTTCGTCGTCGAAGAACGCGTAGTCCCGCAGCCGCTGACCGGCCGCATGGCCGGCGTCGACGACGATGTGCTCGGGCATGCCGATAGCGCGCGCGAGCGCGACGCCCTTGCGCCGCCGCCCGGCCATGGCCAGCGGTACGCAGGGTTCCGACATCGAATGGATGTCGAGCAGGAAATCGGTGCGGTCGTACAGCGGCCTGAGCTCGCGGGCGCGCTTCAACTCCACGCTGACGCGCTCGCCTTCGAGCACGCCTGTCGTCCACAGCCGGTTGAAATCCTCGTCGACGCAACGCGACGCGAACGGACGCACGCGGTCGAAACGGTCGTACGCGTCGACGTTGGCGAACACCAGCGAGAGCGTGCCGCGCACCGGGCGCAATCCCTCGCGCAGCAGCCGGTCGAGAGCGATGGCGCCGCAGACTTCGTTGCCATGCGTCAGCGCCTGGATCAATACGTGGGGGCCGGGTTCCGAGGCGGCAAACGTCCAGGCGTAGCGTATGCCGGTGTTGCCGGTAGCGTGCGGCGCGAGATCGGGGAACGTCACCTCGATCGGCAGCGCCGCCGCGGGCGCGCCGCCGGCTGGGCTCACGTCGCGCAAATGCGATCGGCCAGGCGCCGCATGAACGATTCGCACAGCGCGAGCTGTTCGAGCGACACCCATTCGTTCGGCTGGTGCGCCTGAGCGATATGCCCGGGTCCGCAGATGATCGCGGCGATGTCGCTGCCTTGGAAGAGCGCCGCCTCGGTGCCGAACGAAACCTTGCCGAGCTCGTGCGAACCGCTGCAGGCGCGGCCTAGCTCGGCGATCTCGCTGCCATCGCGGGTGTCGAATCCCGGCATCGTCGACAAGGGGTCGAACTCGATCCAGGTATCGGGCGAGACCGCGTGCATCGCCGGCAGCAGGGTCGCAGCAAAGCGCCGGACCTCTTGCAGCAGCGCATCCGGGTCGTCGAAGGGCAGGTGCCGGAATTCGAAGTCGAACGTGCAGTCGCGCGGCACGATGTTGAGCGCGGTCCCGCCGCGGATCACGCCGGTATGCACGGTCGTGTAGGGCACGTCGTACGCGGCGTCGAACCTGCCGCGCTCCTTGAACCGTTCCGCCATCCGCGTCAGGAACGCGACGATTTCGCAGCCGATCTGCACGGCGTTGACTCCGTGCGGCGTCAGCGACGAGTGCGCTTCGTGACCGCGCACGCGACAGCGAAAACTCCTCTTGCCCTTGTGCGCGATGACCAGCCGCATCCCGGTCGGCTCGCCGACGATGCAGCCCGCCGGCTTGATCCCTCGCGCCACGATGTCCTGCAGCAGCCGGCGAACGCCGACGCAGCCGACCTCCTCGTCGTAGGACAGTGCGAAATGCAGCGGCCGCTCGAGCCCACGCCGCAGGAATTCGGGCACGAACGACAGGCCGATCGCCGAGAAGCTCTTCATGTCGGCGACGCCGCGTCCGTACAGCCGGTCGCCTTCGATGGTCGCCGCGAACGGATCGGTGTTCCACGGCTGCCCGTCGACCGGGACGACGTCGGTGTGGCCGGAGAGCACGATGCCGCCGGTCACCGCATTGCCATCCTGCGCCGGAAGCGTCGCGAAAAGATTGGCCTTGCGGCGATCGTCGTCAAAAGTGAGCTCGGCGCCGATGCCGTAACCGGCCAGGTAATCGCGCACCCAGTGGATCAGCGCGAGGTTCGAGTCACGGCTGGTCGTGTCGAAAGCGATCAGCTTGCGGATCAGCGCCATGCTGGCGAGCTGCGGGCTGACTGCCATTGCGGCGGCGGGGGCGTGCATGCTGCGGGCTTTCGGCGTGGCCAGCGGACAGGATAGAAACGGGGTAAGTCTATGTCAATGACGCGAGATTGTCCGAATCGACCGGCGGATCCGGGCCGGTGCGCGTTCGCGCCGGGCCGCAGCCGGGAGCGACCGTGCGCCGATCGCGGCGACGCCGCATCGCACTGGTCGCGTTGCCAACCTCGAGGCCCGGCAGCCCCTGTTACCGAGGCGTCGTACCGCTAAGGAGGCTTTGGGCCGGGCTTCAGAAGGGAAGCTAACCGGCGGACCGGTTGGTCGCACCGGCCAGCCCGCTGGCCGGTGTTCGACGATGACCGCGGAGCGATCGGCCGCGTCGGCTGCGCAGGACTCTAGCGGTGCCAGCGCGCGCGCCAGTACGGGCGGTGGTACACGAATGGACGCGCGTAGACGACGCGTGGCCCATAGACTACCGGCGGGTAGGCGACCGGGGCCCCGTAGTACGCGACCGGAGGCGCATAGACGACCGGCGGCGCGGCGTAGACGTAGGCGCGCGGACGTGCGTAGTTCGAATATCCGACGGCAAATCCCGGCGCGCCGATCGAAATCGAGAACGCTTCCCTGGCCGATGCG
>JBOIGD010000047.1:0-2446 GCA_050742615.1 Casimicrobiaceae bacterium | reverse complement strand
CCCGCATTCCGGCTGTCGCAGCAGCTTGGTGCCGCGGTTCGCGACGTTATGACAACAGCATGTGACGTGGAGCGTCACATGCTGCCGCTGAATGGCAGCGGCCGGGCGGCCAAAATCGCCATCGACGTCCGGTCTCGCCAGGGCTGGCGGTAAGGACGGCGCCCGCCAAGGCCCTTTTCGTCCTGCCGGCGATCGGGTATCGCGCCTCAGTCAAACAGGCATTACGAGCTGCTGTCGGCTACAGGAATTACGGCTTCCGCCCGGCCAGACACGAATTCCAGCCGCGTTCCGACGATTTCGATGACGTCGCCCGCCGCCAGCACGACGCCTTCGGCACCTGCCGGACGGCCGTTGACGGGTGGCGGCTCGCCCTCGACCGGTTTCAGCCGAAAGCCGTCGCCTGAGCGCTCGACCAGCGCCACCTGCACCCCGGCCCGGCCGACGATCGTCCGATCCCGGGTCAGCGCGATCGTCTGCCCCGCCCGCGGCCCGGAAAGGAACCGGAGTGCCACTGCCTCCGCGTCCGCGCCGTCCGCCTCCCCCAGCGCGCCGGCCGGGGCGGCGACGATCCGCTGAGTGGATTCGTCGGTCTTGGCGGCTTCGGCCGTCTGCGGGCCGTCGCGCCGCACGACCGCCGGGCTCACGCCCCGGGTGCGCACGATAGGCTTGGCCAGCTCGACCTTCTGCCCCAGGTCGCCGACGGCGTCGCGCAGCGCCTTCTTGAGCACGCCCGAGGGAGGAATCGCCTCGTCGTCGACGAAATACATCAGCTTGTGCCGCCCGATGTCGATCTGGTCGCCGTCGCGCAGGAAATGCTTGGCGATCGGCTTGCCGTTGACCAGCGTGCCGTTGGTGCTGCCCAGGTCTTCCAGAAACGAGTCGGCGAGGATGGTCACCACCGCCGCATGCTCGCCGCTGACCGCGAGGTTGGGCAGGCAGACGTCGTTGTCGGCGCGCCGCCCGATCGCCACGCGTTCGCGTCGCAGCGGCACGTCCAGCGTGGTTCCGTTCGGCAGCAGGAGGACCAGTTTGGCCATCGGGGGGTCGAAGACATCGTGAAACGTTGCCGGGCGGAACCGGCCGCCTAGGCGGCCACGCGCAGCGAAGATCGGAGAAACTCAGGCGCGAAATCCGCGCCATTCGGCCACACCAGGGTTTTCAGCTCCGGATGGACCGTAACCTGGCGAAAGACCTCAACGTCTCTCAACGGCTCGAAGATCGGACCGTAAAGCTCGTTGGTGACGTCAACTTCGCCCTCCGCCCCGTCGCTGAAACGAAGCCAGACTGTGTAACCGGTGACGTAACGCACTTCAATAATATGCGGCAGCATGATGATCACTCCAGCGGATCAATGCGCGGCAACGCTTGGCTGCTTCGCGCGAGAGACCAGGCCTTCAACAAGTCGGCACGATGCAGTTCTCTCCATTCCTGGACGTGGCCGAGCGCGCGCTTCGGAAAGCCGCCGTTAACGCTACCCGATTCGATTTCTACCGTGATTTCAGAGTCGCCGTAGATAGCATGAAAGTGAGCGGGGCCGTGATCACGATAGTACATAGCGATGACGATGCCAAGGAAGCGGCTCAACTCGGGCATGCGAAATTGTACCGCCGGAGGACCATTTGCCGCCCGACGCTTCCCGGGGCCGGCCTACGCTGCGGCGACGAGGGATAAGTTTGCGCCTCACGCCGGTTTTCTCGCGGTCCAGCGCTGCAGCCAGCCTCCGCTAGGGAGGAACCCCTCGGGAACGCGCACCAGCACGACCGAAACGTTGTCGCGGCCGCCGTTCTGGTTGGCGATGTCGATCAGCTCGGCCGCCGCCTCGGCCAGGTCGCTCCGCTTGGAGGCGACGATCTCCTGCACGGCATCGGCGTCGACCATGTCGGTCAGCCCATCCGAGCACAGCACGTAGATGTCCTCGGCCTCGGTGCGGTACTCGGCGATGTCGGGCGGCACCACCGCCTCGATGCCGAGCGCGCGCGTGACCAGGTTCTTGTTCAGCGAATACTTGGCCTGCTCCGGCGTGAGCATGCCGCTGTCGATCTGCTCCTGCAGCAGCGAATGATCGTGGGTGAGCTGCTCGAACTTGCCGGTGCGCAACCGGTAGCAGCGCGAATCGCCGATGTGACCGATGCTGACCCGGTTCTGGAAGAACACCGTGGCGACCAGCGTCGTGCCCATGCCGGCGCATTCGGCGCGCGCCTGGGCCGCCTCGTAGATGCTCTTGTTGGCGAGGGCGATCTGCTGCTGCAGCAAGAGCCCCGCGTGCGTCAGTCCGCTGCCGACGTCGACCTTGGAAAGCTGCCTTCCGGAGCGGAGCTCCTGCAACATGCCGTTGCTGATGACGTTGACGGCGATGCCGCTCGCCACCTCGCCGGCGCTGTAGCCGCCCATGCCGTCGGCGAGCACGGCCAGGCCGGCCTCGCCGTCGACGAATACAGTGTCCTCG
>JBOIGD010000046.1:0-5526 GCA_050742615.1 Casimicrobiaceae bacterium | reverse complement strand
CGGTGTACCACGGCATCAGAAGGAAGAACAGAAAGTAGCCGAGCGTGAGCACGCGCGCGACGACGGTCGCGCGATCCGCAGCACCCATCGTCTCGCTGAACTGGCCCCAGACGGTGACCGGCACGGTGCCGAGGTAGCCCAGGATAAAGAAGCAGACGACGAACACCGCGAGCCAGGCCTTGTAGACGACGCCGCGATAGCGGATCGACTTCACCTTGCTGCGGTCGAGCCACGGCATGAAGAACAGGATCACGACCGCCGCGCCCATGACCATCACGCCCCAGAACTGCGAGTCGAGGAACGAGGGCACCGCGCGCAGCATCGCGTAGAACGGCGTGAAGTACCACACCGGCGCGATGTGCTCGGGCGTCTGCAGCGGATTGGCCGGAATCGAGTTGTTCGCCTCGAGGAAATAGCCGCCGCCGTCGGGCCAGAAGAACACGACCACCGAAAAGATCGCCAGGAAGACGACGACGCCGACCAGGTCCTTGACCGTGTAATACGGATGAAACGGGATGCCGTCGAGCGGGTGCCCGGTCAGCGGATCCTTCTTGTCCTTGATCTCCACGCCGTCCGGATTGTTGGATCCCACTTCGTGCAGCGCCATCAGGTGCACGACGACCAGCAGCAGCAGCACCAGCGGCACCGCGATCACGTGGAAGGCGAAAAAACGGTTGAGCGTGACGTCGGACAGCGTGTAGTCGCCGCGGATCCAGGTGCCCAGGTCGTCGCCGATCAGAGGCACCGTCGAGAACAGGTTGACGATCACCTGCGCGCCCCAGTACGACATCTGGCCCCACGGCAGCAGGTAGCCGAAGAACGCCTCGGCCATCAGCGTCAGGTAGATGAAGCAGCCGACGATCCAGAGGAGCTCGCGCGGTTTGCGGTAGCTGCCGTAGAGCAGCGCGCGGAACATGTGGAGATAAACGACGATGAAGAACGCAGACGCGCCGGTCGAATGCATGTAGCGGATGAACCACCCGCCGGGCACGTCGCGCATGATGTACTCGATCGACTCGAATGCCCTGGCCGCATCGGGCTTGTAGCTCATCGTCAGAAAGATGCCGGTGGCGATCTGCATGACCAGCACGACCAGCGCGAGCGAGCCGAAGAAGTACCAGAAGTTGAAGTTCTTCGGCGCGTAGTACTCGGAAACCTGCGACTTCCACAGCGCGGACAGCGGAAACCGGTCGTCGATCCAGTCGAGCATTCTCTGCATGGCGTGGCTCCGCTAGGCCTTTTTCTTCAGGTCGTCTTCGCCGACCAGGATCCTGGTGTCCGACATGAACTTGTACGGCGGGATGACGAGGTTGGTCGGCGCCGGGACGCCCTTGAACACGCGCCCGGCCAGGTCGAATTTCGACTGGTGGCACGGACAGAAAAACCCGCCCAGCCACTCCGGGCCGAGGTCCGCCGGTGCGACCTCGGGCCGAAAGGTCGGCGAACAGCCGAGGTGCGTGCAAATGCCGACAGCGACGAATATCTCGGGCTTGCGCGAGCGGTCCTCGTTCTTGGCGTAGGGCGGCTGGTGGTCGACTTCGGAATGCGGGTCGGCGACCCGGTCGTCCATCTTGGGCAGGGTCGCCAGCATCGCCGGCGTACGGTTGATGATCCACACGACCTTGCCGCGCCATTCGATGTTGATCTTCTGGCCCGGCTCGAGCTTGCTGATGTCCTGCTCGACCGGCGCGCCGGCGGCCTTGGCGCGCTCGCTCGGCCACATGCTCATCGCGAAGGGCACCGCCACCGCGACCGTGCCGACCGCCCCGACCGCCGTCGTGGCACCGATCAGGAACCGGCGTTTTCCCTTGTCCACACTCCCCGCATCGCCCATTGACCGGATCCTTCGCGAAGCCCGTTGTCGCAAAGCGTGCGATTATAAATGATTTCGTCGTCGCGCCGAAAGCCCTGAGGCTAAAAACCGCTGCAAAACAGGTAGTTGAGGCGAAGTTGCTGCAGCCACGCGACAGGGCGGCGGCGCGCATGCTGCATCGCGGCACGAGGCGTCTATAATCGCTGTTGATCCCCTTTCTGTCTCGGTCGCCCGCCATGCTCCGCCGCTTCTGGTTGCTTTTCGCGCAGGTCGCCACGGTCTGCGTCGCGGCGCTGTTCGTCGTTGCCACGCTGCGCCCGGACCTGCTCGCGCGGTTCGCCGGCAAGAACAATGTGGTGCTGGTGCAGGAAACGCCCGTGACGGTGCCCGCACCCAAGATCGGCAGCCTGGCCGATGCCGCGAAAAAAGCGATGCCGTCGGTGGTCAACATCTACACCAGCAAGGAAGTCCGGCGTCGGGCGCCGCTGCTCGACGACCCGATCCTGCGCCGCTTCTTTCCCGGCCTCGACGACAACGAGCCGCATCGCGCGACCAGCCTGGGCTCGGGCGTCATCGTCAGCAGCGAAGGCTACGTGCTGACCAACAACCACGTCGTCGAGGAGGCCGACGACATCGAGCTCGTCCTCGCCGACGGCCGCCGCCTGCACGCGGACGTCAGGGGCAGCGATCCAGAGTCGGACCTGGCCGTGCTGAAGGTCGACGGCAAGAACCTGCCGGTGATCACGTTCGGCCAGCTCGAGAACGTTCAGGTCGGCGACACGGTGCTCGCGATCGGCAGCCCATTCGGATTCGGCAGCACGGTGACGCACGGCATCGTCAGCGCGCTGGGCCGCAGCCACCTGGGAATCAACCGCTTCGAGGACTTCATCCAGACCGATGCGGCGGTCAATCCCGGCAACTCCGGCGGCGCGCTGGTCGACAGCAGCGGCAACCTGGTCGGCATCAACAGCGCGATATTCTCGCAGAGCGGCGGCTCGCAAGGCATCGGCTTCGCGATCCCGGTGTCGCTCGCCCGGAGCGTGCTGGAGCAGATCATCAAGGACGGCGAGGTCACGCGCGGCTGGCTCGGCATCGAGCCGCAGGACATCACGCCCGAGCTGGCGACGGCTTTTTCGCTGGCGAGCGGCGATGGCGTCCTGATCCGCGGCGTGCTCAAGAGCGGTCCGGCGGACCGGGCCGGGATGCAGGTGCGCGACGTCGTCGTCGACATCGACGGCAAGCCCACGCACGACGTCGCCTCGCTGCTGGCGCAGATCGCGTCGCTGACGCCGGGCACGCAGGCGAAGCTCAAGGTGCTGCGCCAGCAGAAGCCGCTCGATATCGACGTCACCGTCGGCAAGCGGCCCAAGCCGCGCGCCTCGTAGGCAGGTCCCGCGACCCCCGGCCGCCTAACCCGCGGCCTTTTCCTCGTCGGCCCGGGTGCCGTCGCGCTTGGCCACGGTGACGAAACGCGCGACGAGCAGGCCGATCTCGAACAGCAGCCACAGCGGCACCGCCATCATCAGCTGCGACAGGATATCGGGCGGGGTGAAAATCGCGCCGATGACGAACGAGCCGACGATCACGTAGCCGCGAATCGCCCTCAGCTTCTCCAGGCTCACCACGCCGAGCCGGACCAGCACGATCACGATGACCGGGGTCTCGAACGTGATGCCGAAGGCGATGAACATCGTCATCACGAACGACAGGTACTTGTCGATGTCGGTCATCATCTGCACGCCGGCGGGCGCGTAGCCGGCAAAAAATCCGAAAGCGATCGGGAACACCACGAAATAGGCGAAGCACATGCCCAGCGCGAAGAAGACCACGCTGGACACGATGACCGGCAGCGCAAGCTGCTTTTCGTGGCGGTACAGGCCCGGCGCGACGAACGCCCACATCTGGTAGAGCACGTACGGCAGCGCGATCAGGAATGCCGTCATCAGCGTGACTTTGAGCGGCACCAGGAACGTGCCGGTGACGTCGGTGGCGATCATCGTCGCCCCGCGCGGCAGCGCCCTGATCAGCGGCGCCGCGAGCGCGGCATAGATCTCCTTGGCCCAGGGAAACAGGCAGAACAGCACGACGACGACGGCGATGATCGAGTGCAGAAGTCGGGTCCGCAGCTCGATCAGATGCGAGATGAACGTTTCCTGCGTGTTGTTCGGACCGGGGGAAGTATCGTTCATCGGGAGGCGAACTGCGCGCGAGCGGCGCGCGCGTCATTGTAACGCGGGGCCGCCTCGCGACCGGGAATCGCGCCCGCGCCGAGGCGGCGAACTCAAATGCGGTCGAACCCGGGCAGCGCCGTTTGCCGCGGCGCATCTTCGCCGGCCGGCGGAGTCATCGCGGGCTCCGTCGCTGCGAGCTGGGCCGCACCGGACGTCGCTTCGTGCGCCGGGGCCGGCGCCGCTGCGGCCTCGGATGCCGGCCCTGCGGCTCCCGCTTCGTTGAGCTCCGCCTCGACCGAGCGCGCGCCGCTTTCGACGTCCTGCGCGGCCTTGTTGATCGAGGACTCGAACGCCTGCGCCGCGGACTGCACCTCGGTTCGAAGCTTGCGCAGCTCGTCGAGCTCCATTTCGCGGCTGATGTCGGCCTTGACCTCGTTCACATAGCGCTGCAGGCGGCCGAACATGTGGCCCAGCGTGCGCGCGACCTTCGGCAGGCGCTCCGGTCCGATCACGATCAGCGCCACGACGGCGATGACGACGATTTCACTGAACGCGATGTCAAACATGCGGCGCCCGGCGTGCGTCGTGCCGGCCTGGCCGAATCCGCGCCGGCCGACTCGAGCGCAGCGGCCCTACGACGTCTTCTCCTTCTTGACTTCGCCTTCGATCGTCTGCCCGCCGAGCTGTTGCGCCGGGGCGGCGTCCGGCGCCGGCTGCTCGCCCTCGGAATGCTTCATCCCTTCCTTGAAACCCTTGACCGCGCCGCCCAAGTCCTGGCCGATGTTGCGCAGCTTCTTGGTGCCGAAAATAAGCACGACGACCAAGAGGACGATCATCCAGTGCCAGATGCTCATCGATCCCATGTTGTCTCCTTTACGCGCCCGGCTTGGTGATCATCGGGCCAAGCGGGCTGGGGCCGCCGATGACATGTATGTGCAGATGCATGACGTCCTGCCGGCCGATGCGACCGGTGTTGACGATCGTGCGGTAGCCGTCCGGCGAGCCCTGCTCGCGCGCCAGGCGTCCCGACAGCGCGAGCATCCTGCCGAGCACCGCGGCCTCGTTTTCGGCGTGCGCCAGCGAGTCGATGTGCTTTTTCGGTATCAGCATGAAGTGCACTGGCGCCAGCGGACGGATGTCGTGAAACGCCATGACCTCGTCGTCCTCGTATATCTTGCTCGACGGAACCTCGCCGCGAACGATTTTGCAGAAGATGCAGTTGTCCATGTCCAGGCGCAACGAAGCCCACCGGTCGCGAAAGTCAGCCGCGCGCGGCCTTCTCGGCGAGCCCGGAGGTCCCTTCCCGCCGCTCGAGCTCGGCCAGGACCTCGTCGGGGCCCACGCCCAGGCATTCGAGCAGCACTAGGCAATGGAACCACAGGTCGGCGATCTCGGCGGTCAAACGGATTTTATCACCGTCCTTGGCGGCCATAACCGCCTCGGTCGCCTCTTCGCCGATTTTCTTGATGATCGCGTCCTTGCCCTTCGCGAACAGCGTCGCGACGTAGGACTGCACGGGATCGGCATGCCGGTGCGCGGCGA
>JBOIGD010000045.1:0-12843 GCA_050742615.1 Casimicrobiaceae bacterium | reverse complement strand
ATATCGCACTGTTCGTGATCGGCGGCTCCATCGCGTGGTCCGCCGTTGTGACCTATATCGCGATCATGCAGAAAGGCTTCGCGCGCCTCGACGATCTGTTGCTGCTCTTCATCTACCTCGAACTCGGGACGATTATCGGCATCTATTTCAAGACAAGCAAGCTTCCCGTCCGCTTCCTCGTCTACGTCGCGATCACCGCGTTGACTCGGTACCTGACGGTAGATGTGAAGGATCTTCCGATCGAAGGACTGCTCGCGGTCGCCGGAGCCATCCTCATGCTTGCGCTATCCGCGGTTGCTCTCGACTACGGGATCGCGAAGCTAGGAAGCGAGCCGGACCAATAGCGGAGCGACGAGAGCGATTCGCACCCGGGGATCGAGCGGCGCCCATGACCCATCTTGACGGCAACCGGAGGAGGGCGCGGAGGTGGGTGCGCGATCGACGCGCCCGCATCGGCCGGGCATCTGGTCGATTCGCGGGTGAAATCGACGGTGCCAATTTTGTGCCACATGAACGGACACAAACCGGCACGACTGAGCAAAGTCGATGCGACGGGCGGCCAGGAACACATTGATTAAGAATGGAGAATAATTTACCATTCTGCCTGTCACGCCGGGGGTCGCGGGTTCGAGTCCCGTCCACTCCGCCAACACCGATGCGAGGGCGAACGCGAGTTCGCCCTTTTTGCTACCGGATGCGATTTTCCGGCATCCCGGCCGCGTGATGCGGCCTGACCAGAGCGGAAGCTGCCGCCATGTTCGATTTCGTCTACAAGCAAAAACGGCTGGTGCAAGTCGTGCTGGCCATGATCACGCTGCCGTTCGCATTTTTCGGCGTGAACTATTATTTCAGCGGTGGCGCCGCGAGCAGCGAGGTCGCGCGCGTGGGGGGCGACAAGATCACCCAGGCGGAGTTTGCCAATGCGATGCGCGACCAGCAGGACCGCCTGCGGCAGTCGCTGGGAGCGAACTACGATCCGGCGGTGTTCGATAATCCCGAGGTGCGTTATTCGATTCTCGAGCAACTGATCAGCCAGCGCTTGATCGACAGCCAGGCGCGCCGCGACCGGCTGCGCGTGTCCGACGAGCAGGTCAAGCGTTACATCAGCGAAATTCCGGCGTTCCAGGTCGACGGCAAATTCTCGTCGGAGCGCTACCAGCAATTGCTGGCGTCGCAGAACCCGCCGAAGTCGTCGCCCGAATTCGTCAACGACGTGCGGCGGGCGCTGACCTTGACGCCGCTGCAGGAGCCGATCGCCGCCGGCAGCATCGTGGCCAAAGCCAGCGTCGAGCGCTACCTCGCGCTGCTCGACCAGAAGCGGGAAGTCGCCTCCGCGACCGTCGGCGTCGACTCATTCCTCAAAGAGGTGAAGATCGATCCCGCCGCGGTCAAGTCGTATTACGACGCCAACCAGCCGTCATTCCAGACACCCGAGCAGGCGAAGATCGAATACGTGACGCTGACGCCGGACGCGCTGGCGTCGCAGGTCAGCGTCGACGCGGCGGAAGTGCGCAAGCAGTACGACGACAACCTCAAGCAATACGTCAAGCCGGAAGAGCGCCAGGCCAGCCACATCCTGATCGCCGTCAAGCCGGACGCGAAGGACGACGAAAAGGCCGCGGCGAAAAAGAAGGCCGACGACGTCGCCGCGCAGGCGCGGCGGGCGCCGGCGAAGTTCGCCGAGCTCGCCAAGCAATATTCGCAGGACCCGGGCTCCGCGGCGCAGGGTGGCGACCTCGGATTCTTCGCGCACGACGGATCGATGGTCAAGCCGTTCGAGGATGCGGTATTTTCCGGCAAGGAAGGCGACATTATCGGACCGGTGCAAACCGACTTCGGCTGGCATGTGATCAAGGTGACCGCCATCAAGCCGTCGACGACGCAGTCGTTCGACGAGGTCAAGGCGCAGATCGAGCAGGACCTGAAGCGCCAGAAGGCCACGCGCAAGTTCGTCGACGCCGCCGACCAATTTCAGAATCTCGTCTACGAGCAGGCGGAGTCGCTGCAGCCGGTCGCCAAGGCGCTCAACCTGCAGGTGCAGACCACGCCGTTGAGGACGCGCGCGGAAATACAGCAGCTGGGCCAGAACAATCCCAAGTTCGTGCAGGCCGTTTTCAGTCCGGACTCGCTGCAGGCCAAACGCAACACCGACGCGATCGAGGTCGCACCCAATACGATGATGGCCGCGCGCGTCGTCGAATACAAAGCCGCCGCGCCGCGTGCTTTCTCCGCGGTCGAGGCGGACATACGCCGGCAGCTCGAGCGCAAGGCAGCCGGCGAACTGGCGCAGAACGCCGGCAAGGAAAAGCTCGCGCTGCTGGAACAGGGCAAGGATGCAGGGCTGGCTTTCGGCAAACCGGTGACGCTGACCCGCAATCAGGTGCAGCAGGGCTTCCAGCCCGACGCCCTCACCACGATCTTCCAGGGCGATCCGGCGAAGCTTCCCGCGTATCGCGGCGTGCCAGGTCCGGAAGGCGGCTTCATCCTCTACAAAATACTGCAGGTGATCCCCGCGCCGGCCCCGGACGCGGCGCGGCTCTCGGCTTTCACCGGGCGCCTGGGCGAGCAAGTCGGTCGCGAGCTCTATGCGGCCAACCTGGCGAGCCTCAAGGCAAAAAGCGACGTGAAGATCAACCAGGCGGTGCTCGACAAGGAGCCGGGCTCGGGTGACGCGGGGCCGGCCCCGATGCCTGCGCCACCTAGAGGTCGCCGGCGCTAACCGCCGCGTTCGCGCCGTCGCCGGGGTGAAGGCCGGAGAGGCGTGGCTTCGTGCCTAGCTCGCCGGCGGGGCCGGGCAGTTGAGGTCGTGCAGCATTTTTTCGTTATCGGTGATCGCCTTCTGCCGCTCGGGCGCCTCGAGGAGCACCTTCTCGCCCTTGGCGTCGTAGCGGTAGACGTTGGCGTCGGCGCGCAGGGTGCGAATCCGCCCGCGCGCCTGCGCGCACATATCGAGCTTCTTCTTGGCGTCCGCCTGATCCTTGTCGGCCTTGGCCTCGGCGTCGGCGCGCTGCTGCTGGCGCGCCTTGATCTCGGCGTCCTTCGCCGCCATGCTGCGCACGGCACCGGGATCGCCCGGTCCGATGCCCGGGTTTACGCGCTCGGCCTTGACGCTGGCCGGCGGTTGATCGCCGTAAACGGTGCGGCCATTCTCGTCGGTCCACTTGTACAAGACCGCCAGGCAGTTTGCCGCCGCCAGCGTCATCGCGACGCCGCACACGGCGGAAAGCAACAGCGACTTGGGCAGGTTCATGCGGTATCCCCTGTGCGCGAATCGCCACCAAGGTAATGCCATAGCGTCCCCAGCGTCAACCGGGAGCGGTCCAACGGTCGCCCGAGGCGTTTACCCGACCCGGCGAGGCGCGTACAATCCGCTTTTGCGCATGGGAGAAAAGGCGATATGCGTGTCGTTCAAAAAGCCCTCACTTTTGACGACGTCCTGCTGCTTCCTGCCCATTCCTCCGTCGTTCCCCGCGACGTAAGCCTCCAGACCCGCCTCACCAACACCATCTCGCTGAACATCCCGCTCGTGTCGGCGGCGATGGACACCGTTACCGAAGCCGGCCTCGCCATCGCGCTGGCGCAGGAAGGCGGCCTCGGCATCGTGCACAAGAACATGCCGCCGAGGGCGCAGGCCGCCGAGGTGGCCAAGGTCAAGCGCTTCGAAAGCGGCGTCGTCAAGGATCCGATAACCATCCCCCCGACGATGTCGGTGCGCGAGGTGCTCGCGCTGACGCGGCAGCACCGCATATCGGGTCTGCCCGTGGTCGACGGCAAGAAAGTCGTCGGCATCGTCACCAACCGCGACCTGAGGTTCGAGACCAACCTGGACCAGCCGGTCGCGAACATCATGACCAAGGGCGAGCGCCTGGTCACCGTTCCCGAGGGAACCGATCTCGAGCTCGCCAAGGCGCTGATGCACCAGCACCGGCTAGAGCGCGTGCTGGTCGTCGACGACAGGTTCGACCTCAAGGGACTTATCACCGTCAAGGACATCCTGAAGTCGACCGAGCATCCGAACGCGTGCAAGGACGAGCGGGGACAGCTCCGCGTCGGCGCGGCGGTGGGCACGGCCGGTGACACCGACGAGCGTGTCGATGCCCTGGTCACAGCCGGCGTCGACGTGATCGTCGTCGACACCTCGCACGGGCATTCGCAGGGCGTGCTGGACCGGGTCCGCGCGGTCAAGCGGAAGTACCCGCAGGTGCAGCTGGTCGGCGGCAATGTCGCCACCGCCGACGGTGCCCGGGCGCTGGTCGATCAGGGCGCCGACGCGATCAAGGTCGGCATCGGTCCGGGCTCGATTTGCACGACGCGCATCGTCGCCGGCGTCGGCGTCCCGCAGATCTCCGCCATCCTTAACGCCATCGACGGGGTGGCGGCATTGGGAATCCCGCTGATCGCGGACGGCGGCATCCGGTATTCGGGCGACATCGCCAAGGCGCTTGCCGCCGGTGCGTCGTGCGCGATGCTGGGGAGCCTGTTTGCCGGAACCGAGGAATCGCCGGGCGAGACCGAGCTCTACCAGGGTCGTTCGTACAAGAGCTATCGCGGGATGGGCTCGCTGGGCGCGATGCAGCTGGGTTCGAGCGACCGCTACTTCCAGGACTCCGAAGGTGAGGGCGCCGCGGAAAAATTGGTGCCGGAAGGCATCGAGGGACGCGTCCCGTACAAGGGGTCGATCGCCGCCGTCATCCACCAGCTGATGGGCGGCGTCCGCGCCGCGATGGGGTACTGCGGCTGCTCGACGATCGACGCGCTGCGCACGCGCGCCGAATTCGTCGAGATAACGTCCGCCGGCATCCGCGAGTCGCACGTCCACGACGTGCAGATCACCAAGGAAGCCCCCAACTATCGCGTCGAATAGGCGTGGGCCCGGCACGAAAGACGGCGATTGGCCAAGCGAACTAAGCCTGCCGCCAGGCAGGCCGGGATGCCGTTCATCCTGGTCGTCGTCTTCATCGACGTGCTGGGCATCGGCATCGCGCTTCCGGTCATCCCGATGCTCGTGGGCCTTTATACGCCGAGCCGCGAGCTGCAGGCGTACTGGTACGGGGCGCTGGTCGTCGCCTACGGGCTGATGCAATTCTTCTGTGCGCCGCTGCTGGGTGCGCTGTCCGATCGCTTCGGGCGACGCCCGATCCTGCTCTGGTCGCTGCTGGGGCTGGGCCTGCATTTCCTGCTGCTGGGCCTGGCGCCGTCGCTGCCGCTGATGCTGCTGGCGCGAGTCATCGGCGGCACAGCGGGCGCGAGCTTTTCGGTCGCCAACGCCTATGCGTCCGATGTAACCCCGCCGGAGCGTCGGGCCAAGAGCTTCGGCCTGGTCGGCGCGGCGTTCGGCCTCGGTTTCGTCGTCGGACCGATGCTGGGGGGCCTCCTCGGCAGCGTCGATCTGCACCTGCCGTTCTTCGTGGCCGGCGCATTGTCGCTGCTCAACGCGACGTACGGTTATTTCGTCGTGCCCGAGTCGCTGCCGAAGGCGCGGCGGGCACCGTTCGCGCTGGTCAGGGCCAATCCGTTCACCGCGCTGCGCACGCTGGCGCGGCACCGGGAGATCGGCAGCCTGATCGCCGTCTTCGCTCTGGTCGTGCTGGCGCAGATGATGCTGCAGACGACCTGGGTGCTCTATACGCACTTCCGCTTCGGCTGGGGGCCGCGCGAGAACGGCTTCGCGCTGTTCTGCGTCGGGCTGGTGGCTTCGATCGTGCAGGGCGGGCTGCTCGGCCCGCTGCTGCGGCGCTTCGGTGACGTGCGCCTGGTGCTGGCCGGGCTGATGCTGGGAGCATGCGCCTACCTGCTCTACGGCCTGGCGCAGGCAGGGTGGATGATGTACGCGATCATCATCGGCAACTTTCTTTCGTTTGCGGTCGGGCCGGCGCTGCAGGGAGTGGTTTCGAATGCGGTCGATCCGAGCGAGCAGGGGGTGACGATGGGGGCGCTGAATTCGATCAACAGTATCATGTTCGTCGTCGCGCCGCTGATCGGCGCGCCGCTGCTCGCGCTGATCAGCCATCTGCCGCCGTCCGACTGGCGCATCGGCGCCACGTTCTACGTCAGCGCAGCGCTGCAGATCGGTGCGCTCGCCCTGGCGCGTCGGCATTTCGCCGCGCGCCGCGTCGCGGCCGCAACCTGAACGCGGGCATGCATTCGAAAATCCTGATCCTCGACTTCGGCGCGCAGTACACGCAGCTTATCGCGCGGCGCGTGCGCGAGCTCAACGTCTATTGCGAAATCCATCCGCACGACGTGTCGGAGGCGTTCATCGCCGGGTTCGCGCCGGTCGGGATCATCCTGTCCGGCGGGCCCGAAAGCGTGACCGAAGGCGACACCCCGCGCGCCCCGGAAGCCGTCTGGACCGCCGGCGTGCCGGTGCTGGGCATCTGCTACGGTATGCAGACGATGGCGGCACAGCTGGGCGGCCGGGTCGAGGGCAGCCGGACGCGGGAATTCGGCTATGCCGCGGTGCGCGCGCGAGGACACGGCCGGCTGCTCGACGGGATCGCCGATCGCACCGGGGCTGACGGCCAGGGGCTGCTCGACGTCTGGATGAGCCACGGCGACAAGGTGATCGCGCTGCCGTCCGGTTTCGTGCTGATGGCGAGCAACGATGCGACGCCGATCGCCGGCATGATGGACGAGTCGCGTCGGTTCTACGGCGTGCAATTCCATCCCGAGGTGACGCATACGCGCCAAGGCAAAGCGCTTTTGGCGCGATTCGTGCGCGACATCTGCGGCTGCCCCGGCGACTGGACGATGCCGGCCTACGTCGACGAGGCGATCGAGAAAATCCGCGCGCAAGTCGGTGAAGACGAGGTCATTCTGGGCTTGTCCGGCGGTGTCGACTCATCGGTTGCGGCGGCGCTGGTCCATCGTGCAATCGGCCCGCGGCTGACCTGCATATTCGTCGACACCGGACTGCTGCGCGAAGGCGAGGCCGACCAGGTGATGGCAACCTTCGCCGAGCACCTGGGCATGCGCGTCGATCGGGTCGACGCGGGCGAGGCCTTCCTACGCGAGCTCGCCGGCATCAGCGACCCCGAGCAGAAGCGCAAGATCATCGGGCGCGAGTTCGTGCATGTATTTCAGGCGGAAGCCGCGAAGCTTCGCACCGGTGGCGTCGCGGCCAAGTGGCTCGCGCAGGGCACCATCTACCCGGATGTGATCGAGTCCGCTGGCGCCAAGACCGGCAAGGCGCACACGATCAAGTCGCACCACAATGTCGGCGGGCTCCCGGAAACGCTGCACCTGAAGCTGCTGGAGCCGCTGCGCGAGCTGTTCAAGGACGAGGTGCGCGAGCTGGGCCTGGCGCTCGGCCTGCCGCGGGCGATGGTGTTTCGCCATCCGTTTCCGGGCCCCGGCCTCGGCGTGCGGATCCTGGGCGAGGTGAAGCACGAGTACGCGGAGCTGTTGCGCCGCGCCGACGCGATCTTCATCGACGAGCTGCGGCAAGCCGGATGGTACGATCGCGTCGCCCAGGCTTTCGCCGTGTTTCTCCCGGTCCGTTCGGTCGGCGTAATGGGCGACGGGCGGACCTACGAGCATGTCGTGGCGCTGCGCGCCGTCGAGACGACGGATTTCATGACCGCGCACTGGGCGCCGCTGCCGCACGAGCTGCTGGCCCGCGCGTCGAACCGCATCACCAACGAAGTGCGCGGCATCAACCGCGTCGTCTACGACATCTCCGGGAAGCCGCCGGCGACGATCGAGTGGGAGTAGGGATTCGATGAAACGCCAGAATTTTTCGTCCGGAACGCCGTGGGAGCCGCTGGTCGGCTACTCGCGGGCGGTGCGCATCGACAACCAGGTCTTCGTGTCGGGCACCACGGCGACCGATACCGGCGGTGCGATCGTGGGCAAGGGAGACGCCTATGCCCAGGCGCGGCAGGCGATCGGCAACATCGAGCGCGCGCTG
This sequence comes from Casimicrobiaceae bacterium, assembly GCA_050742615.1. Lineage (GTDB taxonomy): Bacteria > Pseudomonadota > Gammaproteobacteria > Burkholderiales > Casimicrobiaceae > PALSA-1003. The sequence continues at coordinate 4,934 of JBOIGD010000045.1, read as the reverse complement.
ACCGCGGCCGGCGCCGCGCTGGGCGATGTGGTGCGCACGCGCGTCTATGTGACCGACGTCCGGCACTGGGAGGCGGTCGGACGCGCGCACGGTGAAGTCTTCCGCGACATCCGGCCGGCGAGCGCGATGATCGGGGTCAGCCGGCTGATCGATCCCGATATGCTGGTCGAGATCGAGGCGGATGCCGTGATCGTCGACCCGACAGAGTCGGCGGGTTGAACGGGATGATCGGTCTGCGGCGCGGCGTGTTGCCTCCGGTCGAGGTCCCTGCTCCCGAAGCGAGCGCGCGCTGGATGGCCGAAGCGCTCGCCCTCGCACGCGCGGCGCGGGAGCGCGGCGAGGTCCCGGTCGGCGCGGTCGTGGTCAGCGGCGGCATAATCGTCGGACGGGGCGGGAACCAACCGATCGCTTCCAACGATCCGACCGCGCACGCCGAGATCGCGGCCCTGCGCGAGGCGGGGCGCGAACTCGGCAACTACCGCCTTCCCGGCAGCCAGATGTACGTCACGCTCGAACCTTGTGCAATGTGTGCCGGCGCGATCCTGCACGCCCGGATCCGGCACCTGGTATTCGGTGCGCGCGATCCGAAGACCGGCGCGTGCGGCAGCGTGATTGATCTGTTCGCCGAGCCCCGGCTCAACCATCACACGACCGTGACCGGCGGTGTGGCTGCCGACGCCTGCGCCGCGCTGCTGTCGGATTTTTTCGCGGCGCGCCGTTAGAGGAGCCTGGCGGTGCATTCCCGAAGCTACGGCATCGGCCTGTACGCGCCTGCAGGCTTTGCCCCCGAGCCGGAAGCCATTGCGCGTGCAACCGCGCGGTTCGAGGCCGCCGGGCACCGCGTCATCGTCGACCCGACGGCGTCGACGCGCTGGCAGCGCTTTTCGGCATCCGACGACGAGCGACTGGCCGCCGTCATGCGGATGGCAACGGATCCCCGGATCGACCTGGCGATCGCGGTGCGCGGCGGTTACGGCTGGTCACGGCTGCTCGATCGCATCGACTTCGACGTCATCGGTGCGGCGAAGACGCGCTGGCTGGGACACAGCGATTTCACCGCCTTCCAGCTCGCGGCCTTGACGCATGCGCGCATCGTGAGCTTCGCCGGCCCGATGGCGGCCTACGACTTCGGCGCCGAATCGCCGTCGCCGTTCACGATAGGGCATTGCTGGGCGTTGCTCGGCAATCCGAGCCATGAAATCGAATTGCCGCTCGACGGACCGGCCGATTTCGCCGCCTCGGGAACGGTCTGGGGCGGCAACCTCGCGATGGTCGCGCACCTGGTCGGCACGCGCCACTTCCCCGAAGTCCAGGGCGGCATCCTGGTTCTCGAGGACGTTGCAGAGCACCCGTACCGCGTCGAACGCATGCTCTACCAGCTCTTCCTTTCCGGAGTCCTGGCCCGCCAGCGCGCAGTGCTGCTCGGAAGCTTCAACGGATTCGACGCCTCGCCCAACGACAACGGCTACGACCTGGCGGCAGCGATCGCGCATGCGCGCGAGCGCTTCGGCGTGCCCGTCTATACCGGATTGCCGTTCGGACACTGCCGCGACAAGCTGACCTTGCCGTTCGGCGGCCACTGCGAGCTCCTGGTCGCCGGCGGCATGGCCACGCTGCGCCTGTCCGGCTACGGGACGTAGGCCCCACGGGCGGGGCTTCGTGACCTGAGCTCAGCCGGCGGCGGAGCGGACCTCGAACTCGAACGCAACCTCCCCGGTCGCCTCGCCCTCGGCATCGAAGCTCCGCTCGATCAGGCGCGCGCCGCCATCGGCGGCGATCGTCAGCAAGGTCGAGCAGCGCGTGCCGTAGTCCGGACTGACGATGAACGGCGACGACAGCAGGCGCTCCCATCGGGCGGAGACGCCGGTCGACGGCAGTGTCGCATCGCCGGCGGGCTCGCGGTCCGCGAGCAGCGCGAAGGCTTCCGCGATCGGCGGATCGTCGTCGTCGAGCCACGCTTTGAGCCGTGCCTTGCCGCGTACGAGCTTCGGCCACGGCGTGTCGAGCAGATGATTCGACAAGCCGTGCATGCCGGCCCCGAGCTCGAGAGCGCCGCTGGCGCGATTGGAGGCAAAGGCCGCGCGGCTGCCGGCGCCGACCAGCAGGTTGAAGCCGTGATAACGCCCGCCGTCGGGCAACAGCGCAGCGGCGGCGCGCAGCGGCGATGCGGCATCGCCCAGCATTCGCGTGACCAGCCCCCCGCGCGACGGGGCGTTGGGGTCACGCGGTATGCCTTCGCGAAAGTTGGTGATCAGCGCCCAGCGGCCGCTTCGCGTCACGCCGAACCAGGTGCCGCCCGCCGCGAGGTCGCGCCCGGCCAGGATCCCGTCATTCCACCAGTGCGCGGGTGCCGCGGCGCGCGCGTGGAATTCGTCGCGGTTGGCGGCGATGACGCAGCGGTAACGCGCGTGCGCATCGAGCGCGACTAGCGCGAGGCACATCAGGCCTCGTCCCCGGCCGGCTCCCGGCGCCCGATGTCCGCGGGTCGACGCGACGGCTCACCATCCCGGGTTATGCCCTCGCGGCTCACTCGGCGGGCGGGTTGGCGACAAAGCGCTCGGTCCTGCGCGTCGAGCCCTGCGCCAGAAACTGCGTGAAGCGATGGGTGTCGAGCAGATCGCCGAGCATCGCGTCGAAGCGAGCGGGATCGCGCACGTTTTCGTAGACTTCCATCCATAGCAGGGGCTCGTCCTGGCGCTGCAACAGCCGGCCGGCGACGCCGACGCGCTCCTCGAGACGAGCGAGCACGGCGGCGATCGTGCGGCGCGCGGTTGGCGCGTGCGGCCCGTCGACCCGGTAGTAAACATAGCAGTGGATCAGCGGCGCGCTCATGCGATCCGTCCGCGCGGCGCGGTGGGCGCGGGTACGCCATACGGCAGCTCGAGCAGGCGTAGCGGCGGCCCGTCGCGGGCACCGAGGTGGACGTCGCCGCTCGCGCTGGCCGCCGTTTGCAGCACCGCCAGCGCGTCGCTGCCGCCATCCGGTGCGTCGGCCGCGTCGACGATGGTGCCGCAGGCCTGATCGGCGAATGCGGCGCTGTACAGCCGTTCGCCCGGTTCGGGCGGGGCGGCGTCGAGGTGCGCCAGCGCGAGGCGCTCCTTCAGCCGACCCAGATACTGGGTCCGCGCCACGATCTCCTGTCCGGCGTAGCACCCTTTCTGAAAGCTGATCCCGCCCAGGGCATCCCAGTTAGCCGCCTGCGGCACGAACAGGTCGGCCGTGGGTGGGGTGACGACCGGAACGCCGGCACGAATGGTCAGCCATCGCCATACCGCGAAGCCCGCCGGCCGGGCTATCGCGGCGAGTCGAGCCCAGCAGGCGGCGGCGTCATCGGGCCCGGCCGCCACGATATAACGTGGACCCGGCAGCGCGACCACGACCCGGTCGCCGTGGGCCGCCGCGCGGTGCACGGCCGGCGCAACGTCGAGCGCGGCGGCGATCGCTGCACTCGCGCCGGGTCCACCGATCCCCAGACGGATCGTCGTGCCGTCGTCATCCGACACGACCACTCGTGAACGCAGGACGAACATCCGCAGGCGCTTGGCGATGGTCTCGCGCAGGCTCGCGGGAAGCAGGATCTCGTACGATGCGTCGCCGCGGCGGCGGATCACGAAATTGACCAGCATGCGACCCTTGGGCGAGCACCAGGCGCCGTATGCCGCGGCATCCGGGCCGAGCGCCGCCACGTCATTGGTCAACTGGCCCTGCAGGAACGTCGTGGCATCCGGGCCCGCGACCTGCAGCGCAGCCAATGGCGATAGGTCGCAAAGGACGGCGTCGTCGCGCGCCGCGGCAAGCTCGTCGCCCGGCGCGCCGAACGACGCCACGACGTCGCGATCAAAGCTTGCACCGCGCGTCGCGAGAAAATCGGACCAGGGTGAATTCATCGGCAAGGCATCGGGGGATTTATGCGACTGGGGCGCAAGCGCGGCCGACGGGCGATGCCGGCGCGGGTCGCGCGCTGGCGGAGCTCGATAAAAACGTGTTAAAATTCAATGTTAGCTCGGATCACCGAGGACTCCATCGCCCCTGGGCTTACTGGACCTCCGGTCCGGGCAATTCGCAGATCCGCACAATCAGGGTGCCCGTCTTGTACCGCAAAGACCGGCCCGGCGGCGGATCGAGGCTCAACCCTGATGAAGGAGTGTAGTAATGTCGGTCACGATGCGTCAAATGCTGGAAGCCGGCGTCCACTTCGGCCACCAGACCCGCTACTGGAACCCGAAGATGGCCGAATTCATCTTCGGCCAGCGCAACAAGATCCACATCGTCAATCTGGAAAAGACGATGACAATGTACCAGGAGGCGATGAAATATGTCCGCCAACTGGCCACCAACCGCGGCACCATCCTGTTCGTCGGCACCAAGCGTCAGGCGCGCGATATCATCGCCGAGGAGGCGCAGCGGGCCGGCATGCCGTTCGTCGATCATCGCTGGCTCGGCGGCATGCTGACCAATTTCAAGACCGTCAAGGCATCGATCAAGCGGCTGAAGGATCTCGAGGCGATGGGGCAGGACGGCACGTTCGAGAAGATGAGCAAGCGGGAGGCGCTGACCTTGCAGCGCGAGATGGACAAGCTCAATCGCAGCCTCGGGGGCATCAAGGAAATGACGGCGCTGCCTGACGCGCTGTTCATCATCGACGTCGGCTACCAGAAGATCGCGGTGACCGAGGCCAACAAGCTGTCGATCCCGATAATCGGAGTGGTCGACACCAACCATTCGCCGGAGGGAATCGCCTACGTCATTCCCGGCAACGACGACTCGAGCCGCGCGATCCGCCTGTATGCGCGCGGCATGGCCGACGCCGTGCTCGAAGGGCGCTCGCAATCGGTCGAGGAGGTGGTTGCCGCCTCGCGCGATGAGTTCGTCGAAGTTGCAGAAGAGGGCGGCAACTGAGCGGCGATGCGCCGGGCGTCCAAAAAAAAGGGGCC
>JBOIGD010000044.1:0-7790 GCA_050742615.1 Casimicrobiaceae bacterium | reverse complement strand
TCGCCGCGCTGCTCGAGCAGCACCACTATTTCGCCGATCGGCGGTTGGCGACCAGCGTGTATCTCGCGCTCAAGATGCACCGCCCGCTCTTCCTGGAAGGCGAGGCCGGCGTGGGCAAGACCGAGATCGCCAAGGTGCTCGCGACCGCGCTGGGGCGCACGCTGGTGCGGCTGCAGTGCTACGAGGGACTCGACACGGCGTCGGCCGTCTACGAATGGAATTATCCGCGGCAGATGATCGAGATCCGCCTGGCCGAGGCGGCCGGCAAGGTCGATCGCGAATCGCTCGGCACCGACATTTTCGCCGAGCGATTCCTGATCCGCCGCCCGATCCTGCAGGCGCTCGAGCCGCACGGCGGCGCCGCGCCGGTGCTGCTGATCGACGAGCTCGACCGCACCGACGAGCCTTTCGAGGCCTATCTGCTCGAGGTCCTCGCCGAATACCAGGTGACGATTCCGGAGCTCGGTCCCATCAAGGCCGAAGAGCCACCGATCGTCGTGATCACCTCGAACCGCACCCGCGAGATCCACGACGCGATCAAGCGACGCTGCCTCTACCACTGGGTCGACTATCCGAATGCGGAGCGCGAGCTGGCGATCGTGCGGCGCAAGGTGCCGGGCGTCGACGCGAGGCTGTCACGCGAGGTCGTCGCCTTCACGCAGCGCCTGCGCTCGATGGACCTGTTCAAGGCGCCGGGCATCGCCGAGACGCTCGACTGGGCCGAGGCGCTCGCCGCGCTGGACCGCGTCGTGCTCGATCCCGACACCATCGCCAACACGCTCGGCGCACTGCTCAAGTATCAGGACGACATCGGCGCGATCACGCCGGAAGTGGCGGCACGGCTGGTCGCCGAGGCGCGTGCCGAGGCGGTCGCATTGCCGGCATGACTGCGCCCGGGGAGCGCCTGTTCGGGCGCGAGCGACTGGCCGGCAACGTTCTGCAGTTTGCCCGCGTGCTGCGCGCCGCCGGGCTGCCGATCGGTCCGGCAAAGGTGATCGTCGCCCTCGACGCCGTCGAAGCGGTCGGCATCGGCAATCGCGAGGATTTTCGCGCCGCGCTCGAGTCGGTGCTGATCGAGCGGCACGAGCACAAGATCCTGTTCGACCAGGCGTTCGAGCTGTTCTGGCGCAATCCGCGGCTGCTCGAACGCATGATGGCGTTGCTGCTGCCCAAGATCCGCGGGCGTACGCCGTCCGAGCAGGCGCCGCTGTCGGCGCGTCTGGCCGAGGCGATGTCGCCGATTCCCCGCGACGCCGGCGAGAGCGCCGAGCAGGAGATCGACCTCGACGCGGCATTCACGTTCTCGCCGCGTGAGGTGCTGCAGACACGCGATTTCGAATCGATGACCGGCGCCGAACTGTCGCAGGTCAAGGCGATGATCGCGCGGCTGAGGCTGCCGCTGCCGGAGGTCCGGGTCCGGCGCACGATGGCCGCCCCACGCGGGCACGCGGTCGATCTTCGCGCGACGCTGCGCGCGATGGCTTCCGCCCGCGGTGCGATCGTGCCGCTGGCGTGGCGGCGTCGCCGCCGCCGCCGGCCGCCGCTGGTCGTGCTCTGTGACATCTCAGGATCGATGGACCGCTATTCGCGCATGCTGCTGTTTTTCCTGCACGCGATCACCAACGACCGCGATCGGGTGCACACGCTGCTGTTCGGCACGCGCCTGACCAACATCACGCGGCACTTGAAGCAGCGCGACGTCGATGTCGCGATTGCCCGCATCCGCGCCGCGGTCACCGATTGGGCAGGCGGAACGCGCATCGGCGCGTGCCTGGGCGAGTTCAACCGCCGCTGGTCGCGGCGGCTGCTCGGGCAGGGCGCGATCGTGCTGCTGATCAGCGACGGCCTCGACAGCGACGCCGCCGACGGCCTGGCGCGGGAAATGGAGCGGCTGGGCAAGTCGTGCCGGCGGCTCATCTGGCTCAACCCGCTGCTGCGCTACGAGGGTTTCGAGGCGCGCCCGGCCGGCATCCGTGCGATGCTTCCGTTCGTCGACGATTTCCTGCCGGTGCACAATCTGCAGAGCCTCACGGAGCTTGCCGCGGCGTTCGCGCGGCGCCCCGCCGGGCGCAGTCACGCCGCCGATCGTCTCTCCCCGGCGTGACGCACGAGCTAAAGGCCCGATCATGGACATGAAAGGCAGCCGGGTGGTTCCGGCCGACGTCGAGACCACGTGGCGGGCGCTGAACGATCCGGACGTGCTGCGCGCCTGCATCCCGGGCTGCGAATCGATCGAGCGCGTTTTGGCCGAGGAGTACCGGGTCGCGATGACCATGCGTGTCGGACCGGTCAGCGCGAAGTTCGCCGGCCGCCTGGTGCTTGCCGACCTCGTTCCGCAGCGCTCGTACACGCTGCAGTTCGAAGGGCAGGGAGGCGCCGCGGGCTTCGCCAACGGTACGGCGCGCGTCGCGCTCGCGCCGGTCGATGCCGGCACGCAGATCGATTACGCGGTCAACGCGCAGATAGGGGGCAAGCTGGCGCAAATCGGCTCGCGTCTGGTCGATGGCGCGGCCGCCAAGGTCGCCGACGATTTTTTTGCCCGTTTTGTCGCGCACGTCGGGGCCCGGACGCCGCCTGCGGCGCAAGGAACCCCAGTGCCGACCGCCGAACGACCGGCGGCGCTGCGCGCCATGCGCTTCCGGCTGCTGCTCGCGGCACTGGTCATTGCCGCGATCGCCATCTACTGGTGGCTGCAGGCGCGGTAGAATAGGAGCGTAAAGGATGCCCTGGAGGCCCAACGGGCGTGGATAGCGTCGATCTCGAAGTTCTGCGCCGAAGCGTGGAATGGCTGGACGCCGGCAAGCGCGTATTGCTCGTCACCGTGGTCCGCACCTGGGGCTCGTCGCCGCGGCCGCCGGGAGCACTGCTCGCGGTGCGCGGCGACGGCCAGGTCGTCGGCTCGGTCTCCGGCGGCTGTATCGAGGATGACATCGTCGAGCGTTCGCGCCGCGAGGGCGCCTACGTGACCCGGCCGCAGGCCGTCACCTATGGCGTGTCGGCCGACGATGCGCGCCGGTTCGGGCTGCCCTGCGGCGGCACGATCCAGCTGGTGCTGGAGCCGCTGACGCGCGACAGCCGGATCGGCGAACTGCTGGCGATGGCCGAGCAGGGTCGGCTGGTCTCGCGCACGCTCGACCTCGCCACTGCCGCAGTCCGTCTCGCGCCGGCGCGCGCCTCGGACGCCCTCGCGTTCGACGGCGCGACCTTGACCACGGTGCACGGCCCGCGCTACCGGATGCTCGTCATCGGCGCCGGTCAGCTGTCCAAGTACCTGGCGCAGATTGCCGTGGGCCTCGACTACCAGGTCACCGTCTGCGATCCGCGCGAGGAATACGCCGAGACCTGGGACATCGCCGGCGTCACACTGGTCCGTACCATGCCGGACGACACCGTGATCGCCATGCATCTGGACGAGCGCTGCGCGGTGGTGGCGCTGACGCACGATCCGAAGCTCGACGACCTGGCGCTGATGGAGGCGCTCAAGTCGCCGGCGTTCTACGTCGGCGCGCTGGGTTCGCGCGCCAACAACGCCAAGCGAAGGCGGCGCCTCGAGGAGTTCGACCTGACGCCCGAGCAGATCGGCAGGTTGCATGGGCCGATCGGCCTGTACATCGGAAGTCGGACGCCCCCCGAGATCGCGGTCTCGATACTGGCCGAGATCACCGCCATCAAGAACGGCGTCGCGCCGTCCGATATCGCCGACGTCGCCGCGGCCAAGGAGCGCCTCGGGCCGTCGATCGCCTGCCCGGCATGACCGGCGTGGCATCGCGCCCGGCCGCCATGGCGCCTGTTCGCGGGTCAATCCTGTTTGTCCTCGACACCGCGTCCGCGCGGCATCGCGTGCCGCCGCCCATACTGACAAGTGCACGTATCCCGACCTAGCCGATCTTCGACCCGACGCTCCGTCTTCCTCCTGGTTCTCCTGTTCTCGCTGGCCGACGCCAGAGTGGCGGCGGCGCAGGGGGCTGCGGTCGAGGCGCCGCCGCCGGTCTCGGCCGATACGGCGCCCAAGGCAACGGACGAGCCCTGGCGAACCGATCGCTTCTATCTGCAGACGAGTCTGTACAACCTGCATTTTCACTACGACCCCGCGCACGTCAAGTATCCGAAGCTCCTGTACGGCGAATACCATTTCACCGATCAATGGCTGGCGGGCGCCGCGGTGTTCGACAATTCGTTCGACCAGTCGACGCAGGCGGTGTTCGGCGGATGGCGCGTGCGACCGTTTCCGGGCCTGCAGCCGCTTTATTTCAAGGTGCTCGGCGGCTTGATCCACGGGTATCACGGACAGTACCGGGACAAGATCCCGTTCAATCATTCCGGGGTCGCGCCGGTGATCATTCCGTCGGTCGGCTACTGCTATTCGCGCGTTTGCTCGGAAGTCGTGATCGTCGGAGGCGCCGGATTGCTGCTGACCTTGGGTGTCACCATCCCATGAGGATGGCCGCGGTGGGCTATGGCTCGCTCGCCGGTCGCCGGGGCGGCTCCGCCCGCGCGAGATTCGGCTACTGACGGTCGATTTTCGGGTCCAGCGCGTCGCGCAGGCCGTCGCCGAGGAGATTGAACGCCAGGACCGTCAGGAAAATGGCCAGGCTCGGAAAAATGGCCACATGCGGCGAGGTCATCATGTCGGCGCGGGCCTCGTTCAGCATCGCGCCCCACTCCGGCGTCGGCGGCTGCGCCCCCATGCCGATGAATGACAGGCTCGCCGCGGTGATGATCGACGTGCCGATGCGCAGCGAAAAATAGACGACGACCGCGGCGATCGTGCCCGGGAAGATGTGGCGCGCGATGATCGTCCGGTCGGAGGCGCCGATGCTCCTTGCCGCCTCGATGAACGTCAGATGCTTGAGCGCCAACGTGTTGCCGCGGACCAGGCGCGCGAAAGTCGGGATGCTGAAGATCGATACCGCGATGATCACGTTCGCCATGCCGCCGCCGAGGATCGCGACGATGCCGATCGCGAGCAGGATGCCGGGAAACGCGAACAGCACGTCGCAGATGCGCATGATGATGCGTTCGATCCATCCTTCGTAATACCCGGCGATCAGTCCCAGCACCGTGCCGATGACCGCCCCGACGGCAACGGAGACGAATCCGGCGGTTAGCGATATGCGTGCCCCCATCAGGATGCGGCTGAAGATGTCGCGACCGAGCGGGTCGACGCCGAACCAGTGCTGCATCGACGGCAAGGCGTTCAGACTGTCGTAGTCGAAGAAATTCTCCGCATCGTACGGCACGATCCACGGCGCGATAATCGCGACGACGACAAGCAGCAGCACGAACACGGCGGCGGCGACCGCGACATGTTGCTTCCTGAACTTGCGCCAGAACTCGGTCCACGGCGTGCGCACCGCCCCGCGTTCGATCTCCGCGGCCGCGGTCGTCATCGGTAGCGGATTGCCGGGTTGATCACCGCGTAGAGCACGTCGACGATCAGGTTGATCAGGATGAATTCGAGCGAAAACAGCAGTATTTCGGCCTGGATGACCGGGTAGTCGCGCATGTCGACCGCATCGACCAGCAGCCGGCCCATGCCCGGCCAGTTGAAGACGACCTCGACGACGATCGAGCCGCCGAGCAGGAAGCCGAACTGCAGTCCCATCATGGTGACGACGGGAATCAGCGCGTTGCGCAGCCCGTGCTTGACCACCACCGTCGTTTCGCCCAGCCCCTTGGCGCGCGCCGTGCGCACGTAGTCCTCCTGCAGGATGTCGACGAACGAGGAGCGCGTGAAGCGGGCCATGATCGCCGCGACCGCCGCACCGAGGGTCAGCGACGGCAGGATGTAGTGCCGCCAGGTGTCGGCTCCCACGGTGGGCAGCCAGTTGAGCTGGACGGCGAAGATCTGCATCAGCACCATGCCCAGAGCGAACGCGGGGAACGAGATGCCGGACACGGCGAGCGCCATGCCTATCCTGTCCGGCCAGCGGTTTCGCCAGACCGCCGACACGACGCCGATGATCATGCCGAACACGACCGACCAGGACATCGCGGCGACGGTCAGCCAGAACGTGGGCATGAAGCGTTCACGGATCTCCACGCCGACCGGCCGCTTGGTCCGCACCGAACGGCCGAAATCGCCGTGCAGCACGCCCGAGACGAACCGGACGAATTGCTGCGGCAGCGGCTTGTCGAGGCCGAGATCCTGCCGGACCAGCGCGACCGTCTCGGGTGTCGCATCCGGGCCCGCGGCGAGACGGGCCGGGTCGCCGGGAAGCAGGTGCACGAACAGGAACGCCAGCGCGCCGACGAGGAGCAGCGTCGGGATGAGCCCAAGGAGGCGCTTGACGATGTATTGCAGCATCGGTTCGCGGCGCGCGTGCGCGACCGCGGCGCTGCGTCGCGCGCCGCCGCCGCCGCGTTCAGGGCTTCAGGTCGATGTCGGTGAAGTCGAACGACGCGTCGGGCATCACGTACACCCCGGTGAGCTTCTTGTTGTGCGCCGACAGCAGTTTCTCGGTCACCAGCGGCGCCCATGGCGCGTCGTTCCAGATCGTCTCCTGCGCGTCGCGGTAGAACTTCGCTTTCGCGGTCTTGTCGCTGGTCGCGAGCGCGGACTGGATGTCCTGGTCGACCCTGGCACTCTTGTAATAGGCGGTATTGAACAGCCTCGGGGGCCAGGATTCGGACGCCAGCAGCGGCCGCAGCGCCCAATCGGCCTCGCCGGTCGATGCCGACCACCCGACGTAGTAAAGCCGAACCGGCGCGGTGGCGGGATCGGGCCAGCTTTCGACCTTTTCGACCCGCTGGCCCGCTTCCAGCAGCGTGATCTTTGCCTTGATGCCGATCTGCGCGAGCTGCTGCTGCAGAAACTGGGAGACCTTCTGCGCGACCGTGTGGTTGTACGCCGACCAGAGCTCGGTCTCGAAGCCGTTCGGATAGCCGGCCTCGGCCATGAGCTTCTTGGCCTTGGCGACATCGTACGGCCAGGGGCCGAGCTTGACGCTGTATTCCACGGCCGCAGGCACGACGCCCTCGGCCGGCGCCGCATAGCCGTTGAACGCGACCTTGGCCAGCGCCTGCTTGTTGATCGCATAGGCGATCGCCTGGCGGACCTTGACGTTGTCGAACGGCTTCTGCTGCGTGTTCATCGACAGGTAGCGCAACACGATGGAGGGCGCCGCGACCACCTCGAGCTGAGGCTTGGCGCGCAGCACGGCGTCCAGCTCGTACGGCAGCGGGAACGTGAATTGCGCTTCACCGGTCTGCATCACCGCCGCGCGCGAATTGCTGTCGATCACCGGTTTCCACGTGATCGTGTCGACCTTCGGGTAGCCTTTGCGCCAGTAGCCGTCGAACCTGGCGACCTTCAGGAAATCGGTCCGGTTCCACTCGACGAACTTGAATGGGCCGGTTCCGACCGGATGCGCCGCGATGTCCTTGCCGTACTTGGCGAGCGCGGTCGGGCTGATCATCACCCCCGACGGATGCGCGAGATTGTTGATGAACGCGGAAAAGGCAGTCCTCAGCGTGATGCGCGCCGTGTAGTCGTCGACGACCTCGGTCTTAGCGATGTTCTCGTACAAGCCGAAGCGCTTGAGCCTGTTGTCGGGATTGGTCACGCGATCGAAGTTGGCTTTGACGGCGTCGGCCTTGAAATCGGTCCCGTCGTGGAACTTGACGCCCTTGCGCAGCTTCACCGTGTACACCAGTCCGTCCTTGCTCACGGTGTAGCTCTCGGCCAGCACCGGGATCATGCGCATGTCCTTGTCGAACCCGTACAGGCCTTCATAGAACGACTTGGCCATCGCCTGCGACAGCGTGTCGTTGGCGTCGTAGGGGTCGGT
>JBOIGD010000043.1:0-9266 GCA_050742615.1 Casimicrobiaceae bacterium | reverse complement strand
TGCTCAAGTTCCTGCTGCCCGGCAGCAGCGGGACCGCGCGGCAATACCTCGCCGAGTTCACGGCGAAGACCGCCGCGCTCAAGGGGGTCGGCACCGCCGTCGTCGTCCTGACCGCGGTGCTGCTGGTTGCGCAGGTCGAGCGCGAGATCAACGCGATCTGGGGCATATACGAGCCGCGATCGCTGGCGCGCCGCTTCGTCGTCTATGCGCTGGGCTTTGTCGCGGTGCCGGCGCTAATCGGCGCCGCGGTATACGCGACGTCCTGGCTGATCGACACGGCGATCGCCGCGGTGCCGATGGCTTCGCTCGCGTTGCCTTTTGTGGCGCGGCCGTTTTCGCTCGCGCTCGGAACCGTGCTGCTGACACTGGTGTACAAGATCGTGCCGGCCCGACACGTGCCGCTGCGCGCGGCGCTCATCAGCGGCTTGCTCGCCGCCGCGGCATTCGAGCTCGCGAAGTACGGGTTCGCGTTCTACATCACCCACGTCCGCACCTATGAAATCGTCTATGGCGCTCTCGCCGCGCTGCCTCTGTTCCTGGTCTGGATCTACGTTTGCTGGATCATCCTGCTCGCCGGTGCCGCCGTCGCCGCGACGCTGGCCGAGCATCGCTGGGGCGGGGGCCGCAAACGGCGTCGACGGTAGGGCCGCTCCACAGGTCCACGCGCGGCCGGCCCCACCTTCGCTGCGGCGATCGCGGCAAGCTGTTGCGCGCAATGACGCAAATGCCGCCTTGCCGAATCGCGACGGCCAAGCTAGAGTTCACGCTTCGCTTCGACGGAGTGCCGCCTCGTGTGGTCGATCATCCAGGCAGCGGGTTGGCCGATCTGGCCGCTGATATTTGCATCGGTGATCGCGCTGGCCTTGATTTTCGAGCGGCTGTGGTCGCTGCGCCAGAGCGTCGTGGCGCCGTCGGGCATGGTCGACAAGGTGCTCGCCGAATACAAGCGCGCGGGGCTGACGCCGGAGCTGCTGGCCAAGACTGCGCACCAGGGACCGCTGGGCCGGGTCCTCGCCGCCGGACTCGCCAACGTCAAGAGTCCCCGGCCGGTGATGAAGGAGGCGGTCGAGGAGATCGGCCGCATTGTCAGCCACGAGCTCGAGCATTTTCTTACGACGCTGGGTACGATCGCGGCGATGGCGCCGCTGCTCGGCCTGTTCGGCACGGTCGTCGGCATGATCGAGATCTTCGGTTCGCAGACATCGACCGGCTCGAACCCGATCCTGCTGGCGCACGGCATTTCGGTCGCGCTGTACAACACGGCTCTCGGCCTGATCGTGGCGATACCCAGCATGATCTTCTACCGCCACTTCCGCGCCAAGGTCGATGCCCTGATCCTCGAGATGGAACAGCAGGCGGTCAAGCTGGTCGAGCTGGCCCACGGGGAGCGCAAATAGTGGCTGGCGCGGCGGCAAGGTCGCGGCGGTGCGGCAGCCGGCGCGGGGCCTCGCGCCGGGCAGAGGGCCGGCAGCGATGAATCTCCGCGGCAGCCGGCTCCGCGACGAGCCGGAGATCAATTTCATCCCGTTGATCGACGTGCTGCTGGTGATCCTGATCTTCCTGATGGTCACGACGACCTACCAGCGGGTTGCGGAGCTGAAGATCACGCTGCCCGAGGCCAACGCCGATCCGATGCAGCAGCGGCCTAAGGAGATCAACGTCGGCGTCAGCGCTCAGGGCCAGTACATGGTCGACAAGACCTTGATGCAGTTCACGACGGTCAACGCGCTCGCCGACGCCCTGGGCCGGGCCGCCGGCGGCGCCAGCGATGCGGTGGTCATCATCAACGCCGACGCCAATTCGACCCACCAGGCGGTGATCCACGTGATGGAGGCGGCGCGCCAGGCCGGCCTGATCCACATCACGTTTGCCACGCAGACTCCGGCGAAGTGACGGACCGGTCCGGGAGCGGGCCCGTGCAGGGCGTTCGCCACCGGCAGCCGACGGACCGTCTCCAGCGCGCAATCCGCATGCCTCGAACGGCGCATCGGGTCCAACGGCACTTGAGCGAGCGCCTGGTCGCCTCGTGGTATGCGCCGCGGCTGACGCCGCTGTCCGCGTTGCTCGCTCCGGCCGCGCTCGCCTTTCGCGGCGCGGCTGCCGCGCGGCGGGCGCTCTATCGCCATGGCTTGCTGCGCGTCGAGCGAGTGCCGGTGCCCGTCGTCGTCGTCGGGAACATCACCGTCGGCGGCAGCGGCAAGACGCCGCTGACCATCGCGCTGGCGGACGAGCTCGCGCGCCGCGGCTGGCACCCCGGCATTGTCAGCCGCGGTTACCGGGCGCGCGATGGGAAGGCAAGGCAGATCGGCGTGGGCGATCGTCCCGACGAAGTCGGCGACGAACCGCTGCTGCTCGCCCGCACCGGGCTGCCGGTGTGGGTGGGCGTCGACCGCCCGGGCGCGGCGCGCGCGCTGCTCGCCGCGCACCGCGACTGTGACGTGATCGTCGCCGACGACGGCCTGCAACACTACGCGCTCGCGCGCGAGGTCGAAATCGCCGTCGTCGACGCCGTGCGCGGACTGGGCAACGGCTTGCCCCTTCCCGCGGGACCGCTGCGCGAGCCGGAGGCGCGTCTCGCACAGGTGGACGCAGTCGTCCGCCTCGGCGGTCCGGTGACGCGCTCCGGACGCGAATTCGCGATGACCCTTGCCGGCGAACGCTTCGTCCGCGTCAATGCCGAGGCGGTGACCGCCGATGCGGCCCGATTCCGTTCCGGCGCGGTCCACGCGCTCGCCGGCATCGGCAACCCGGCGCGGTTCTTCGCGCAACTCGCCTCGCTCGGCATCACCGCGACCTGCCATCCGCTCCCCGATCATCATCGCTACACCGCCGCCGACCTAGCCTTGCCCGGCGCGACGGCCATCCTGATGACCGAGAAAGATGCGGTAAAATGCCGTGCATTCGCCGACGACCGTTGCTGGGCTCTGCCGGTTCGGGCGATCGTCGAGCCGGCGTTCTATGCGCTGGTCGAGAGGGGATTGCGTGGATCCAAAGCTGCTTGAGCTCCTCGTGTGTCCGGTGACCAAGGGTCCGCTGATCTACGATCGCGAGCGCCAGGAGCTGATTTCCAAGAGCGCGCGCCTCGCCTACCCGATCCGCGACGGGATTCCGGTCATGCTCGAGGAAGAAGCGCGCCGCTTGGCGCCTTCCGAATACGAGTGAGGCGCGGCCCGGCGCGCGGGTGCCGATGCGCTCGGCGCGACGCGCGAATCGCCGGCCGGCGCGCCGCGCGCGTCTGACGGTCCCGCTTGTTCACGGTCCTCATTCCGGCCCGCTACGCGTCGACCCGGCTGCCCGGCAAGCCGCTGGCCGATATCGCCGGCAAGCCGATGGTGGTGCGAGTCGCCGAACGCGCGAAAGCGAGCGGCGCGACTCAGGTGGTGGTCGCCACCGACGACGAGCGGATTGCATCCGCGGTCGCGCGCCACGGCATCGACGCGGTGATGACGCGCGGCGACCACCCGACGGGCACCGATCGGCTGGCCGAAGCCGCCGCACAAATCGGTCTCGACGCGCGCACGATCGTCGTCAACGTCCAGGGCGACGAGCCGTTGCTCGAGCCCGCGCTGATCCGCGCCGTCGCGGAGAAACTCGACGCTCACGCCGACGCGGCGATCGCCACGGCGTGCCACCCGATCGACGAACCGGACGAAGCGTTCAATCCCAACGTGGTCAAGGTGGTGCTCGACCACGCCGGATACGCTCTCTATTTCAGCCGGGCGACGATTCCCTGGGCGCGTGATGCGTTTGCCGCCGACCGCCAGCGGTTGCCGGCCGGGCTCCCGCTGTACCGGCACTACGGTCTCTACGCCTACCGGGTGGAATTCCTGCGGCGCTTTCCGTCGCTGCAGCCCGCGCCGCCGGAGCGGTTCGAGGCGCTCGAGCAGCTGCGCGCGCTGTGGCACGGCTACCGGATCGTGGTCACCGTCGCGCGCGGCGCACCGGCTCCCGGCGTCGATTCCCAGGAAGATCTCGAGCGCGTGCGCCTGCTGTACTCAGCCGGCCGGGTTTGACCCGCTCTCTGATTCCGGCCAGAATCGCGGCGCAACCGCCGGCGCCGATCGTTGGCGCGCCGCGGCGCCGTCGACCAATCCGATCCCGATCATGCGATTGATACTGCTCGGCCCGCCCGGCGCGGGAAAGGGGACCCAGGCGACCTTCATCAAGGAGGCTTACGGCATTCCGCAGATTTCGACCGGCGACATGCTGCGCGCTGCGGTCGAGGCCGGCACGCCGCTGGGGATCGCGGCGAAGAAGGTGATGGATACCGGCGCCCTGGTGTCGGACGACATCATCGTCGCGCTGGTCAAGGAGCGGCTCAAGGCGGCCGACTGCGCCGGCGGGTATCTGTTCGACGGGTTCCCGCGCACGATTCCGCAGGCCGATGCGATGAAGGATGCTGCGGTGGCCATCGATTTCGTGCTGGAGATCGACGTTCCGGACGCGGCCATCATCGAGCGGATGAGCGGCCGCCGGGTGCATCGGGTATCCGGCCGCAGCTACCACGTCAAGTTCAATCCACCGAAGGTCGCGGGCCGCGATGACCTCACCGGCGAGCCGTTGATCCAGCGCGAGGACGACAAGGAGGAGACGGTGAAAAAGCGACTCGCCGTCTACCACGCGCAGACCGAGCCGCTGGTCGACTACTATCGCCAGTGGGCGGCGAGCGGCGACGCGCGCGCGCCGAAGTATCGCAGCGTCGACGGGATCGGAGCGGTCGATGCGATCAGGGACGCCGTGCTTGCTGCGCTGCGCCGCTGACTCGCTCGCCCGGGGAAAGACCTCGCTGCCGGCCGCACAGGGGGGCCGCCGGTGAGCGACGCCGTTCGCGCCATTGCATTCTACCTGCCGCAGTTCCATCCGATCCCGGAGAACGATGCCTGGTGGGGCGCCGGATTCACCGAATGGCGAAACGTCGTGCGCGCCAGGCCGAACTTCGCCGGCCACTACCAGCCGAGGCTGCCGTCCGACCTGGGCTTTTACGATCTTCGCGTGCCCGAGACGCGCGGCCAGCAGGCGGCGCTCGCGCAGGCGCACGGCGTGGACGCCTTCTGCTATTACCACTATTGGTTTGCCGGCAGGCGCCTGTTGCAGCGTCCGTTTTCGGAGGTGCTGGCATCGGGCGAGCCGGACTTCCCGTTCTGCCTGTGCTGGGCCAACGAAAGCTGGACGCGGCGCTGGGACGGCCTCGACGACGACCTGCTGATCGAGCAGCCTTATCGCGATGGCGACGCCCTGGCGTTCATTCGCGATCTGCTGCCGGCCTTCGCCGACCGCCGCTACGTCCGGATTGGGGACCGACCGCTGCTGCTGGTGTACTGTCCCGACGCGATACCGCAGCCGCGGCAGTGGGCGGACGTCTGGCGCGCCGCGGTGCGCGATGCGGGCCACGCCGGCCTCTATCTCGCGCTGGTGCAGAGCGTCAACCAGAAGGCGATGGATCCGGCCGCCATCGGATACGATGCCGCGGTGGAATTTCCGCCACACCTCACCCGCTCACAGGAAATCAGGCCGGATCCCGCGACCGTGCGCCGCGGATTCAACGGCGACGTTCTCGACTATGTCTCGTGCGCACGGAATGCGCTGGCGCGCCCACGCCCCGGTTATCGCCTGTTTCGCGGCGTGATGACCGGCTGGGACAACACCGCGCGCCTGCCCGATATTTCGCGCTGCTTCGTCAACGCGGAGCCGGCGAACTACGAACGCTGGCTCGGCGCGGCGGCGGCGCTGACCCGCGAATGGCACGACGGCGACGAGCGCCTCGTGTTCATCAACGCATGGAACGAATGGGCCGAGGGCTGTCATCTGGAGCCCGACCTGCGCTACGGCAGGGCGTTCCTGGAGGCCACTCGCCGCGCGCTCGCAGGAGGCTAGCGGCCACGAACGCCGCGCGGGCCGATCGCAGGGCCGGCGCGTTCGCCGCATCGCGTGGACGCACTCCGGCGCGTCCATTACAATCGCCTGCCGCCCCAACGATCACGCGCAGGCTTCCTTGAATCGACGCAACGCCTTCTACGCCCAGTCCGGCGGCGTCACCGCCGTCATCAACGTCAGCGCCTGCGGCGTGATCCAGACCGCCAGGCAGCACAAGCGCGGCATCGGTCGCGTCTATGCCGGCCGCAACGGCATCATCGGCGCGCTGACCGAAGACCTGATCGACACCGGCAAGGAGTCGTCGCGGGCGATCGCGGCGCTGATGCACACGCCGGCCGGTGCCTTCGGGTCGTGCCGCTACAAGCTCGCCGGCGGCGACCGCGACCGCGCGCAATACCAGCGCCTGCTCGACGTTTTCCGCGCGCATGACATCGGATATTTTTTCTACAACGGCGGCAACGATTCGGCGGACACCTGTCTCAAGGTGTCGCAGATGGCGGAGCAGCTCGATTATCCGTTGATCGCGGTGCACGTGCCCAAGACCGTCGACAACGACCTCGCAGTGACCGATTGCTGCCCCGGCTTCGGGTCGGTCGCCAAATACGTCGCGACGTCGATGCGCGAAGCCGCGTTCGACGTGGCGTCGATGGCCAAGACCTCGACGCGGGTGTTCGTGCTCGAGGTGATGGGACGCAACGCCGGCTGGATCACCGCGGCAGTCGGCCTCGCCGACGACGCCGACACACCGATTCCGCTGCTGCTGCTGTTTCCCGAGATCACGTTCGACGAGGCGAAATTCCTGGCGCGGCTGGACGCCAAGGTCGCGCAATTCGGCTATTGCTGCGTCGGCGTGTCGGAGGGCCTGCGCGACGCGCAGGGGAAGCTCCTCGCCGAGGCCGGCACGAAGGACGCGTTCGGCCACGCCCAGCTCGGCGGCGTCGGGCCGATGATCGCTTCGCGGGTCAAGGACAGTCTCGGGCACAAGGTCCACTGGGCGGTGGCCGACTATCTGCAGCGCGCCGCGCGGCATCTCGCGTCGAAGACCGACGTCGAGCAGGCGTACGCCGTGGGCCGCGCGGCGGTCGAATTCGCGGTCCGCGGCCGCGGCGCCGTGATGGCGGCGATCGTGCGCACGTCGGACAGGCCCTACCGGTGGAAGATCGAGGCGGCGCCGCTCGACAAGGTCGCCAACGTCGAAAAGAAACTGCCGCGCGATTACATCAGCGCCGATGGCTACGGCATCACGCCGAAGGCGCGCGCGTACCTGGCGCCGCTCACGCGCGGCGAGGCCTTTCCACCGTTCCGGGACGGTCTGCCGCAATACGTGCGGCTGAAGAATGCCGCCGTGGCAAAAAAACTCACGGCGTCGTTCGCGGTCTAGGCGCCGGTCGAGTCGCGCCCGGCCGTTCCCGGCGCGGGATCGACTCGACTTTTGGCACCGGGGGCTGGCAAAATAGCATGTTTTGGCGGTTCGCCGCGGCTCGAAGCGGCCGCGAGCGTGGCGCAACGTCCCGGGGCGCACGCGCTTTCCGGGCACAACAAGATCTCGCTGGCCACTCTTTAGGGGATTCAAATGTCGAATGCACTCGTCTTCGCGCTCGCATGCGCGATCGCCGCGCTGGTATACGGCGGCTGGTCGATCGGCTGGGTCATGCGCAAGCCGACCGGCAACGCGCGCATGCAGGAAATTGCCGCTGCCGTGCAGCAGGGCGCGCAAGCCTACCTGAATCGCCAGTACGCGACGATCGCGGTGGTGGGTGTCATCCTGCTGGTGGTCATCGGCGTGTTCCTCTCGTGGCGCACCGCCGCCGGCTTTGCCGTAGGCGCCGTGCTGTCGGGCCTCGCCGGTTACATCGGCATGAACGTCTCGGTGCGCTCCAACGTGCGCACCGCGGAGGCCGCACGCGCCGGGCTGAACGAGGCGCTGGCCGTGGCGTTTCGCGGCGGCGCGATCACCGGCCTGCTGGTCGTCGGACTGGGCCTGCTGGGCGTGGCGGGCTTCTACTGGTTTCTCGTGCAGTCCGCGCACGAGGTCGCGAACGCGACCACCGGAGGGCTGCACGGCATCCTCGAACCGCTGGTCGGTCTCGCGTTCGGCGGCTCGCTGATCTCGATATTCGCGCGGCTGGGCGGCGGCATCTTCACCAAGGGCGCCGATGTCGGCGCGGACCTCGTGGGCAAGGTCGAGGCCGGCATTCCGGAAGACGATCCGCGCAATCCCGCGGTGATTGCCGACAACGTCGGCGACAACGTGGGCGATTGCGCCGGGATGGCGGCCGACCTGTTCGAAACCTACGCGGTGACGATCGTCGCGACCATGCTGCTCGGCGCGCTGCTGCTACCGGCGCAGGCCGAGGCGGCAGTCACATATCCGCTGGCGCTGGGCGGCTTCTCGATCCTGGCCTCGATCGTCGGCTGTTTCTTCGTCAAGGCCCGGGCCGGCGGCAAGATCATGAACGCCCTCTACCGCGGCCTGATCGTGGCCGGCGGTCTCTCGGCCATAGGATTCTGGTTCATCACCGACCGACTGATGGCCGGCGTCGCGGCGATCGATCCCGAACTGACGACGCTGCATCTCTGGGGCGCCGGTCTGGTCGGGCTCGCGCTGACCGCTGCGATGGTGGTGATCACCGAGTATTACACGGCGACCGAATTCAAGCCGGTCCGCCACGTCGCGCAGGCGTCGACGACCGGGCACGCGACCAACATCATCGCCGGCCTCGGCGTGTCGATGAAGGCCACCGCCTGGCCGGTCATCTCGGTCTGCATCGCGATCCTGGTTTCGTACTGGCTCGCGGGGTTGTACGGCATCGCGATCGCGGCGCCCGCGATGCTGTCGATGACCGGCATCATTGTCGCGCTCGACGCCTACGGGCCGATCACCGACAACGCGGGCGGCATCGCGGAAATGGCCGATCTGCCGGAGTCGGTGCGCGCCATCACCGATCCGCTCGATGCGGTCGGCAACACGACCAAGGCGGTCACCAAGGGTTACGCGATCGGCTCGGCGGGGCTTGCCGCGCTGGTGCTCTTCGCCGATTACACGCACGCGCTCGCTGGCGCGAACATCAACGTGAGCTTCGATCTGTCGAACCACATGGTGATCGTCGGGCTGTTCCTCGGGGGGCTCATTCCGTATCTGTTCGGCGCGATGGCCATGGAAGCGGTAGGCCGTGCGGCCGGCGCCGTCGTGGTCGAGGTGCGACGGCAGTTCAAGGAGATTCCGGGGATCATGGCCGGCACGTCGAAGCCCGAGTACGGCGTTGCGGTCGACATGCTGACCAAGGCGGCGATCCGCGAAATGATCATCCCGTCGCTGCTGCCGGTGCTGGTGCCGGTGCTGGTCGGCCTGCTGCTCGGCCCGGTGGCGCTCGGCGGCCTGCTGATGGGGA
>JBOIGD010000042.1:0-17808 GCA_050742615.1 Casimicrobiaceae bacterium | reverse complement strand
GGGGTGGCGTCGCTCGTCGTGTTCCGTTTCCTGCTCGGAATCGGAGAGGGGGGGTGCGTTCCCGACCGCGACGCGCGCTTTCACCTACTGGATGCCGGCCACCGAGCGGGGATTCGCGCAGGGAATCACCCACAGCTTCGCCCGCCTCGGCGGGGCGGTGACGCCTCCGCTCGTGTTGGCCATCGCTCTGGCCTATGGATGGCGCGAGTCGTTTTTCGTTCTGGGCGGCGTCAGCCTCGTCTGGACGGTGGTCTGGATCTGGTTTTTCCGCAATACACCGGTCGAGCACAAGTGGGTGTCTGCCGCCGAGCTCGCGGAAATCGGGGTGAAAGCCGAGGAAATGCACGCGGCGGCGAAGGGAAAGACGCCGTGGATCCTGATGATCAAGCGCATGTGGCTGGTCACGTTCGTCGACTTCTGCTACGGCTGGTCGCTGTGGGTGTTTCTCACCTGGCTGCCGTCGTATCTCAAGGATGCGCGTGGATTCAATCTCAAGCAGATAGCCCTGTTCGCGACGCTCCCTCTCCTGGCAGGCGTGGTGGGCGACACCCTGGGCGGGGTCGTTTCGGACTTCATCTACAAGAAGACCGGAAGTCTCAAGCTGGCCCGGCGTGGACTGCTGCTGACGGGGCTCGTCGGAGCGCTGGTATTCATCCTGCCCGCGGTGTACACGCAGGCCCCGCTGACGGCGGTATATTTCCTTGCCGCGTCGTTCTTTTTCCTCGAGCTCACCAACGCGGTGCTCTGGAGCCTGCCGATCGACATCGCCGGGAAATATGCGGGGACCGCGGGCGGGATGATGAACACCGGGTTCGGACTCGCCGGCATCGTGTCGCCTGCGGTGTTCGGATTCCTGATCGACAAGACCGGCGCCTACGAAGTCCCGTTCGTCATCACCGCCGTCCTGTTGCTGATCGGCGCCGGCGCATCGATCTGCATCGACCCGACCAAGCGCATCGATACGGCCGACCCGCCTGCGGGGAAATTGCGCGAGAGCTTTGCCAAGTGACTCGGGAGCTTGACCGCGAATCTGTGCCAAAACCGAACCATGGCCGGGCCGGCTTGCCCAACGGCTGGCAGACGTGCAGGAAAGGATGCTGAAATGAGCACGGCATTGAGCGAGACGCGGCGGGCAAGCGCTCCGGACGACCAGGGGCTGGTGTCGACTCTGGTGGCACGAGCGCGCGCCGCGCAACGACACTATGAGGCCTACTCGCAGCAGCAGGTCGACGAAGTCGTTACCGCCGCCGGGTGGGCGATCGTCAACCCCGACCACAACCGCGCGCTGGCCGAGATCGCCGTGGCCACCACGGGGCTTGGCAACGTCGCCGACAAGATCACCAAGAACCGGCGCAAGACGATGGGGTTGCTCCGCGATCTCCGGAATGCGCGCTCGGTGGGTGTGATTTCCGAGGACAAGGCAAGAGGGCTGGTCGAGATTGCCCGGCCCGTGGGTGTTGTCGGCGCGGTCGTTCCATCGACCAATCCGGCCGCGACCCCGGCGAACAACATCATCAACGCGCTCAAGTGCCGCAATGCCGTCATCCTGTCGCCATCGCCCAAGGGCGCGCCCACCAGCACCATGCTGCTGGAATATGTCCATGCCGAGCTCGATCGCGTGCGCGCTCCTCGCGATCTCGTGCAACAGTTGCCCGCGCCGGTAACCAGGCAGATGACGACCGAGCTGATGCGCCAGGTCGACCTGGTCGTCGTGACGGGTTCGCAGAACAACGTTCGCGCCGCGTATTCCAGCGGCACGCCGGCTATCGGCGTCGGGGCCGGCCACGTCGTCGTCATTGTCGATGGCAGCGCCGACCTCGCCGACGCGGCACGGAAGATCCGGCAGTCGAAGGTATTCGACAACGCGACGAGCTGCTCGTCGGAGAATGCTCTGGTGATTCTGGATGCCGTCTACGACGCGATGGTCGAGGAGCTGCGCCGGCAGGGAGGTGTGCAACTGACGCCGTCGGAAAAGGTCCGGCTGCAGAAGGTCATGTGGCCCGACGGCAAACTGAGCCCGGCGGTCATCGCCCAGTCCGCACCGAACATCGCGCGCCTGGCCGCTCTCGACCGATGCGCAAATGCGGCGTTCCTCATGGTGGAGGAAACCGGCACCGGCCGACAATATCCTTTTTCAGGCGAAAAGCTTTCGCCGGTGCTGACGCTATATCGCGCCCGTGATTTCGATCACGCAGTCACCATCGCCGCTGCCATTTATGAATACGAAGGCGCGGGCCATTCGATCGGCATTCACACCACGGACGAAGCCCGGGTGATGCGCCTCGGGCTGGAGTTCCCTGTCTGCCGGGTGATCGTCAATCAGGCGCACTGTTTCGCGAACGGCGGGAATTTCGACAACGGCTTGCCGTTCTCCCTGTCGATGGGCTGCGGCACCTGGGGCCGCAACAGCATCTCCGACAACCTCAACTACAGGCACTTTCTCAACATTACCCGCATCGCCAGGGTCATTCCCAAGAACGAGCCATCGGAAGAGGCCTTGTTTGGGAGCTACCGCGCCAAGCACGGTCTCTGATCCCCGGCCGCTGCGCGCCGTGCGTACGATTCGGCACACCATCGATCTTCGTGCCGAAACCCGGCCCGGGCAGGTATACCTGATCGCGCCCGAAACGGGATTGCAGCTGACCTACGGGCAGCTCAGGAAGGACGCGCAGAACCTCGGCAAGCTCTTGCTGCAACATGGCTTGCGCAAGGGTGACAAGGTGGCGCTGATGCTGCGCAACGGCTACCAGGCCGCCGACCTGCTGCTGGGCGCGATGTACGCAGGATTGGTCGTGTCTCCGATCAATCTCCTCGCCCAGCCTTCGCAGCTCGAGTACGTGCTCGAACACTCCGACGCGCAGGCGGTGTTCGTGGCGCCGGAACATCAGGAGCGCCTGCAGGCTGCGCTGGCGAATGTATCGCGCTCGGTGCAGGTCTTCGCCATCGATCCCGATGCGCCGGACATCGGGGACCCGGGGACGCTTCCCGACGTCGAGCTGCCCACCGTGCACGAGGACGACGATGCGCTCCTGATCTATACGTCGGGCACGACCGGCACGCCGAAAGGGGTCGTCCTTACGCACAAGAATGTCATCGCCGGCGCAGAGTACACCAGCCGGGCGCACGCGCTCGGCCGCGCCGATCGCGTGCTGTGCGTATTGCCGCTGTACCATATCAACGGCCAGATCGTGACTGCCGTAGCGCCGCTGGTGCATGAGGGCAGTGTCGTGATGCCGCGCCAGTTCAGCACGTCAAACTACTGGCGACTTGTTTCGGACTACCGCTGCACCTGGATCAACGTCGTTCCCACGATCATTTCCTATCTGCTCAATGGCGCCGATCCGCGGGCTTCGGGCAGCGCTTTGCACCTCGAACAGGTCCGGTTCGGCCGCTCGGCATCGGCGCCGCTGCCGCCGTCGCTGCACAAGGCGTTCGAGCAGAAATTCGGCATCGGCGTGATCGAGACGATGGGTCTGACCGAAACGGCCGCGCCGGTGTTCAGCAACCCGCTCGATCCGGCCAAAAGAAAGTACGGAAGCGCCGGTATCGCGTTCGGCAACGAAGCGAAGATCGTCGATACCCAGACCGGCAGGACGCTGCCGCCGGGTCAGCAGGGCGAGATCATGATCCGCGGCGATAACGTCATGAAGGGCTACTACAAAGCCGCGGCCATCACCGCCAGGACTCTCGAGACCGACGGCTGGCTGCACACCGGCGATCTCGGGCACGTCGACGGCGACGGATTCTACTTTGTCACCGGGCGCCTCAAGGAGCTCATCATAAAGGGTGGCGAAAATATCGCGCCCCGCGAGATCGACGAGGCGCTGCTCAGACACCCCGCGATTCTGGAGGCGGCATCGGTCGGCATATCCGACGCGAACTACGGCCAGGAGATCATGGCCTGCGTAGTTCTCAAGGCCGAGCGTACATGCTCGGTGGAGGAGCTCAGGGAATTTTGCCTCGTCGAGCTCGGCGCCTACAAGACTCCCAAGGTCATCCGGTTCGTGGAAGCCCTTCCGAAGGGGCCATCAGGCAAAGTGCAGCGTCTCAAGCTGCTGGATAGCTGAGTCCGGGTTGCTGCAGCGATTTTCGTCACAAATTGCCGGCCGGCGGGTCCGCCGGCGATGCGCAGCGCGCTCGTCGCCACGTTTGGCGGGGCCGACCTCTCCCTCCACGGACGGCCATGTTCGAGTCCCGCGCGGTCTGGGTACGCGGGAATTGGCCGCAAACGACGTTTCTCAAAGGCGGCGCGGGAACCCCTCCCGCCTATCTCGTTGTAAGAAGGACGGATTCGCCGTTTTCCGGGCAGTTGACGCCCGCCGGCCGGGCGGGACTCACGGCCGCTCCACATTCTCGTGGCTGGGTACGGCCACCTTGCCCTGTATGGCACGTCATGTGCTTGCGGATGCCGGAAGGTAGGTGCCCTTGCCGGCGCCGGCTCGCCGATAAAGCCCGAACCGGCATTTCGCATTGTTTTTGCAAAGGATCGTCATGGCCAAGCTGCTCATCGTCGACGATGAGGTCCACGTGCTCAACGCCTTGCGGCGGATGCTGCTCAACGCGGCCGCGCCGCCGGCGCTTCCCGATCTGCAATTGAAAACGTTCAGCGCCCCGGTCGAAGCGATCGAGCACCTGAACAACCATCGGGTCGATCTCGTGATCTCCGACTACCGCATGCCGGTGATGGATGGGGTGTCGTTTCTAACCCGCGTCAAGGAACTGCAACCGGACGCGGCGCGGATCATCCTCAGCGCGTGCACCGACATGGAGGGAATCGTCCGCGCCATCAACGAGGCGGGTATTTTCCGTTTCGTCAGCAAGCCGTGGTCGGACACCGAATTGAAGACGATCGTCTCGCAGGTGCTGGAGCACCGCGAGCTTCTCGTCGAAAATCGCCGCCTCGCCGACGAATTGCGCTGCCAGCGTGGGCTCATCTCGCGGCAGCAGCTGGAGCTGGCGCGGCTCGAAGCCGAAAGCCCCGGCATCACGCGCGTGCGCTGGACCGAGGATGGCGGCGTCCTCCTCGAGGAATAGCTCGGGCACCCTTGTTCTCCGCGAGCACCCGCAGCGGGCGTTGCGCGCGCGCCCTGTCCCGACTTCCGCGATGAGCGCCTCGTTCGGGTCCGCCGACGGCAAGCTGGGCGAGTACGGGTGGATCTATTCGCTCTACGAGCTCGGCCAGACCGCGGCCAACGGCGTGGCGCCGCTGCAGGTGCAGCAGGACATCCTCGAGCACATCGTCTCCGGGTTCGATGCCCACAGCGGGTCGATCGCCCTCGTCGTCGACGGAACCGAAGACCTGCTGGAAATCGCCGCCGGTATCGACCTGCCGCCCGGCGTGATCGGCAGTCGGCTGCCGCGCGGCGTGGGCGTGTTCGGCCACGTCGTGGCGACGGGCGAGCCGCTGCTGATCAACGGCGACGTCGCCGAAA
The DNA here is from genome assembly GCA_050742615.1 of Casimicrobiaceae bacterium. GTDB lineage: Bacteria > Pseudomonadota > Gammaproteobacteria > Burkholderiales > Casimicrobiaceae > PALSA-1003. The sequence continues at coordinate 12,376 of JBOIGD010000042.1, read as the reverse complement.
CCGGCCTGCCGCTGCGCCGGCACGAACGCCGCGACCGTCCGACGCACTCCGCGATGTGCTGGCCGCTGCGCGTCTCCGAGCGGATCATCGGCGCGGTCGCGGTGAACAGGGCTCCCGGGCACCCGAAGTACAAGATCGACGACCTCGATCGCGGACAGGCGATGACCAGCTTCCTGGCCCTGGTCATCGCTAACCATCGCATGCACGTCGAGCGCACCAACCGGATCCTCGAGCTGTCGACGCTCAATGCGACGATGCAACGCATGAACGAGATGCTCGAGGAAGCGCAGGACCAGCTGGTCCAGTCGGAGAAGATGGCGTCGATCGGCCAGATCGCGGCAGGAGTCGCGCACGAGATCAACAATCCGATCGGCTATGTGCTTTCGAATCTCGGCACGCTCGACTCGTACCTGGTGAGCCTGTTCGGACTGCTCGAAGCCTACGTCGAATCGGAGCGCGCCTTGCCGGTGCCACTTCCTGCGTCGCTGGAGCGCGCACGGGCGCTCCGCGAGGGCATCGATATCGACTTCCTGCGCGGCGATGTGACGGCGCTCCTGGCCGAGTCGCGCGACGGCATTCTCCGGGTCAAGCACATCGTGCAGGACCTGAAGGACTTCTCGCGCGGCGGCGTCGACGAGGCATGGGAGGTCGTGAGCCTGCACGAGGCCATCGAGCGCACGGTCAACATCGTGCGCAACGAGATCAAGTACAAGGCGCGGATCGAAACGCACTTCGGCGATCTGCCAGACGTCGAGTGCCTGCCGTCGCGGCTGCACCAGGTCTTCCTCAACCTGATCGTCAACGCCGGGCAGGCGATCGAGGCCAACGGGACGATCACCATTTCGACCGGCGCGACCGCGAGCGAAGTCTGGGTCCGCTTCGAGGACACCGGCTGCGGGATCGCGAAAGAGCATTTGAACCGGATATTCGAGCCGTTTTTCACCACCAAGCCGGTCGGCCAGGGTACCGGGCTCGGCTTGTCGGTGTCCTACTCGATCGCCCGCCAGCATGGCGGATGCATCGAGGTCGACAGCGAGGTCGGGCGCGGATCGCGGTTTACGATTCACCTGCCGCTGCGCCAGCTGCACACCCAGGCCGCCGAAATGGAAGGGATACCGGAGTAAGCGACGCACTGGTATCCCGCGCCGGACTCGCGGCTGCGGTTGTCCCCCGCTCAGTTCGTTCCACTCGGTTCCATCGCCACCATGAGGCCGGCCGGCCGCCCGAGCCCGACGCCAGGTTCCGTCGATAAATCTTACAGTCATCGATGGGATTCTTGTCGGTCCAACGACGCGCGCCGACAATATACGTGTCAGGTCAATAGGTTAGATAACTACCGCCCCACTGGGTGTATTTCTTGCTGCGGTGACGAGCCGGGTTGGCCGCACGAGGTTATCGCTGCGCAACCCCCTGTGGTGCAGCATTTGATTTGACTCAGGAGAGAGTGACCATGCCAAACAACAAGCTTCGGGTCTTGCTCGGTTTTGCCGTCGCCGCCGCGGCCGCAATGTCCGGGGGCGCCGCCAATGCAGGGCACTACGGGACCTCGTACGACCCCAATTTCTTTTCGGGCGTCGCGGTATTCTTCGTGCCCGATCCGCCATCGCCGTGCCTCGGACTGGGCGCCGGCGTTCACGCGGTCAACGGTGAGGGCGACACCTGCCAGGACGTCGCGGTGACCAGCATCTCGGCCACTGCAAAAACCGAAGACATGCTGCACACGGCGCACCTTACCTTCAGCGGGAGCGACGTCGACGATATCACCGGCATGGTCCTCGGATTCGAGGAGCCGTTGTTGCAGGGCATCAATTCGCGCCTGATCCCGGTCGATTGCAGCGGTGACAACGTCCTTTGCGACGACACCGACTGGTTCATTCAGTTCGATTCGGGATTGCGGCCACCTGCGCCACTCGCGTCGTTCGTCCACGCCGAATTCGTCAATCCGCTGGCCGGCCTGTTCAACCAGGTCTTCCTGTATAGCGGGTGCAGCGATGACTGCACGCCGCAACAGTTCGCCGTCGCGAATACCAACGTCACGTTTACCCAGGTACCGGAGCCCGGCACCGTCGCCCTGATCCTGGGCGGGCTCGCCGCCGGTTGGCTCACGCGGAAGCGCAAAGCCGCCGTCTGAACGGCCTGGAGTGCGTCTCACGCCCTCGCCGGCAACGGCGGGGGCCTTTTTTTCCTGTCGGTCGCGGGCGGCGTGATGCCGGCAAGGCCATTGCCGGGCGCCAGTCCGACGGCCCCCGTGTGGCCCGTCAGGCAGCGACCGTCGACGCCGCCTTCGACGCAACCGCGTGCTCGATGGCCGCCGCGAGCGTCCACGCCTGACCTTCCGACCAGGCCGCATTGAACGTGGCGCCGCCGAGCGCTTCGCGCGCCGCTTCGATGCTGCTGTTGCGTTTGGCTTCGCTGCGCGGCGAGGCCGGGAGCGCCAGATCCTTGCGGGCGGCGGCGGCGGCCGCGTGCAAGCGGACGGCGTCGTCGGCGCGGCCGAGCTTGTTGATCACCCCGGCATAGTCTTCCAGACACTCCAGCGCGGCGTTGTTGATGCCGAATGCCCTGAACGCCCGCAGCGCTTCGGCCAGGCGCTCGAGCGCCGAGTCGAAATTGCCGCGGGCCGCATCGGTCTTGCCCAGCCACCACAGGGCAATCGCCTCGTTGCGCCTGTCCTCGGCGTTCCTGCAGACCTGCAGCGAGCGAGAGAACCTCGCCTGAGCGGCCGCAAGATCGCCCGCCTCGAATGCGAGCTCTCCAAGATTGCACTCGCACTCGCCTTCCAGCTCCTGGTAGTTGATGCTCCGCGCCAGCGTCAGCCCTTGCTCGAACAGTTGCTGCGCACCGTCGTTTTCGCCGAGCTGCACCGCTATCTCGCCGAGATTGAGCAGTCCGATGCCTTCGCCGATGCGGTCCCCAAGCTGGCGGAAGATGCCGAGTGCTTCCTCCTCGTAATCGCGCGCCTTCGCCAGATCGTGTTGCTGGAGGTGCAGCGTGCACAGCGTCGACAGCGTGGCTGCGATCTCGCGCGGGGTGTTGAGCTGCCGCCGGATCGCCAGGCATTCCGCCAGCATCCGGTGCGCCTCGGCATGATCCCCCTGGGTGGTCGCCAGGACGCCGCCAACGTACAGCGCATGGCTGCGCGGAAGGTTCGGCTCGAGTATGCCCGGGCGGGTGAGCGCTTCGCGAATGTTGTCGCGGGCGTCGGCCGAGTATCCGCGCAGGATGCGGAAGCGCATCAGCGCGACTTCGAACTTGACCGCGAGCACCGGGTCGACGCCGCCGGCGAGCGCCAGCGCGATGCCGGCCCGCATGTTTCCGAGGTCGGCCTCGACACGACGCATCCATTCGGCCTGCTCGGGCCCTTCGAGCTTGGCGCGCGCGGTCTTCGCCACTCCAAAATAGTAGTCGCAGTGACGCGCGGCCGTCGCCGCAAGGTCGTCGCGATCGGCGAGATGCTCCTGGGTTACCTCGCGGATCGTTTTCTGCAGGTCGTAGCGCTTGGTGAGGTGCTCGCGGGCGAACTCGCGTATGGTCTCCAGCAATCCGTAGCGCGACGAGCCATCGTCCTGGTCGACCATCACCAGCGACTTGTCGACGAGCGAGCTCAGCAAGTCGATGACATCCTCCGCCGCGATCGGCTCGGCCCCGCATACTGCTTCCGCGGCGGCCAGGTCGAAGCCGCCGGCGAAGACGCTCAGCCGATCGAGGACCGTCTGTTCCGTTTCCTGCAGCAGATCGTACGACCAGCTCACCAGTGCGCGCAGCGTTTGCTGGCGCTCGAGCGCGACGCGGCTTCCCCCAGTCAGCAGCTTGAACCGGTCGTTGAGCCGGGCATTTATTTCGGCGACGGAGAGGGAGCGCATGCGGGCCGCGGCCAGCTCCAGGGCGAGCGGAATGCCGTCGAGCCGTGCACAGAGCTCGGCTACTGCGGGCGCATCCTTTTCGGTCAGGTCGAAAGCCGGCTTTTGCAACCGTGCGCGCTCGACAAAAAGCTGCACGGCGTCCGAGCGCAGCAACGCCTCCACGCCCGCCTTCGGATCGGGAACCGCGAGCGGAGCGACCGGGTACGTCTGCTCGCCGACGATGTGCAGCGCCTCCCGGCTCGTGGCCAGTATGCGCACGCCTGGCGTGCTGCGCAGCAGAACCTGGGCGAAGCTCGCGCAGGCGCCGACCAGGTGTTCGCAGTTGTCGAGCACGTACAGCAGCTTGCGGTCATTGAGATGCGCGCAGAGAGTCTGCAGCAGCGGCTTGCCTGCTTCCTCGTGCACGCCCAGCACCTGGGCCGCCTCGTTGACGACCAGCGCCGGATCCTTGATCGGAGCGAGGTCGACGAACCAGACGCCGTCGGCGTACCTCTCCAGCACGTCGGCGCCGATCTGCAGCGACAAGCGCGTCTTGCCGAGGCCGCCCATGCCGAGCAGCGTCAGGAGCCTCGTGGTTTCGAGCAGCCGCTTGCCGTCGGCAAGCTCGCGCTCGCGGCCGATGAAGGAGGTGAGCTGCTGCGGCAGGTTGTTCGGCGTGGCGGCGAGCGAGCGCAACGCCGGAAAATCCTGGCGGAGGTCCGGATGAACCAGCTGGTAGACCTGCTCGGGCGTCGCCAGGTCGCGCAACCGGACGCCGCCCAGGTCGCGCAGCGAAACGCGCGCCGGCAGGCGCTCGCGCACGTCGTCGGCGACGCCCTGCGAGAGCAGTATCTGCCCGCCGTGGGCTGCCTTCATGATCCGCGCGGCGCGGTTGACCGGACTGCCGAAGAGATCGTCGTTCCGCCGTTCGACGAGGCCGACGTGCAATCCATAGCGAATGCGGAGCGTGATCCCGTTGGTCGCGGCCGGATTCGCCAGCGACTGCTGCAGAGTCAGGGAGGCGTTGACCGCGTCCAGTGGATCGCCGAAGGCGGCATACATTCCGTCGCCGGTCATCTTCACGATGACGCCGCGGTGTTCCTCGACCGCCGTGCGCGACAGCCGGTCGTGCTCGGCAAGCGCCAACGACATCCTGTCGGCCTCCTGCTCCCACAGCAGGGTGCTTCCCTCGATATCGGTGAAAAGCAGAGTGGTGACGCCGGATGACACCTGCGCCCTTTCGCAGCAAGCGCTGTTGAGAGTCGCACTTTACCGCTGCGGCCCCGGGAACGCCAGATCGCGAGGCGGCGTGCCGGACTCGCGCGCGGGACCGGCGCCGCCGATTCGGCCACTCGCCCTCCTCGGGCGTCCGCTGGTCGGGAAGTGATAGGCTTTGCGCGTTGGATCCCCGGTTCGCATCGACGCAGCCGCCGGCCGCAGCCAGCAGCCAACTTCGCGTGACATGCAATCCGGGCTAACCTTGAAATCACCGGTGGTCGTCCAGCGATGAGGATTCTTCTTGTCGGCGCGCTGTCGTGGCACCCGGAGCGCATGCGGAGCCTGTGTGAGCGAGGTCATCGGCTCTGGGGCCTCTGGTCGCGCAGCATGGTCTGGGACCAGGGGCCGTATGCGGCCACCGCAGACTGCATCGCGCCGATCGCGCTCGCCGAGGCCGCGACCGCCATTCGCGATCTGCGGATCGACTGCATCTACAGCCTGTTCCAGGCGTACCACCGGCGTCTCTGGGGCCCGCCCGCCGACGGCGTCGAGCATGACGTGTGGACAATCCTGCGCACATTGCTCGGCGAACGCGAGCGGGGGAGATTCGATGCGCCGGTCGTAAGGCACTGGGGCTTTGACGTCCAGCAGATGGATCCCGTCGTCACGCGAGCGCTCGACGGCCACGTCTTCTGCAACCGGCAGAAGCGCGCGTACTGGTCGGAGGCGGTCTCGCAGGGAGGATGCGGCGTCGATGCATTCGATGACCGCGCGATCGTCGAGTTCCTGGACAGCGATCGGCCCAAGCTGGAGTTCATGAACGATGATTTGTCGGATCGTCCGGGGCGTTCGGGCGAGATCCATACGGTGTGCATCGGCCGGCCTTTCGGCATCGACTATCTGGCCGCGGCGCGGCGCAGCATCCACGTGCATACCTATGGAAACGATGTCGACGACGTCTACCGGATGATCTCGCGCGATCTCTCGTTGCGCGGCGCGCGCAGGGAAGCCGCGCTCCTGCGTCGATTCCTCCACGTCCATCCGTCGCTGCAGGCCAGCGGCGGCGCGAGCTGGGAGGAGGTTCGCCGCGCGAAAGCGGGCTGGGTGCGCGAATTCTCCCGGTACGATGCCGGCTGGTCCTACATCGGAAGCCCGCTGCCGTGGGAGGCGCTCGACGACCGCGCGGCGATTCCCAACCGGATCGGCACCTACCTGCTCGCGGGCCTCCCGGTAATCACCGATTTCCGGCCTGGGTACTACCGCTACGACGAACTGGCGCGGCTTGGCGCCAACATCGATCTGGTCGACGCGGACTACGACGGTCTGCGTTCCAGTCTCGACGACGAGATACGGACGCGGGAACGGCGCGCCAACGCGCTGCGGGCGCGCGCCGGCTGCTCGTTCGAGGCGACCATCGATCCTCTGCTCGATGTCTTCGAGCGGACGCGGACTGCCTATTTCGCCAGGCCGCATCGCGAGCGCTCGCATTTCGCGGCGCAAGGCACGCGGCTGATCCACTTCGGCGCCAGTCCGGACCCTCGCGCGGCGGCTCGCGGCCTGGTGCGCCGCTTGCTCGCTCCCCCCGCCGTCCCAGGTGCCTCTCCGGCGGCAAGGCTTGACGCCGTCCTGCGCGCCGCGCGCGAGCCATGGCGAAACCTCCTGGCCCCCTGGAAGGCGAAGGTCCTCTCACGACAGCTGCGAGGCGTGCCCGGGCCCGCCGCGCCCACCGTCGCGGCGCAGCGGCAACCGAAGGACGACAAGAGAGAGACGCGTTGAAAATCGCGATGCTCGAGAGATTTGCGCAAGCATCCCGGCGATGCGCTCCCGCGACCGTGGGAATCGATGCCGACGAGACACTCGCGTGGGACCTCGCCCGTCGGAGCGCTGGCGTGCGGACGCTCGCGCGGAACGCGTCCGGTGCCGCGACGGGTTGGCTCGGCGTGCCGCCGGGCGCACGATGGAGCCTGCTGCGCGCGTGCCTGCACACGGGCGGTGCCCGGGCCGCCGCGCTAATGCTGGCGCCCGAGCTCCTGCGGCGCGTACGCGAAGGCGAGATCGAAGCGATCGGCTGTTTTTCGACCAAGGATTTTCCCCTCGCCACGTTATTGGCCGCCCGGACGCGGTCAGGCTGCCGCGAAGTTCTCGCGCGCGGTACGCAATACTTCGGCGAATTCGCCTTCGAGCTCCTCGCCGTAGTCCCCTATGCGTACTGGTTGCACGGCCAGCAGCGCCTCGAATTCACGGTGTCCTGTCCCGACACGCGGAGCCTCTACTATTTCTCGCCGCGTCACGAGGAGCGCCCGGTCGAGCGACGCTATGTGCCGATCACCGAATACCCGATCGGCCGCGGCGGACGGCTGCGCTACGATCGCAAGGCATTTCCCGCAACGCTCGACACCCGCAAGTGGCTGCCTCCACCGTACAGGTCGGTATACCGGGACGATCGCTTCCGGTGGTCCAAACCGACCTGCATCGTCTGCAACAAGGCGACGGACGAGCAGTATCTCTGGCATCGGGCTCCGACCAATTTCATGGATGCCGAACTTCTGCTGTCCGTGATCGGAAAGCTGCGCGAGCGCTACCAGGTGATCTACAACCGGCCGCGGGCGTCCGACATCGTGAACGACCACCAGAAAATCCGCGAGACCGGCGACATCGACACCATCCGACGGGCCTATCCCGATGTCCTGACGATCCAGGACCTGCATGCCCGGCATCCCGCACTCGGCTTCAACGAGCTGCAGCTCAGACTGTTCGCGGGTTGCGAGAAGTTCGTGTCGGTGCTCGGCGGCAGCTCGTATCTGGCGAGCTACTTCGGCGGGACGAACGTGGTCTACGCGCGGCGCGGATGGGAGGTGGCCTGCGACGCGTATCGACGCTGGTTCAATCTCTTTTCCGGGGCGCGCGTGATCGCAGCCGGTACGCCGCGACAGCTGCTGGACGCGATCGAGCGGGAGCTGCTCTGACCTCAATTGCCCCAGTCGCCTCTCACGCTTCGCAGAACGTCGAGTCGTTCCACCGCATCGCCGCCAACGTAACGGTCGAGCGACCCGAGAAGCCGGCGCACCATCGCATACGTGCTGTCCATCGTCGTGTACTTGTACAGGCCAAGGCGTCCGAGCGGAATCACGCCGGGCATCGTGGCCGCGTCCGCGAGGTAGCGGTAGAACTTCGCGTCTTCCCACCAGACCGGGTACATGGAGACCGTGTCGTCGACGATCTCCCGAAGCAGGACGGTCGGCCCGTATTCATCGGCCGATTGCGCTCCGTGGTGGATGACGCCGAAATCGGTGGTCCGGCAGACCACCGTCTCCGGCCAGGGCGTATACAGCCACGAGAAGGGGATGCCGTCCGGGGCCGCGCCGAGGCGCGGGTGATCGGCGCCGTCGACGACTTCGATTTCGATGCGATAGCCGCGCCATTCGAGCGCGCCGTGTCGGTATCCGAGCAGCGCGTCGATCGGCCCCGTGCTGACGACGAGATCGGTCGAGAAGACGCCGGCGTCGGTCACGACATCGAGCTTGCGCGCGTTGGTCTCGACGCGCTCGACGGTGACGCCGTAGCGGACGTCGAATCCTTCGAGCATTTGGTCGAACAGCGGATTGAAGCCGCCGGCCGGATAATAATGCGGCGCTTCGCTCGGCAGCCGGTACTGTCCGACTTCGGCGATGCGCTCCAGGCGACGCAGTTTGCCCCAAGCCGCCGGCATTTCCTCCAGCCGGCGACCCCAGAATTTGCGGTTGAATCCCTCGAAGGCAAGCTCGGTCAGCGTGGGCCCGACGGACGACTCCAAGTAGTCGCGCAGGTCGCGCTCGCCGGGTGCGGTTCCGCGCTGCCGGATTTCGGCAAGTTCGCGCTCGATCTGCGCGCCGCAAGGCAGTTTTCTCAGGCTTTGCGCGTCCACGGGAAACGGGATGATCGGAAACTCGGGCCTCAGTCGCGTCCCCTGGTATACCTGACGCTCCTGGAGATCGAGGAACCGGCGCAGGAAGGGCAGGGCATCCGCCGTGCCCCGGAACACGCTCACGACCCGAGGGCCATACTCGTACGCCAGACCTTCCTCGGTGTAGAGCGTGCGAAGCATTCCGCCGGGTACCGCACATTGCTCGATCACGATCACCTCGGCGCCCAGACCCTCGCGCAGCAGCAGCGCCGCGCAGGACCCGGCGAATCCGGCGCCGATCACGAGTATGTGCATCTGCTCTCCTGAGCGACCGCCTGCTGCCGGCGCGCTATGGCAAGGACTGCGCGCGGGTGGTGACGACGCAATGGATTTTGAAGCCGGCGCGGCTTATGCGGAGCCGGCGCCGGGCAACGCAGCGAGCGCCGGCGCGTTCGAGCCCGACGCTTCGTCGACATCACGCTTCGAGCGCCGGAACCGCAGGTCCTTCAGGAGCCGCACAATGCCTTGCTCGAGGGTTGTCGCCGCCTTCCAACCGAGCAGGACGCGGGCTCGCGTTGGATCGCCGACAAAATTCAGCACGTCATACGACCGCGGTGGCTGCTCGACCACGGCGGACTGCGCCCCTGCGCATCGGGTAACCAAGCTCGCCAGCTCGCGCAACGACGTCGGCGTGCCGGACACCAGATGAACCGGCTCTGCCAGCGCGTGGCCCGACGAAAGCAACCGTGCCACCCGGAGGATTCCTTCGGCGACGTCGTCGACGTGCGTGAAGTCGAAAGTGCACTCCGGGCCGTCGAGACGCAACATGGCATTGTCCAGCGCCGCACGGCAAAACGCCGGCACGACGCGATCCGGGTGGTCGTCAGCGCTGCCGTAGACGCTCGACAAGCGCACCACCGCGGCTCGCCGGCCCGTTTGCTCGAGCGCTCTGACGACGTGTTCGGCGAAAAGCTTTGATCGTCCGTAGACGTTGACCGGAGCGGTCGCATGGCGCTCGGTGACGGGAACGATCCGCGCGCGGCCATAGACCTCGCGGCTGCTGGCAAGCATGACCCACGGCCTCGTCGGCAGCGATGCCGCCACCTCTGCGACGTTGGCCGTTCCCAGCACGTTGGTGCGCAGGCATCGCTCGGGGTCGGCCTGTGCCCAGATTACGCGAGACACGGCGGCGAGATGAATGATGCCCGCGCATCCGGCGGCGGACGATGCTAAACTGCGCAGATCCAGAGCGTCGCCTTCGAGGGAGCGTTCGTGTCGCCGTTTCAGATCGAGGCGAACCACTTCATCGCCGCCGCGCTCCAAGAGACTGCAGAGCGCGGTACCAACCAGGCCGTCAGATCCGGTAACAAGAATCCTATTCATCATCTCTTCGTCCGCGGGCATTCTACCTCGCCCAGTGGACGCGGCAGGAGAGCGGCGGTGCACAGCCGCAGGCAACCGGCCCGGCCGGCATTCCCGCCGACCCGCGACGGCGCGCAGCGCGCGCCGCCGTAGCCGGCCATTCGGGCCGCTGGCGGATCGGGGCGCGTCCCGATGCGCCGCAACGATGCAACCCAAGGAGCCTCATCATGTTGACCTTCGTGAACAACGACACCGGCCAGACCGTTTCGTGGAGCGTCGGACACCCGCGCCCATCGATCAACACCGCCGGCAACTTCAGCTGCGCCGCGGATGGTTCCGAGCGCACGTTCATCAAGAACAGCTTCACCGGCCTTCCGTTCCGCGCCAGCAATCCCACGGTGACGATATGGCGCGGCGATTGCGCGCGGTTCATCGCCGACAATCTCTAGGGTCACCGTCGCGTTGCCGCCGGCCCGTTGCGCCGGCGCTGCAGCGACGCAATGCCGCCGGCCAGGGACTGGTTCCGGCGGACCGGCCGCGATGGCCGCGCCGCATGCGGCGGCGGCAGCCGATCGGCGCCTGAAACCGGCCGGCGCGCGCCGGCACGTTACAATGCGGGCGCGTCCTTCCTGATCTGATCCCGGAATTTCATGAGAGTCTTCAATTTCAGCGCCGGCCCCGCTGCGCTCCCCGAGGAAGTGTTGCGTCAGGCCGCCGCGGAGATGCTCGACTGGCACGGCAGCGGCGTCTCGGTGATGGAAATGAGCCATCGCGGCAGGGAGTTCGTCGGCATCGCCGCCAAGGCCGAGGCCGATCTGCGGAGCCTGCTGTCGATCCCCGCCAGCTACAAGGTGCTCTTCCTGCAGGGCGGAGCGATCGCCGAGAACGCCATCGTTCCGATGAATCTGCTCGCCGGCAAGGCGGCGGCGGATTACGTCAACACCGGCGAATGGTCGAAAAAGTCGATGAAGGAAGCGAAAAAATACTGCACGGTGAACGTCGCGGCATCCGCCGAGGACCGTAACTTCACCTACGTCCCCGCACGCGACACGTGGAAGCTCGACCCGGCCGCGGCCTACGTTCACGTGTGCACGAACGAAACCATCGGCGGCGTCGAGTACCAATGGGCCCCGGACACCGGAGACGTCCCGCTCGTGGCCGACATGTCGTCGCACATCCTGTCGCGGGTCATCGACGTGGCCAGGTACGGCGTGATCTATGGTGGTGCCCAGAAGAACGTGGGGCCGGCGGGCCTGACGCTGGTCATCGTTCGGGACCACCTGCTCGACCGCGCGCTGCCGATCACACCGTCGGCATTCCACTGGCAGCAGCAGGCCGCAGCCGACTCGATGGTCAATACCCCACCGACGTATGCGATCTACATCGCCGGGCTGGTGTTCGAATGGCTGCTCGCGCAGGGCGGCGTCGCGGCGATCGAGCGCAGGAACATCGCCAAGGCGGCTCTGCTCTACGACTGCCTCGACCGGAGCGGCTTCTACGTCAATCCGGTGAACAAGGAGGATCGCTCGCGGATGAACGTGCCGTTCAAGCTGCGTGACGCCGCGCTCGACGACGCGTTCCTGCAGGGCGCGAGGGAGCGCGGCATGGTGCAGCTCAAGGGGCATCGCGCGGTGGGCGGCATGCGCGCCTCCATCTATAATGCGATGCCGATCGAAGGCGTGCACGCTCTGGTCGACTATCTGCAGGATTTCGAGCGCCGGCACGGCTGAAGCCTCCGATGAACGAATACCGGGTCCTCACGCTCAACCAGATTTCGGCGCACGGCCTGCACCGTTTTCCGGCCGCGCGGTACACGGTCGGCAAGGCGATCGAGCGCCCCGACGCGATCATCGTCCGGTCGCACGACATGCACGCGATGGCGATAGCGGACAGCGTCAAGGCGATCGGCCGCGCCGGCGCGGGGACCAACAATATCCCGGTCGCGGCTATGTCCGCCCGCGGCGTGCCCGTGTTCAACGCGCCGGGCGCCAATGCCAATGCGGTCAAGGAGCTGGTGCTCGCCGCCTTGCTTCTCGCCGCACGCAACATCGTGCCGGCGTTGCGCTACGTC
>JBOIGD010000041.1:0-8212 GCA_050742615.1 Casimicrobiaceae bacterium | reverse complement strand
GATCAGCTCGATCGACGTCGAGAATTTCGCCGTCGCGCATCCTGCCGTGGCCGAGGCGGCGGTAATCGGTGTACCGCATCCGAAGTGGGACGAGCGGCCGCTGCTGGTGATCGTGCGCAAGGACGGCCAGGACGTGAGCCGCGGAGCGATGCTCGATTTCCTGCGCGGCAAGGTCGCGAAATGGTGGCTGCCGGACGACGTGGTTTTCGTCGACAGCCTTCCCCACACCGCGACCGGAAAGCTCTCGAAGCTCACGCTGCGCCAGCAGCTCAAGGACTATCGCTGGCCTGCGGCCGCCGACGCCCCGAAGCGCTGATGCCGCGGCGTGGTCGGGCGCCGGTCAGTCGAGCTTGCCGATGAAATCGCCCTTGGCGAGCTCGACCCCGTTGTGCCGCAGAATATCGTACGCGGTCGTGGCGTGGAAGAAAAAGTTGGGCAGGGCGAACTGCAGCAGGTAATTGAGGCCGGTGAATTTGTGCGGCTCGCCCCGGACCGGGCGAATCACCTCGCGACCTTCGGAGCCGTCGATCGCCGCGGCCTTTTGCGTGCGCAGGTAGTCGAGCGTCCGGTCGATCCGCGCGATCAACTCGGCGAGCGTCTTTTCATTGTCCTCGAACGACGGCAGCTCGGTGCCGGCCAGCCTGGCGGCGGTGCCACGCGCGAAATCGCTGGCAATCTGCACCTGCGACGACAACGGCAGCATGTCCGGGTACAGTCGCGCGTTGACGAGCACGGCCTCGTCGATCTTGCGCGCCTGCGCGTGCGCCGCGGCTTTCTGCAGCACGGCTCTGAGATTGGTCAGCGCGCGGGTAAAGACGGGAACCGATGCCTGGTACATCGAAATGGCCACGGGGATCTCCTTTTCTTGAATTGCCATTGTAGCAAGCAAAGCCGACCACGCGGCTTGCGCCGGGCTTGCGTCCGGCCCGCGGAGGGTGTGAAATCCGTGGCGAGACGCAAGGAGTCGACATGACGCAGTCCGTGGAATCCAAGTGGCGCCTGCACGGCGTGCGCGTCGTCCGCGCCGACGAGCTCGACGTCAATACGCCGCAGACCCCCGGCATGAATCGCGCCGCCGCGATCACGGCGGCCCGCGCCGGCGCCGAAAAGCTTTGGGCGGGCACGGTCGTGATCCATCCCAAAGCTAAGACCGGCGCCCATCACCACGGCCCGGTCGAGAGCGTCATCTATGTGGTCAGCGGCAAGGCGCGCATGAAGTGGGGCGACCGGCTGGAGTTCACCGCCGAGGCCGGCCCGGGCGATTTCATCTACGTGCCGCCGTTCGTGCCGCACCAGGAGATCAACGCCAGCGACGAGACGCCGCTGTCCTGCGTACTTGTGCGCAGCGGCCAGGAGCCGGTGGTGGTGAATCTCGACATCCCCGCCGCGGAGCCGAATCCGGAAAAGGTGCACTGGGTCGACAACATTCACCCTGCGCCGAAACCTGACGCGCTGCGATGAGCGATTTCTATCACCCGGCCAGCCGCGAGCTGCAGGACCGGTTCGATACGCGCCGGCTGGCCGACCGGATCGAGCAGCGCCTGGTGGTCGACAGCGTCGGCGACGCCGACCGGGCGTTCATCGAGGCCGCCGACATGTTCTTCCTGGCCAGTGTCGACGAAGCCGGGCAGCCCGCCTGCTCGTACAAGGGCGGCGCGCCGGGATTCGTTCGCGCCGTCGACGCGCGCACGCTGGCCTTCCCCAATTACGACGGCAACGGCATGTTTCTGTCGATGGGAAACATCGCGCAAAGCCGGAAGGTCGGCATGCTGTTCATCGACTTCGAGCAGCCCCGCCGGCTGCGGCTTTCGGGCGAGGCGAGGATTTCGCCGGACGATCCGCTGCGCGCCGAGTATTGCGAAGCCCAGTTCATCGTTCGCGTCGACCTGACGCAGGTGTTTCCGAACTGCCCGCGCTACATTCACCGCTACCGGCTGATCGAGCGCTCGACCTTCGTCCCGAAGACCGGCAGGGCGACGCCGGTCGCCGGCTGGAAAAGAAGCGACTGGGCCTGCGACGTGCTGCCCGAAAAGAATCCGGCGCGCGGCTAGCCGCTACCGGACCTCGAGCCGGTGCTTCTTGTGCCAGTCGGCGATCGATTCGTTCGGGTATCCGCGAAACCGCTTGTGCCCGCGGCCTTTCGGGACCTCGGCCCAGGGCGCGGCGTAATCGAGCATGATCGAGACATCGGCCGGCGGCTTCGGCAGCGCCGTGTCGATTGCCGAGGCGAACGGATAAACCCATTCCGCCCACCGCGGGTCCCATACCCACAGCGCGCTGGCGCACTTGGCGCAGAAGTGGCGGCGAGCCTTCGACAGCGTCGGCTTTTTCGCGCCCTCTTCCTTGATGCGCGCGCGGTAGACGGCGACGTTCGTGGCACCGCGCACCTTAAGCGTCGCGGTATCGCCCATGATGTTGATCGCGTAGCCGCCGCCGCCGGCGGTCTTGCGGCAGATCGAGCAATAGCAGCGCATGTAGGGCTGCGGCGTGTGCGTATCGACGCTGAACGTGACGGCACCGCAGTGACAGGATCCGTTGAGCTTCATCGTCGCCTCCGTGGACCGGGGATGCGATCATAACGCGGCCGGTGCTCGCCGCCCACGGGAAGTCTCCGCGTCGCCGCCGGTTACCGGTGCCGCGGGTCGAGCGCGTCGCGCAGGCCGTCGCCGAGCAGGTTGAACGAAAGCACCAGCAGGAAGATCGACAATCCGGGCCAGATCGCCATCCACGGCGCGTTGTCGATGTAGTTCTTCGCGGTATTGAGCATGCTTCCCCACGACGGCGCCGGCGGCTGCTGTCCGAGCCCCAGAAACGACAGGCTCGCTTCGGCGATGACGGCCGCCGCGATCGCCAGCGTCGCCTGCACGATCAGCGGCGCGACGACGTTGGGCAGGATATGCCGCAGCGCGATGCGCCAATGCGAGTTGCCGACTGCGCGCGCCGCCTCGACGTAGTCCTCGACCTTGACCGACAGCACCTGGGCGCGGGTCAGGCGGATGAACACCGGCGTCGCCGAAATGCCGATCGCGATCATCGCGTTGCTGAGGCTGGGTCCGAGGAACGCGGCCAGCGCGATCGCGAGGATCAGGAAAGGGCAGGCAAGCATCGCGTCGGTGAGTCGCGAGAGCAGTCCGTCGAGCCAGCCACCGGCGTAGCCCGCGAGCAGGCCGATGGGCACGCCCAGCGACAGCGCGATGGCCACCGAAACGAGCCCGGCGAGGAGCGAGGCGCGCGTGCCCCAGATGACGCGCGATGCCACGTCACGGCCGATCTCGTCGGTGCCGAAAAGGTAGAGCGCGCTCGGCGCTTTGCGCACAGCGCTCCAGCTCGCCTGCAGCGGATCGTGCGGCGCAACCCACGGCGCAAAGAGCGCGAGAAGGATGAAAAACACGACGACTCCCAGGCCGACCATAGCGCCGCGCCGGCGCGCGAAGCGCCGCAGGACGCGCTGCGCGGGTGAGAGCTCGCGGTAGATCGGCAGACCGGCGGCGATCGTGGCCATCGTCAGGGGGGTCGGTCAGTCGCGCAGCCGCGGGTTCACCGCGAAATAGGCGAGGTCGGCGAGCAGGTTGAGCAGGATGTAGGTCGTGGCCGTGAACAGGACGACGCCCTGCACGACCGCGTAGTCGCGATTGAACACCGCGTCGACGATCAGCTTGCCGAAGCCGGGGATGGTGAACACCTGCTCGGTGAGCACCGCGCCGGAGAGGAGCGTGCCGAACTCCAGCGCGCCCAGGGTGATGACCGGGATCAAGGCATTGCGCAGCGCGTGCTTGAGCACGACCACGCGCTCGTCCAGGCCCTTGGCGCGCGCCGTGCGCACGTAGTCGGAATTGAGGACTTGCAGCATGGCGCTCCGCGTATGGCGCATCAACACCGCCGCGATCGCATTGCCGAGCACGAACGCGGGCATGATCATCGACGCCAGGTTGGTCTTGAGATCCTCGAAGGGACTCACGTAACCCGAGGCCGGCAGCCAGCCCAGGGTGACCGAGAAGAGCAGGATCAGCATGATGCCCAGCCAGAAGTTGGGCGTCGACAGGCCCCACAGCGCGAACACGTTCGCCGCGTAGTCCCACACCGAGTCCCGGGCCACCGCGGCGACGATGCCGGCCGTGATGCCGATCGAGAGCGCGATCACGATCGCCAGCGCGGCGAGCTCGAGCGTGACTGGAAGCTTCTCGAAGATCAGCTCGCGCACCGGTTTCTGGATGCGCACCGACTCGCCGAGGTCGCCCCTGAGCACGCCGCCGGCCCAGTACAGATAGCGAATCGGCAGCGGCTCGTCGAGATGGAGCTTTTCATGCAGGTGCGCGATCACCGTCGGATCGCGATCCTCGCCGGCCAGGATCAGCGCCGGATCGCCGGGCAGCAGCTGCTGCAACCCGAAGATGAGAATCGAGACGAAGAACAGCGTCGGGACCAGCGTGACGAGTCGCTGCACGAGGTAGTTGAGCATGCGTTTAGGAGTACAAGCCCACCAAACTCTCCTGACATTGCCGGGAGGCTCGCGCCTGCGGCCTCCTTGCGTCACCGCGTGAGGCGAGGCGTCCCGTGTCGGCCCCGCAGCCGCGACTCGCAATTCCCCGTCGATCCCCGCTGAAGCGGGGCCCCTCGCCGTGAGGCCTCGCGCGGCTAGTTCATCCGTAGTCCCTGGACCCGAACCAGGCCGTCGGGAATCTTGCGCAAGCCCGAGAGCTTGGCCGTGTGCGCCCACAGCCAATGGCGATGGAACAGATAGACGATCGGCCGATCCTTGAGCACGATGGCGGCGATCTGCTCGAAGACCTTCCTGCGTTCGGCCGGGTCCAGCGTCGTGCGCGAACGGTTGAGCAACTCGTCGACCTCGGGCTTGCAATACCCGGCGTAGTTGAGCGGCTGCTTGCAGCCATCGAAGCTGAACAGATTGCCGTCGGGGTCGGCGCGCCCACTCCACGCCAGTATGTACGCCTCGAACTGGCCCTTGTCGGCCATGTCGAGCGAGGTCGCGAACTCGGTGGACTGGATCTTGACGTCGAAGCCCGCCTCCTTGGCCATCGCCTGCACGACCTGGGCGATTTTCTGCGCGTCGGTGGTCGTCGCCGTCACCAGGGTGACCTGCGGATTCGGCACACCCGCCTCCTGCAGCAGCGCTTTCGCGCGCGCCACGTCGCGCTTCGGTATCGGCACGTTTTTCGCATAGTACGGGTTGGTCGGGGCGACCCACTGGTTGCCGACGGTGGCCTCGCCATCCATCGCCACCTGCACGATGCCCTCGCGATCGAGGGCGAGCTCGAAGGCTTCGCGCACGCGCGGATCCTTGCCCAACGGATTCTTTTGGGCGAGGTCGCTCTTGCCCACGTTGATCGTGATGCCCTGATAGCCGATCTCGGTCACCTTCTCGACCTTGAAGCGGCTGTCGCTCTCCACCGAAGGCACGTCGGATCCCAGCATTCGCTCGATGAAGTCGAGCTGGCCGGAGCGCAGGTTGGCGAGGCGCACGGTGGCGTCGGGGATCGGCACGTAGACGATCCGGTCGAAGTGAATCTCGCCCTTGTTCCAGTAGTCGGGATAACGCTCGAGCACGATGCGGTCCTGCGCAACGCGCTCGACGAAGCGGAACGGCCCCGAGCAGACCGGCTTGCTGCCGAACTTGTCGCCCTCGGCCCGGGCGGCTTTCGGCGAGACCATCATGCCGGCGCGATCGGCGAGCGCGGCCAGGAGCGGCGCGAACGGCGCGGACAGGTTCAGCCGCACCGTCGACCCGTCGATGACGTCGACGCTGGTGACGGGCGCGAGCTCGCCGCGGCGGTTCGAGCCGGGCATCGTCTTGTGGCGTTCGATGTTGAACTTGACCGCCGCCGCGTCGAATCGTTCGCCATCGTGGAAAGTCACGCCCTTGCGCAACTTCAAGGTCAAAGCCTTGTGGTCGGCCGACCATTCGTAGGCGGTTGCGAGCTGCGGCACGATGGCGAGCTTGTCGTCGATGTCGAAGAGCTTGTCGCACAGCGACGCGAACACGATGCGGCCGACGAAGGTCCGAGCCAGCGTCGGGTCGAGCACGTCAGGATCCTCGGCCAGGCCGAAGCGCAGCGTCTGCGCGGACGCTGCCGCGGTCGCGAACGCGGCCACGAGCATCAGGGTCCACCGCAAGATCCATGATTTAACATTCATTGTCTTTCTCCTTGTGTCGGATTGCCGGGTCGCTGTCCGCCCGATGTTAGCGCCAATTGCGCCGTTTCGGCCACCGTCAGCCGGCGCCGCGGAAGGCCTGCTGCAGCCGGACGATGCGAACCGCACCCGCGGTGGGCGGCGGCGCGGCGGCCGGCATGGCCGCGGGCCCGATCTCGCGCCAGAAATGACAGGCGACCGCGTGCCCCGCCTCGGCGAGCAGGGGCGGTGTCTCCGCCGCGCAGCGCTCGCGCGCATGCGGACAGCGCGTGCGGAAACCGCAGCCCGAGGGCGGATCGATCGGGCTGGGCACGTCGCCCTGCAGGATCATGCGCGCACCGCGCCCGCCGGGGACGGGCACGGGAATCGCCGAGAGCAACGCCTGCGTGTACGGATGAAGAGGCCGGGCGAAAAGCTCGTGTACCGGCGCGTATTCGACGATGCGGCCGAGATACATGACGGCCACGCGCGCCGCGATGTGCCTGACCACGGCGAGATCGTGGGCGATGAAGACATAGGCAAGGCCCAGGCGCCGCTGCAGGTCCATCAGTAGATTGATCACCTGCGCCTGGATCGACACGTCGAGCGCCGAGACGGGCTCGTCGCAGACGACGAAGTCCGGATTTAGCGCGAGCGCACGCGCGAGTCCGATGCGCTGGCGCTGGCCGCCCGAAAACTCGTGCGGATAGCGATTCGCGGCGTCGCGGGGCAGGCCGACCACGTCGAGCAGGTGTGCAACCGCACCGGCGCGTTCGCGCCCCGCGGAGACGCGATGAGCACGCAGCGGCTCGCCGACGATCCGTCCCACCGAGTGCCGCGGGTTGAGAGACGCGTACGGATCCTGGAAGACCATCTGCATCTTGCGCCGGACAGGATGCAGCGCTGTCTCGGATGCGCGCGTGATGTCCTGTCCTTCGAAAACGACGCGCCCGCTCGTCGGTGCATAGAGCCGGAGAATTGCGCGTCCGAGGGTCGACTTCCCGCACCCCGACTCGCCCACGAGGCCGACCGTCTCTCCGCGCTCGATCGAGAAGGAGACGCCGTCGACGGCCTTGACGTCGCCGACGTGTCGGTCGAGCACGACGCCGCTGTGGATCGGGAACCACACCCGCAGGTCGTCGACCTCGACGAGCGGCGCGCCATTCATGCCGAGCCCACCAGGCGCGAGCGGCTCCACGCGTCGGCGTCGACCGGATAGAAGCAGGCCGCCGCATGCCCGGACTCGAGCTCGTGCAGCAGCGGCAACTCGCTATCGCAGCCCAAGGCGCGGAAGCGGCACCGCGGCGCGAACGGACACGAGGTCGGAGCCTCGAGCATGTCGCGCGGCTGGCCTGCGATCGGGTTCAACGCGGCGAGCCGGCGCGTATCGAGACGCGGGACGCTCTCGAGCAGCCCCAGCGTGTACGGATGGCGCGGCTGCCCGAAGATCTGCTCGGCGCTGCCGCTCTCGACGAACGTGCCGGCGTACATCACCTCGACGCGCTCGCAGATGCCGGCGACGACGCCGAGATCGTGGGTGATCATGATCAGCGCTGTGTCCCGCTCGGCGACGAGCTCGCGCAGGAGATCGAGGATCTGCGCCTGGATCGTCACGTCGAGTGCGGTCGTCGGCTCGTCGGCGATCAGCAATTTCGGGTTGCAGGCGAGTGCCATCGCGATCATCACCCGCTGGCGCATGCCGCCCGACAATTGGTGCGGGTATTCGCCGATCCGGCGCTCGGGGTCGGGAATGTGCACCAGGCGCAGCATGTCGATCGCCCTGCGCATCGCCGCCCGGCGGGCGCGGGCGTACCCGCACGAGCTCTCCGGCGGCATGCGCCAGCGGGTGATGATCGCCATGGCCCTCGCGTGCCGCCCGAGTTTGCTCATCGCGGACGAACCAACGACGGCACTCGACGTCTCGGTGCAGGCGGAGGTGCTGGAGCTGCTCCGTAAGCTCCAGGCCGAGCTTCGCATGGGGCTCGTCTTCATCACGCACGACCTCGGCGTCGTGGCCGAGATCGCGAACGAGGTCGTGGTCGTGTACGCCGGGAGGGTCGTCGAATCGGGCCCGGTCGGCTCG
>JBOIGD010000040.1:0-10646 GCA_050742615.1 Casimicrobiaceae bacterium | reverse complement strand
CGGCAGGGCCGGGCCCTTCGACCCGGCGCCCGCACCGCGACGCCGCGATGGCAAGGGCGCGCGCCCGCGACGACGGTCTTCGGCCGCTGCGACCGACCGCAGCTTGCATCGCCCAGGCCGCAGGAATACGATGCAGGCTCCGGTTGCCCGAGGAGAACCATGCGCAAGATTTCCGTCTGTGCGGCCGCCTTCGGCCTGGCTGTCGGCATTGCGGCGCCCCCTGCCACGGCGCTGACCTGCAATATCGTCTTCGATCGCAACGATCAGGTGATCTATCGGGACACGTCCCCGCCGGTGGACTTGAGCGACGGCGGTGCGCGGGCGCGCGCGGCGATGCGTCAGCGCGGCGAATACCTGATGGTGATCGACACCGATCGATGCGCGCGAGTCGCGCCGACGACGGCGAGCTCAGGCGAGGCCAGCGTCGAAGACATCGTCGCGGGCATGCGCCCGTATCTGGGCGCCGGCGGCGGCAGGACAACGCGCGGCGGCCAGGCCGGGGGTGGCGTCACCAGCAATGCCCGCGCCGCCGCACCGGTGGCGGTCAACTCGTCCCGCGGCGGCTCCACGCGCGCGTATTAAGGACGCGTGTACTTAGCGGCGCAACATGGCCGCGTTTACCGGGCGCAGCGGCGCGCCGAGCGCTGCGGCCCGCGGGCGCGGCGACCGCGTCAGGCTTCGTATTTGAACGACAGAGCGACGCGGGCGCGGTAGGCCGCGACCTTGCCGTTCTGGACCTTCATGTCCAGCTTGACGATGTCGGCGATGCGCAAATCACGCAGCGACTCAGCCGCGGTCTCCACGGCGCGCCGGGCCGCGTCCTCCCATGAAACCTGGCTGGTGCCGACCAGCTCGGTGATGCGGTAGACGCTCTCGCCCGCACCGGATTTCCTGCTCTTTGCCTTGGCCATTCCCGCCTCCTGGTCGACTGCGTGATTGCAACTCTTTGTATTCCCCGACCCGTCCCTTGTCAATGCGAGCGCTTCGACCAGTCGGGTTGCGGAATGGTGCGGGCAAGGAGAGCCCCGGTCAGGGTCATGACGGCGAGCACGCCGAAAACGATTCGATAGGCATGGTCGAAGCGGGCACCCATGGTCGCGCGCTCGGTCTCGGACATGCGGGCGATCGCGGCGGGCCCGGCATCGAGCACCCGGCCCAGCAGCGTCGGAAGCGAGTCGCCGGTGACGCCGAGCGCCCCGACCAGCAACGTGCCGACGAAGGCGACGCCGACGGCGCCGCCGATCGCGCGCGAAAAAGAGATCGATGCGATCGCGGCGCCGAGTGACGAGGTGCCTGCCGCCAGCTGCACGGTCACCTGCGTCGGCGGCATGACCATGCCGAGCCCGATGCCGACCGCCGGCGTCAGCGCCAGCAGCAGGAACGTGGGACCGCGGCCGGCCGTGATGGCGAGCGCGACGAAGGCCACCGTCGCCAGGCCCATGCCCAGCTGCGGAAAGATCGCCACCCTGCCGGTGCGCGTCACCAGGCGTCCGGTCACCGCCGACGAGGCGACCATCGCCAGGGTGATCGGCAGCAGCAACAGTCCCGATTGACCGATCGCCACGCCGTGTCCCAATTGCATGTACAGCGGCAGAAACAGGATCGTCGAGAACAACGTCGCGCCGAAACAGAACACGACCGCGTCGGAGCGTGCAATCGCCGGCATCGCCAGCAGCCGCAGCGGGATCACCGGGTCGGCGACGCGACGCTCCCAGGGCAATAGCAGCGCGAAGCCCGCGACGGCCGCGGCCACCAGCGCCAGCATCGGCCACGAAACCCACGCAAAGCGGTGGCCTCCGGACGACAGCGCAAACAGCAAGGCGAGAGTCGCGAGCGCAAGCAGCAGCGCGCCGACGAGGTCCGGGCGGAAGCGCCCCGCGCGCGGCAGCAGCGCATCGGGGACGCGCCGGGCGAGCACGCCGGCGACGAGGCCGAGCGGAAGGTTGATGGCGAAAATCGCGCGCCAGCTCACATGCTCGGTAAGGTACGCGCCGAGCACCGGACCCGACGTGCTCGCCAGCGCGAAAACAGTCGCGAAATAGCCGGAGAAGCGGCCCCGCTCGCGCGGCGAAACGTGCTCGCCGATCAGCGCCTGCGCCAGCGTCATCAGGCCGCCGCCGCCAAGCCCCTGCACCGCCCGTGCCACGATCAGCGACAGAAGGTTGGGGGCGAGCGCGCAGGCGAGCGAGGCAGCGGCAAATATCGCCAGGGCGCCCAGCAGCATGCGCCGCCGCCCGAAGCGGTCGCCCAGATGCCCGTACAGCGGAGCGGCAATCGTCGCCGCCAGCAGATACGAGACGACCACCCACGAGATATCGGCAAAGGCGCCCAGCCCGCTCGCGATCGTCGGCAATGCGCTGGCGAGGATCGTCTGGTCGGCGGCGGCGAGAAACATCGCGACCATGACGCCGGGAAACACCCGCAGGAATGCCTGCCTGCTGGTCATCGCCGGGACCGCGATCGCCTGGGCGTCACCCGTGTCGTCGCGGTCGGGCATCGGAGCTCTTGCGGGTGCCATGATGGTTTTGTTCGAAAGAAGGCGTCCGCAGCGTCATCGCGCCGAGCGATCCGGGATTCGCCGCAGCGATCGTAGCAGAACGCGGATTCGAGCCGGCGGCGCGCCGCGCGTTCCGGGCGGCGCCGCGCGTTGGCCGTAGCGGCAATGCTAAACTCCGCACGATGGCGCGACGCGCGGCCTGGCTACCGGTCGCCTGATTGCGCGGCGGCGGATCGCAGGGACTTCGCGGCGATTCCCCACGTTTCCCGCAAGGAGCAGGCGATGCCAAAGGTCGCGGTCATCCAGCAGGCTCCCGTCGTGCTCGACCGCACGGCGACGCTGCGCGAAGCAGTGCGCTGGGTCGGCGTCGCGGCGGCGGCCGGCGCGACGCTGATCGTGCTGTCCGAATCGTTCGTGCCGTGCTATCCGGCCTGGATCTGGCGCTTGCGGCCCGGCACCGATGGCGGCCTGACGGCCAAACTGCATGCACGCTTGCTGGACAACGCCGTGAGCATGGCGCGCGGCGATCTCGCGCCGCTCTGTTCCGCGGCGAACGAACACCAGGTCACGATCGTCTGCGGCATGACCGAGCGCGACGACGAGGCGAGCCGCAGCACGATCTACAACGCGGTAGCGGTAATCGGCGTCGATGGCAGCGTGCTCAACAAGCACCGCAAGCTGATGCCGACCAATCCGGAACGCATGGTGTGGGGCTTCGGCGACGGCTCGACGCTCAATGTCGTCGATACGCCGGTCGGGCGGCTGTCGACGATGATCTGCTGGGAAAGCTACATGCCGCTCGCCCGCTATGCGCTGTACGCGCAAGGCGTCGAGGTCTATGTGGCGCCGACCTACGACAGCGGCGACGACTGGATCGGGACGATGCAGCATATCGCGCGCGAGGGTTGCTGCTGGGTCGTCGGCGGCGGCACGGTCCTTAACGCCCGCGACCTGCCCGCGGATTTTCCCGAAAGGGCGAAGCTCTATCCACAGGACGACGAATGGATCAACGACGGCGACTCGGTGATCGTCGCGCCCGGCTGGCGGATCGTCGCCGGGCCGTTGCGACGCGAAACCGGGATACTCTATGCCGACATCGAACTCGGCGCGGTCGCGGCGGCGCGCCGGCGCATCGACGTCGCCGGACACTATGCGCGTCCCGACATCTTCCGCCTGCACGTCAATCGGCAGCGGCAGTCTCCGGTCCGCTTTGACTAGCGCCGCCGATGTCCACGCGACAGCGCGCCACCGCGCCGCGGCAGGTCCCGCCGGCAACGCTCGAGATCATGAAGCAAGGCGCCCTCGAGGCTTCGCGGCGCGCGTACGCGCCCTACTCGCGCTTTGCCGTCGGTGCCGCGGTCTTGTGCCCGGACGGCCGCATCCACACCGGTGCGAACGTCGAGAATGCATCATTCGGCCTGTCGATCTGCGCGGAGCGCAACGCGATCTTCCGCGCCGTCGCCGACGGCGCGCGCCGGATCGACGCGCTCGTCGTCTACACGCCGAACGGCCGGGCGACGCCGCCTTGCGGCGCGTGCCGCCAGGTGCTGGCCGAATTCGGCGCCGCGGCGCTGGTCGTCTGCTGCAGCGACGATGCCGGCGAGTGCCGATACCTGCTTGCCGATCTGTTGCCCGATGCATTCGGGCCCGACCACCTCTAGCCGACTCGCTTACAACCCCAGCAAGGAGACGTCGCATGACCTCGCCTTCGAAAACCGCCATCGTCACCGGCGCCGGCAGCGGCATCGGCCGCGCCGCCGCGCTCGCGCTGCTGAATGCCGGCTACCGCGTGGCACTCGCCGGCCGCCGCCGCGACGCCCTCGACCAGACGGTGGCCGCCGCCGGCAGCGCGGCGAAGCAGGCGCTGGCGGTGCCCACGGACGTCAGCGACCCGGCGTCGGTGCACGCGCTATTCGCGCGCGTGAAAGAGACCTTCGGGCGGCTCGACGTGCTGTTCAACAATGCCGGCGTCGGCGCGCCGGGCATCGATCTCGAGGACTTGAGCGTCGAGCAATGGAAAAATGTCGTCGACATCAATCTCACCGGCGTGTTCCTGTGCATGCAGCAAGCGTTCAGGCTGATGAAAAGCCAGGACCCCCGCGGCGGGCGGATCATCAACAACGGCTCGATTTCGGCGCATGCGCCGCGACCGAATTCCGCCCCTTACACGGCGACCAAGCACGCGGTCACCGGACTGACCAAGTCGGCGTCGCTCGACGGGCGGAAGTACGACATCGCCTGCAGCCAGATCGATATCGGCAATGCCGCCACCGATCTGGCGGCGAGGATGGCCAAGGGCGTGCCGCAGGCCAACGGCCAGGTTGCCGTCGAGCCACTGATGGACGTCGAGCACGTCGCCAGCGCGGTGCTCTATATGGCGGGATTGCCCTTGACCGCGAACGTGCAGTTCATGACCATCATGGCGACCAAGATGCCGTTCGTCGGGCGCGGATAGGGGCTTCGTGCAGCCAGCGCGACGCCGCTGAGGTCGCGATGCGCGCCCACCTCAGCCGTGATCGACGCTCGGGCCGCCCGGGCATTGCGGCACCTGGCCCCAGCGGCCATCGCAATACTGCAGGCGCAGACGCTGCTCACACACGACGCGCGCCAGGAACTCGTCCGCAGGACAACGGGCGATCGCCTCCTTCATCTCCTGCCAGATGTCCGGTCGCGGCGCCGGCTTCGGCAGCGGTGCGGCAGCGGGCCGTGCCGGCATGCGCACGATTTCGACCACCGGTGCAGCCTCGGTCTGGGGCGCGATGGGTCGCGACGCGGTGACGGTTCGCTTGGGGGCTGCTGGTTTGGCGATGGGCGGCAACGCCGGGGTCAAATCGCGCTCGACCATTGCCGGCAACGGCGCCATCGGCGGCGGCAGCGGGATGGTCTCGGATGCCTTGACGGTCCCGGGGCTTGCGGGCTGCGGCGAAGTTGGCCCCGCCGCGGCGCCCGGCGACACCGTCTCGGAATCCGGCGCGACGCGCGTATGGTGCGGCAAGTACCAGCCAGCGACCGCCGCGACGGTGATGCCGATGACTAGCAGCAGCCACAGCACCGACCGCGAACGCGCAGGGACGCTTGGCCTGGACGGCAACTCGGCCTCGACCCGCGCCGTCGGCGCGGCCGCAGAAGCCGCCTTGGCTTTCATGGCCGCGCGCCGGGCCTTTGCCTCGGGCGATATGGCAGAGCGGCGAAGCCGCGACAGCGTGCGCGGCGCCCCGCCCGCCCCGGCCATGACCAGCGGCTGGGTGATCGTCGCGTCGTAAGCGCGCTTACGGGCGGCGTAACAGTCGTCGCACAGCCGGGCCCCCGGCGCGCTGCGTCGTCCGCAAATCTGACAACTCATCGTCTCCCCTGCATCGGGTATGTCGGACCGGCGGTTCGGGCGCCGGGTTGGCGACTATGATAACGTCATAGGCCGCGTTTGTCCCGCACGCGATTGGGCGAGCAAGAAACAGGCCATCCCCGCCCGTGATTCGGATACCTTCGCGGCTAAAGCGTAGGCAGGCGCCGCGCGCGCACGGGCGTCAGCAGCATGCCGGCGACCGACTGGAAAGCGTTGTCGTGAAGTTTGTCCAGCCCGAAGCGCGGCGCGCGGGCCGGATCCGGCACCCGGTAGGTGCCGAAGATACGGTCCCAGACCGAAAGGCACTGGCCGAAATTGGCGTTGGTGTCGCGCGCTTCCGCCAGGTGGTGCACGCGATGCATTGCCGGCGTGACCAGCAGCCAGCGCAGCGTGCGCTCGACCCAGGCCGGGTAGGCAATATTGGCGTGCTGCACCATGCTGAGCGGGTTCATCAGCAGCGTGCGCGCCGCCTCGATCCATAGCGGCAGTCCCAGCAGCAGGTAGAGTCCGAGCTTCAGCGTGACATCGATGGCAACTTCGATCGGATGATGGCGCACGCTGGTGCTGACGTCGACCTGCGAATCGGAATGGTGCACCGAATGCAGCAGCCAGAGCCAGCGCTGCGCGTGGAAGACTCGGTGCACCGCATAGCCGACGAGGTCGATGACGACAAAGGCCACCAGCACCTGAGCCGCCAGCGGCAGCGCCAATGGCGTCAGCAATCCCGGGGGGGCAACCGTCAGCCGTGAGGGGATATCCAGCAGCCAGGCGCCGACCACTCCGTCGGCGACCGCCACGACACAGACGAACAGCGCGAGGTTACGCAAGACATGCCGTCGGCGCGCCGGCACCGATCGCACCAGCGGGGAGCCGTCCTCCCACAACAACAGGAACGCAAAGGTGCCCGCCATCAACCCGTAATAGGCGATGCGAAGCAGCGAGAGCAGGTCGTCCATCGCCATCGTCAGTCCGATGCGCACGCATCGGCGGGCGCGGGCAGCGACGCTTCCGCTGCTACTTTTTCCTGCGTCTGATGACCAGGCCGGCGGCGACGCTGACCGCAACGATCAGGCCGATCAGCCCGAATTCGCCGAGGGTGGGCACCTGGAAGAAGACCGCATTGTTCATTCCGGCAAAAGCCGATAATGGGCACAGCAGCGCGGCAGCGGTAGCAAAAACTTTCATGTCCCCTCCCTGGGGCGGACCCGAAAACTCATTTTGCGGGCGGCGGCGGGCGGCGTCAACCCGCGCGCCGAATGCGCGTTCGCTCAGCGCCCCGCGTCTCTCGGCGCGCCGGGGCATTGCGCTACCTTGCCCCAGTAACCTTCGCAATATTGCAGCCCGACGCCCTGCTCGCACCCGATGCGGCGGAAAAAATCCTCACGCTTGCACCGGGCCATCGCCTCGCGCATCTGCTGCCAGCGGTCGGGTTGCGTCGAGGTGGTGGCGGGCGGCGACGGCGCGCGGGCAACGGCCGGAGGAGGCGGAGACGGCGGCGCTTCGGGAGAACCCGCCTTTGTCGCGGGCGGCGGCGCCGCCGCGGAACGAGCCCCCTTCGTGGCAGCGGCGCCCTTCGCCGACGCGCCGCCCGCGGTTGCTTGGCCGGCGGCAGCCTTCTCCGCGTCGCTGGCCGATGCGGGCGCTGCGGCCTGGTCCTTGCCGGCGTCCGGAGCGCTCGCGTCCTGGGTTGCCGGCGTCTGCGCTGGCGGCGCGTTGGCATCTTTCGCCCCGTCCGCCGGTGCCGGCGCGCCGTCGGCTGGCTTGGCAGCTTCGCCCGACGTTGCGGCCTCCTTGGATTCGCCCGATTGCGAGACGCGGTAGGCAACGAAGCCGCCAATGCCAAGCACCGCGACCAGTGCGAGCATCGCGGCGATCATGCCGAGTTTCGGTGGGCCGCCCGTTGCCGGGACGGCCACGGCGGGCGCGGTCGGGCCCGCGGGCCGCGGTGGAATGCTCGCGGTCGCCGCAGCCGCGGCTGCCGGTTTCGCCATCGCCGCTGCAGCAGGTGCAGGCGCGGCGACCGGCGCGGGCGCCGCAGCCGGCTGAACCGCGGCTGCCGGTTCGGCCGGCAACGTGGTGCCGCATTGGACGCAGAATCTCGCGCCCGGCTGCGTTTCGTACCCGCAGTTCGTGCATTTCATCGTCCGTCCTCCGTCGGCTACCGCCCAAGCCAGCGCGCCGGATTCCTACCCAGCCATGGCCGGGCTTGCGCCGAGCGGGGGCTAGTGTACCCCGGGCTCGCCCGCCATGTCGCGCGAGCGCCGGCCGGCGCGTCCGCGGCTAGAGCTCGAGTCGCCAGGTTTCCGCGACGAGGTCGCGGCCGAAGCTGCGATGCGCCTTGCGCCGGACCCGCCGGAAGCCCGCCTGCTCGTAAACATGCCGCGCGCCGGCGAGCTCGCTTTGCGTCCACAGCACCATGCTGCGATACCCGGCCCGGCGGGCGAAGCGAATGCATCCGCGCACCAGTCGCGCGCCCAATCCGCGTCCGCGCGCCTCGGGCTCGACCAGCAGCAGTCGAAGCTTGGCGACGTCCGCCGACTGCCGGACCAGGAACACCGATCCGACGATCCGGGCATCGCAATCGGCGATCCAGCAACGTTCGTGCCTGGGATCGAAGTCCTGGACGAATTTGGCGGCGATCGCGGCCACCAGCGCTTCGAATTGTGCGTCGTAGCCGTATTCCTGGGCATAGACCGCCCCGTGCCTGTGCACGACCCAGCCGATGTCCCCGGGGCGCGGCGCGCGCAGCCTGACCGGCCGCGAATGGGTCCCGCGCGGCCCCAGCAGGTTCTCGACCGAAGCCAGGGCTCCGATCAGCCGCACCCGGTCGTCGTCGCAGAGCCCGTCCAGCAGCGTCCCGGCCTGGTCGTGCGAACGCCGGTCGAGCGGCGCGAATGCCGCGCGTCCCTTGCGGGTCAGTGCCAGCAATTGCCGCCGGCCGTCGGCCGCGCTCGGCCGGCGGCGCAAAAGCCGCTGCGTCTCGAAACCGCTCAGGATTCGGCTCAGATAGCCTTCGTCCAGGCCGAGCGTTGCCGCGAGCTCGCTCGCCGTCGGGCCACCCGCCCCGGCCACGGCTGCGTCGGTATGCGCAAGCTCGTAGAGCACCCGCACCTGCGCCAGCGAGAACGGGCTCTCCAGCAGCCCGTCCCGCAGGACACCGATCCGCTGCGTGTAAAACCGGTTGAAACGGCGCAGCGCCGCGATGCGCGCCTCGCGCGCCGCATCTGTTGCCGCTGCCGCCGACCCGTTCGCCATGGCGTCCTTCCGGCCCCGCTGCGGCCGTAGGTCCCACTGTCGGCAAACCAGTTGCTTTTGTCAACCAGTTGGGCGCTCTGCGGGCGCCGCCTAGCCTACGTGCCGGCGCAGGAAATCGAGCGTGCGCCGCCGCGCCAGCGCCGCCGCGGCGGCGTCGTAGGAGCCGCGCTGATCGCAGTTGAAGCCGTGATCCGCGGGGTAGATGTAGACGTCGACGCCGGGATGCGCCTCGGCGAACTGGCGCACGCCGGCGACCGGGATCACCGAATCGCGCTCGCCGAAGTGCGCGATGACCGGACACCGCGGCTCTCCGGCGGCGTCAAGCATGCCGCCGCCGTAATACGGGACCGCGCAGCCGAGGCCGCTCAGGCGGCAGGCCGCGAGCCACGTGATCAGGCCGCCCCAGCAGTAGCCGACGACGCCGACCTTGCCGGCAGCGGCAACCGCGGCGCGGGCGGCGTCGACGTCGAGCAGCGCCGCGTCGGCGGACGCCTTGGCCCGATATTCGCGGCCGCTCGCGATGTCGGCTGCCGTATAGCCAAGATCGACGTTTCTTTCGTAGCGATCGAACAGCGCCGGCGCGACCACGCGATAGCCATCGGCCGCGTAGCCGTCACAGACGCTGCGGATATGGCCGTTGACACCGAAAATCTCCTGGATCACGACCAGGCCGCCGCGCGCCGTGCCAGCCGGCTCGGCGCGGTAGGCGGCCAGTCGAAAGCCGTCGCCGGCCGAAAGCTCGATCATCGTTCCCATCGTGGGTCTCCGTGGTTCCCTCCGGTGCGCATTATCGCATCGTGCGCACGCAACAACGGCGAGCGGATGCGCTGCCCCGCCACGCCTCCCGTTCCGCCGTCGCGGCCCCGCTGCGCGGCGTGGGATAATGCCCCCGCGTGAATCGCCTGCGGAGATGCGGCAAATGAAGCTCGACAGCAAGAAGATCGAAGCCCTGATCGGCGAGCTGCTCGTCGAGATAGGCGAGGACCCGCGGCGCGAGGGGCTGCTGAAAACGCCGCAGCGCGTCGCGGCCGCGATCGAATTTCTCACCTCGGGCAACAGGACCGATCCGCAGAAGCTTATCAACGGCGCGGTGTTCACGCAGGCGACCAACAGCATGGTCATCGTCAAGAACATCGAGGTCTACAGCCTCTGCGAGCATCACATGCTCCCTTTCTTCGGGCGTTGCCATATCGGCTACATACCGAGCGGCCGCGTGTTCGGCGTGTCCAAGCTCGCGCGCCTGGTGGACATGTACGCGCGCCGGCTGCAGCTGCAGGAAAGGCTGACCGAGCAGATCTCGCAGGAGGTGATGGATTCGGTCGCAGCGAAGGGTGTCGGCGTGATGATCGAGGCGCGCCACCTCTGCATGATGATGCGCGGCGTCGAGAAGCAGAACTCCGTGATGATCACCTCGTCGGTGCTGGGAACCTTCCGCGAATCGACGGCGACGCGCGAGGAGTTTCTCGCGCTGATCGGCAATCGCGCGACCTGACGATGGCGCTGCCCGACGGCGGCGCCTACGCTTCCAGCCACAAGCGGTAGAGCGTTCCG
>JBOIGD010000039.1:0-4636 GCA_050742615.1 Casimicrobiaceae bacterium | reverse complement strand
CCATCGCATGCACAGCGAGCGCTTCCGCGTTCCGCCGGCGACCGCGGCCGCGATCGACAAGGCCCGCGCCAGCGGCCGGTCGGTCGTCGCCGTCGGTACCACGTCGCTGCGCGCGCTCGAAGCCGGCGCGGCGGGCGGCGCGCCCGCCGCTGGAGATGAGGCGGAGACCTCGCTCTTCATCACCCCCGGATTCCGCTTTCGCGTCGTCGACCGGCTGCTGACCAATTTTCATTTGCCGCGCTCGACGCTGCTGATGCTGGTGTCGGCATTCGCCGGATACGACGCAATCCGCGCCGCGTACACGCACGCGATCGCCGCGCGCTACCGTTTTTTCAGTTACGGCGACGCGACGCTGCTGGAGCGCGATCCGGACGCGGGCGCGTAGCTGCGGCTTTGGTCGAACGCGCCGGCGCCCTGCTACAATCGCCGCGATGGAATTCACCGTCGGTGCGCGCTGCGGCGCCGCGCGCAGCGCGCGCCTCGTGCTCGCGCACGGCGTCGTCGAGACGCCCGTTTTCATGCCGGTCGGCACCTACGGCACCGTCAAGGCGATGGCGCCGAACGAGCTCGTCGAGATCGGCGCGCAAATCGTGCTCGGCAACACGTTTCACCTCTGGCTGCGTCCCGGCGTCGACGTCATTGCCGCGCACGGAGGCCTGCATCGCTTCATGGGCTGGGAGCGGCCGCTGCTGAGCGATTCCGGCGGCTTCCAGGTGTTCAGCCTCGGGCCGCTGCGCCAGGTCCGCGAGGAAGGCGTGGCCTTCGCCTCGCCCGTCAATGGCGATCGGCTGTTCCTGACCCCGGAAACCTCGATCGAGGTGCAGCGCGTGCTCGACTCGGATATCGCGATGGTGTTCGACGAATGCACGCCATACCCGTCGAGCCGGGACGAAGCCGCGGCGTCGATGCACATGTCGCTGCGCTGGGCGGCGCGCTCGAAGGCGGCGCATGTCGGCAGCAGCAACGCGCTGTTCGGCATCGTCCAGGGCGGCATGTTCGAGGATTTGCGCGACGAATCGCTGGACGGCCTGACCGCGACCGGCTTCGACGGCTACGCGATCGGCGGCCTGTCGGTCGGCGAGCCGAAGGAGGAGATGCGGCGCGTCGAGGCCCACGTCGCGCCACGGCTGCCCGCCGACAAGCCGCGCTACCTGATGGGCGTCGGCACGCCGGAGGACATCGTCGAGGCGGTCAGCAACGGGATCGACATGTTCGACTGCGTGCTGCCGACGCGCAACGCGCGCAACGGCTGGCTGTACACGCGGCGCGGCGACATCAAGATACGGAACGCGAGGCACCGTGCCGACCCCGGGCCGCTCGACGACGGCTGCGGCTGCTACACCTGTCGCGGATTCAGCCGCGCCTACCTGCATCACCTGCAGCGCACCAACGAAATCCTCGGCGCCCGTCTCAACACGATTCACAACCTGCACTACTACCTGACGCTCGCGGCCGAGTTGCGCCAAGCCATAAAGGCTGACACCCTGCCCGCCTACGCCGCTTCGTTCCGGGCACACCGCGCGGAAGCCGAAGCCGCGAACGCTTAAGTCGCGCGCGACGTCCGCCACCGCGCCTCGCGAGCGCGCCGGGAACCGAGCCGGCCGCGGGGGGCATGGTAGAATCCCCGGTTAAACGAGCAGTCACAGCGATCGACCGGCTTGCCTGCGCAGGCAAGCCGCCAGGCCCCGAGGCAAGGAGAACCCAATCGTGTTGATCAGCCCCGCCTACGCCCAATCGTCCGGGGGCCCATTCGGCGGCGACCTGATGGCTTTCCTGCCGATGGTTGCCATTTTCGTCGTCTTCTATTTCCTGCTGATCCGGCCGCAGCAGAAGCGCGCCAAGGAAACCAAGACGATGCTCGAGGCGCTGCAGAAGGGCGACGAAGTCGTCACGGCCGGCGGCGTCGTCGGCAAGATCTCGAAGATCTCCGAAGGCTATGCCGAGGTCGATATCGCGCCCAACGTGACGATCACCGTGCAGCGCAGCGCGATATCACTGCTGCTGCCCAAGGGCACGATCAAGAGCCTGTGAGCGCGCGGACCGGGCGCTTCCCGCGCGACGGGCGCGAGCGAGGTCCCGGCGACGCGCGTCCGATTTCGGACTGTCAATGAACCGTTATCCCGCCTGGAAATACATCCTGATCGCCGTGGCGCTGTTCGTCGGCATCGTCTATACGCTGCCGAACTTCTTTCCGGAGGTTCCGGCGGTCCAGGTCTCCACCA
Source organism: Casimicrobiaceae bacterium (assembly GCA_050742615.1). Classification (GTDB taxonomy): domain Bacteria; phylum Pseudomonadota; class Gammaproteobacteria; order Burkholderiales; family Casimicrobiaceae; genus PALSA-1003. Next base: position 2,414 of record JBOIGD010000039.1, on the reverse strand, counting down.
GCAAGTCCAACGTCAGGATCGACACCGGCACGCTGCAGACGGTCGAAGATGCGCTCAAGGCGGGCAATGTCAGCTACTCCGGGGCCCTGCTCGACAGCACCGGCGTCAAGGTCCGCCTGCCCGATCCCGACACGCAGCTCAAGGCGAGAGACGTGCTGCAACAGAAGTTCGGCGACAACTACATCGTGGCGCTGAATCTGCTCTCGACGTCGCCGCGCTGGCTGGCGTCGATCGGCGCGCTGCCGATGTACCTCGGCCTCGACTTGCGCGGCGGCGTCCACTTCCTGCTGCAGGTCGACATGAAGGCGGCGCTGGACAAGGCAGCCGATCGCTACCTGACCGACATCCGCTCGCTGTTGCGCGAGAAGAAGGTTTTGTACTCCGGCATCGCAAAGGAAGGACAGAACGTCGCCGTTCGCTTTCGCGACGTCGCCGAGCGCAACAAGGCCTACAACGAAATCGCCAATACCTTTCCCGATCTGCTGCTCAACAACGTCGACGGCGGCAGCGACTTCAAGCTCGTCGGCGGGCTCAAGCCCGAGGCGCAGAAGCGCATCCAAGAGGGTGCCGTCCAGCAGAACATCACCATCCTGCGCAACCGGGTCAACGAGCTCGGCGTCGCCGAGCCGATCGTCCAGCAGCAGGGAGCCGACCGCGTCGTCGTGCAGCTCCCGGGCGTGCAGGACACGACGCGCGCCAAGGACATCATCGGCCGCACGGCATCGCTGGAAATCCGTATGGTCGACGACGATCCAACCGCGCAGCAGATGGCGCAGTCCGGCCAGGTGCCACTCGGAGACGACAAGCTCACCGAGCCCAGCGGCGCGCCGATCCTGATCAAGCGGCAGGTGGTGCTGACCGGCGACCGCATCAGCGACGCGCAACCCGGGTTCGACGGACGCACCAACGAGCCGGCGGTCCACGTCAATCTGGACAACGCCGGCGCGCGCATCTTCAAGGAGCTCACGCGCGAGAACGTCGGTAAGCGCATGGCGATCCTGCTGGTCGAGAAAGGCAAGGCCGAGGTCATCACCGCGCCGGTGATTCGCGAGGAGATCGGCGGCGGCCGGGTGCAGATCAGCGGCCGCATGAACACGCGGGAAGCCAACGACATCGCGCTGCTGATGCGCGCCGGGGCGCTGGCGGCGCCGATGGAGATCGTCGAGGAGCGCACCGTCGGCCCGTCGCTCGGCAAGGACAACATCGAAAAGGGCTTCGATTCGGTACTGTACGGCTTCGTCGTCCTCGCCGTTTTCATCTGCGCCTACTACATGCTGATGGGCATCATATCGACGATTTCGCTGGCGGTGAACCTCTTGCTGCTGATCGCGATCTTGTCGATGCTGCAGGCGACGCTGACGCTGCCCGGCATCGCCGCAGTGGCGCTGACGCTGGGCATGGCGATCGACGCCAACGTGCTGATCAACGAACGCATACGGGAGGAGCTCCGCTGGGGGGACACGCCGCACGCGGCTATCCAGGCCGGCTACGAGCGAGCGTGGAACACGATTCTGGACTCGAACGTGACGACCCTGATTGCGGGCCTCGCGCTGCTGATCTTCGGCAGCGGTCCGGTGCGCGGTTTCGCGGTCGTCCATTGCCTGGGCATCATGACATCGATGTTCAGCGCGGTCTTCGTCTCGCGCGGCCTGGTCGCGATGGTCTACGGCGGCCGCAAGAAACTGGAGCAGATCTCGATCGGGCAGATCTGGAAGCCGGCCACCTGAGCGCCAAGTGAACGGACGGTAGAGAGCGACGATGGAATTCTTCAGGATAAAACACGACATCCCGTTCATGAAGCACGCGTTGGTGTTCAACGTGATTTCATTGGTCACCTTCGTGCTGGCAGTATTTTTCCTCGCGACCCGCGGGCTCAATCTCGGCGTCGATTTCCGTGGCGGGACGGTCATCGAGATCGCCTACCCGCACGCCGCCGACCTGCCGCGCGTCCGGTCGACCATCGACAAGCTGAATCTCGGCGAGTTCGCCGTCCAGAGCTTCGGCAGCGCCAACAGCGCGCTGATCCGGCTGCCGCTGAAGGAAGGCGTCTCGACGGCGCAGCTGTCCGAGCGGGTGATGGCGGAGCTCCGCGCCGACGACTCCAGCGTCTCGCAGCAGCGCGTCGAATTCGTCGGCCCGCAGGTCGGCAAGGAGCTCTACGAAAACGGCGCGCTGGCGCTGCTTCTGGTCAGCTTCGGCATCGTCGCCTATCTCGCGCTGCGTTTCGAGTGGCGCTTCGCGGTGTCGGCGATCGTCGCGAACCTGCACGACGTGATCATCATTCTCGGCTTCTTTGCGCTGTTCCAGTGGGAATTCTCGCTGCCGGTGCTCGCCGCGGTGCTGGCGGTGCTCGGATATTCGGTCAACGAATCGGTCGTGATCGCCGACCGGATTCGCGAGAATTTCCGCAAGAT
>JBOIGD010000038.1:0-16091 GCA_050742615.1 Casimicrobiaceae bacterium | reverse complement strand
CTGCAGGCCGTCGATCGCGTCCTGCGCGAGGCGCTGCATTCGGACGTGGCGCTGATCCGCCGGATCGCCGAGCACATCATCTCCGGCGGCGGCAAGCGGCTGCGCCAGGCGCTGCTGCTGCTGGTCGCGCAGGCCTGCGGCCATCGCGGGCCGCAGCAGCATACGCTGGCGGCGGTCATCGAGATGATCCATACGGCGACGCTGCTGCACGACGACGTCGTCGACGAATCGGCGCTGCGCCGGGGCCACGACACCGCCAACGCGATCTTCGGCAACTCCGCGAGCGTTCTGGTCGGGGACTTCCTGTACTCGCGTGCTTTCCAGCTGATGGTGACCGTCGACAACATGCGGGTGTTCCAGATCCTCTCGGAAGCGACCAACGTGATCGCCGAAGGCGAAGTGATGCAGCTCCTGAACTCGGGCAATCCCGAAATTGACGAGAAAACCTACCTCGACGTGATCCGGCGCAAGACGGCCAAGCTGTTCGAAGCGGCGGCGCGTCTGGGGGCGGTGCTCGGCGGCGCCGACTCGCCGAGGGAGCACGCGCTCGCACACTACGGGATACACCTCGGCACCGCATTCCAGCTGATCGACGACGTCCTCGACTACACGGGAGACCATGCCGCGATCGGCAAGAACCTGGGCGACGACCTCGCCGAAGGCAAGCCGACCCTGCCGCTGATTCGCGCGCTGGCGATCGGCTCGCCCGAGGAGGCGGCGCTGATTCGCGGCGCGGTCAAGGCCGGCGGACTCGCCGATTTTCGCCCGGTGCTGGCCGCATTGCAGCGCACCGGCGCGCTCGACTACACGCGCGCCAGCGCCGAAGCGGAAAGCGCGCAGGCGGCTCTGTGTCTGGCCGCATTGCCGCCTTCGACTTGCCGCGAAATCCTGCTCGAATTGGCCGCTTTCGCGGTGACGCGCGCGTTTTGACGGGCGCTCTGCCCGTTGCTCGGATGCGGCAGCACGGCGACCCGTCGGGGTGTAGCTTAGCCTGGTAGAGCGCTACGTTCGGGACGTAGAGGCCGGAGGTTCAAATCCTCTCACCCCGACCACTTTGCCCGCGGCGCTTGCGCTGCGGGAGCCGCTCGCCGCGGGTGGCACGGGTCATCGCGGCACGCGAAACGCGTGACGCTTTGCGCCCGCCCGTCCGTTACCGCCCCTACTTGTAACCGTCCATTGCACGCCGTCCCCGCCATCCGGCGCATGGCCTTATAATCAGCGCGTCTCGCCGCGTCGGTCCCAACCGCCGCCCCCCGTCTGACGGAGAACCCCATGTCGATCCCGCGTACCCTGCTAGCCGTCCTGTGCCTGACGTCGCTGATCCTCACCGGGTGCGGCAAGAACAGCAACAACCAGGGTAACGGGCAGATGCGCGTGGTCAACGCGTTCTCGCAGGCCAGCGCGCTCGACGTCACCGTCAATGAAAAAAAGGTCGTCACCGGCCTGGCTTTCCAGGCGACGGCTCCGTACGCGAGCATCGATTCCGGGACGCAGGCCTTCACCGTCGGCGTGACCGGCGCCTCGACCTCGCTGGTCAACACCAGCCTCAACGTCAGCACCAATACGAAATACACCTACATCGTCTTCGGACCGCAGACGGGGGTCGCCTCGGTACTGATCTCCGACGCGTTCAACGATCCCGGTAACGGATTCTTCGCGCTGCGCTTCATCAACGCCGCGGCCGGGCCCGGGCCGCTCGACCTCTACGTCACCGCGCCGGGCGCGGACTTGAGTGCGACCGCACCCAGCGTCGCCAGCGTTGCCTACGGCGCGGCGGGCGTATTCACGCCGATCGCCATAGGCAACAACTTCGAGATGCGCATTACGCCGGCGGGCACGAAGGACGTGATTTACGACTCGGTGCCGGAGACGTTCGCCGTGCATTCGGGCGCCTCCGTCGTCGCCTTCGGCAAAGGCAGCGGCAAGCTGGTCAACGCGATCCTGCTGCGGCACGACGACACGGGCACCGGCGCTCTGGTGGACAACCTGCTGGCCCAGTACAAGGTGGTCAACGCATCGCTGGCGACCTCGCCGCTGAACGTGCTCGTCGACGGCAGTCTGCAGCTGTCCAACATACCCTACACGGGCGTGTCGAACTACCAGCGAGCCGGCGCGGGCACGCACAGTTTCAGCGTGGAAGCGACGACGACGCCGGGCGCGTCGCTGCTGAGGCTCGACACGACGCTCGCGCCCGCGACCGACACGTCGATCGCGTTCACCGGCACCGCCGGCGCGTTGAACGCGGTCGTGCTGCCGGACAACAACCTGCCTCCGCCGGCGGGGGCGGCCGCCGTACGGGTCGTCAACACGTCGGCCGACGTCGCGTCGTTCGACGTGTTCGTCAACTTCAGCAAGCAGGTTTCGGGGCTCGCCGCCAATACGGCTTCGGCCTATTTCGACCTGACTGCCGCCGCCGCGACCGGAACCAACTACGAGTTCGATTTCAACCTGGCCGGCACGACGGCACCGCTGCTGAAGCTGCCGGCCGTACTGCTCACCGCGGGCCATACGTATACGATCTATCTGACCGGGCCCGGCAGCAGCCTGCGCGGGACGGTTGCGCAGGACAACTAACGGCGCCCGCCCGCATTGCCGCGCATGCGGGCGCCGCGCTTCGGGTCCGCCCGAGCACCGGCGATGCAGCGATGATGCAGGGTTCTCCGGGCGGGGCAGGCGTGACTTCGCCCGCGGCAAGGCCCAGGGGCGGCAAAGCGCCGGGCGCGGCGGCTGAACGAGTTCTTTGATCCGGAGCAGACATGCGCGTGCACCCATTTGCCCTCGTCCTGTCGTGTGCGCTGTCGCTCGCGCTGGGCAGCTGCAACACCGGCAAAGGGGTCAGCAACGGCAGCACGCACGGCCAGATGCGCGTGCTCAACGTCATCCCCAACGCCTCCGGGCCGCTGAACGTCACGTTCGACAGCAAGTCGTTCGTCACCGGGCTCGGCTTCGAGGCAATGACGCAGTACCAGTCGATCGACGCCGGAATCCGGGAAGTGCAGGTCAGCGTGGCCGGCGCCTCGACCAACGCCCTCGACACGACGTCGACCTTTGTCGCGGACACCCTCTACACCTACGTTGCGTTCGGTGCGATCAGCGCGGCCAATGCCATCATCGTCAACGACACGCTGACCGTCGACCCGGGCGCCGGGATGTTCGCGCTGCGGGTGATCAACGGTGCGAGCAACAACATCCTGGTCGACGTCTATGTCACGCCACCGGGCGAGGACCTCAACAGCGTGTCGCCGAACATCGCCGCCGTCGCCTTCGGCGCGAGCAGCACATTCGTCAATCTGCCCGCTGGCAACAGGGAGGTGCGCGTCACCGCGGCCAACAGCAAGCAGGTGATCTACGATGCCTCCGCGCCTTTCGCCGAGCGCGCGCAGGTCGACGCGGTCGTCTATTCGCGGGGAAGCAGCGCGTTGGTCAACCTCGCGATCCTGAACATCGACGACACCGGCACCGGCTCGATCGGCAACAGCCGGCTCGCCCGGTTCAAGGTAGTCAACGGCTCATCGGTAAGCTCGCCGCTGAATGTCTTCGTCGATCAGGACCTGGCGCTGTCGAACATCCCGTACGCGGGCGCGTCAAGCTACCAGACGACCGGCGCCGGAACGCGCACGCTGGCCGTCGAGGCGACGGCGACGCCCGGCGCGACCTTGCTGACGCTCGCGCCGACGCTGGCGCCGGCGACCGATTCCACGATCACGTTCACCGGACCCGCCGGCGCGCTCGTGGCAACGGTGTACAGCGACGTGAATTTCCCGCCGGCGGTCGGTCGCGCGCGGGTGCGATTCGTCAACAGCTCCAGCGACGTCCCGGCGCTGGACGTCTTCGTCAATTTCAGCAAGCGGCTGTCGGGGCTGGTGATGAACACGGCCTCGCCGGGGGTGGAGCTCGATGCCGACGCAACCGCGGGCACGGTCTACGAGCTCGACTTCAACGTCAGCGGATCGAGCCAGACCAGCCTCAAGCTGCCGGCGGTGACACTGCTGGGTGGCAAGCTCTATACGGTCTACGTCGTCGGACCGGGGGCCGCGCTGGCCGGCGTCGTCGTCGAGGACAACTGACGAGGCCGGCCGCCCCGCCCGGGACGACCCTTGCCGAATCCTCCGACGTCGATCGTGGCATCGCCCGCCGGGGCCCTGGCGGCGCACACGCCGATGATGCAGCAGTACCTGCGCATCAAGGGCGAACATCCGGACAAGCTCGTCTTCTACCGGATGGGAGACTTTTACGAGCTCTTCCACGGCGACGCGCAGCGGGCCGCGCCGCTGCTCGACATCACGCTGACCGCGCGTGGGCAATCGGCCGGCGCGCCGATTCCGATGGCGGGCGTCCCGTACCATGCCGTCGAGCAATACCTGTCCCGCCTGGTGCGCCTCGGCCATTCGGTCGCGATCTGCGACCAGATCGGCGACCCGGCGACCGCCAAGGGGCCGGTCGAGCGCAGGGTCACCCGTATCGTCACGCCGGGGACGCTCACCGACGCGGGGCTGCTGGACGGCAAGCGCGATTGCCTGCTGGTAGCGATTCACGCCACGGCGGCACGCGCCGGCGTCGCCTGGCTGAACCTTGCCGGCGGTCGGTTGCATCTGCGCGACGTGCCGCTGCGCGAGCTTGCCGCGCTGCTCGATCGCCTCGAGCCCAGCGAGATCCTGCACGCCGAAGGCAGCGACCCGGCGACACGCGCCGGCACGCCCGCGCATGCGCTGCCGCCGTGGCGCTTCGACCACGGCGCCGCGATGCGACGCGTGTGCGCGCAGTTCGGCACCCGCGATCTCGCGGCGTTCGGCGCCGATGACGCGCCGCTCGCCGTTGCCGCGGCGGGCGCCTTGCTCGAGTACGCGCAGGGCACCCAGCAGGCGGCGCTGGCGCACGTGCGCACGCTGTCGGTCGAGCGCGATGCCGACCACCTGGCGCTCGACGCGGCGACGCGGCGCAACCTGGAGATCACCGAAACGCTGCGCGGCGATCCCGCCCCGACGCTCTATTCGCTGCTGGACGGCTGCGCCACCGGCGCCGGCAGCCGCCTTCTCCGAGCGTGGGTGACCAATCCTCTGCGCGACCAGGGCGCGGCGGCGGCGCGCCACACCGCGATCGCGGAACTTGCGGCGGCGCCTCAGTCGAGCAGCGCATTGCGCAGCGCGCTCAAGACCACCGTCGACATCGAGCGCATCGCATCGCGCATAGCGCTTCGTTCGGCCAGGCCGCGCGACCTCGCCGGGCTGCGCGACACGCTGCAGCGCCTGCCGCCGCTGGTCGCGGTGCTCGGCGATTCGCGCGTGCCGCTGCTCACCGAGGCCGCGGCAGACCTTATGGTCGACGTGCGCTGGGCGCAGATGCTCGAGCACGCGATCGCGGCCGAGCCCGCCGCGGCGGTGCGCGAGGGCAACGTGATCGCCGCCGGCTACGACGCCGAGCTCGACGAGCTCCGCGCGATCCAGGACAACTGCGGCGCCTTCCTGGTCGACCTGGAGGCACGCGAGCGCGCGCGTACCGGCATCGCCAGCCTCAAGGTCGAATACAACCGCGTGCACGGGTTCTACATCGAGGTGTCGAACGCCAACGTGCAGCGCATCCCGGACGACTACCGCCGGCGGCAAACGATGAAAAACGCCGAGCGCTACATCACGCCCGAACTGAAGACCTTCGAGGACAAGGCGCTGTCGGCGCAGGAGCGTTCGCTTGCCCGCGAACGCAGCCTGTTCGAGGAGATCGTCGCCGCGCTGGAGCCGGCGATCGGTGCGCTGCAGCGCGCGGCGATCGCGCTGGCGTCGCTCGATGTTTTCGCGACGCACGCCGCGCAGGCGGCGGCGCTGCGCTGGACGCGGCCGCGCTTCAGCAGCGCGGCGATGCTGGCGATCAGGGGCGGCTGCCACCCGGTCGTCGCGGGCCAGGTCGAGCACTTCATTCCCAACGACCTGGCCTTGGGACCGGCGCGCCGCATGCTGATCGTCACCGGGCCCAACATGGGCGGCAAATCGACGTATATGCGGCAGGCGGCGATGATCGCGCTGCTGGCGTACAGCGGATTGTTCGTTCCCGCCGCGGACGCCGAGATCGGCGCGCTCGACGCCATCCATACGCGCATCGGCGCCGCTGACGACCTGGCCGGCGGCCGCTCGACGTTCATGGTCGAGATGACCGAAGCCGCGTACATACTGAACCGCGCGACGCCCAGCAGCCTGGTCCTGATCGATGAAATCGGCCGCGGCACGTCGACCTTCGACGGCTTGGCACTGGCGTGGGCCATCGCGCGCGAGCTCGCGCTGAGCAACCGGTGCCTGACGCTCTTCGCGACGCACTATTTCGAGCTGACCGCGCTGCCGGCCGAGCTCGACGGCTGCGCCAACGTCCACTTCGACGCCGTCGAGCACAAGGATGGCATCGTGTTCCTGCATGCGGTCGAGGAGGGGCCGGCGAACCAGAGCTACGGACTGCAGGTGGCGCGGCTTGCCGGCGTTCCGGCCGCGGTGGTGCGGGCCGCGCGAACACACCTCGCGCGCCTCGACCGCTTCAGCGCGCGCGGCGACGGTGACCTGTTCGCGACCGCGCCGCAAGGCGTCGACGCGGTGCCCGATTACTCGACGCTGCGCAACCGGCTGGCGGCGGTCGAGCCCGACGCGCTGTCGCCGCGCGACGCCCACGAGCTCGTTTACGAGCTGAAGCGGCTCGCCGAGGATCCCTGAACTCGGCCGGGCGCCGCCCGGGATCCGGCATCGTCAGTGGTGGTGGCCGTGCGCGCCGTGCACGTGACCGTGCGCCATCTCCTCCGACGTGGCCGGTCGCACGTCGATGATCGTGCAATCGAAGCGCAGGCGCTGCCCGGCAAGCTGATGGTTGCCGTCGACGACGACCTTGCCGTCGGCGATGTCGGTGACCGTGTAGACGATGCCGCTCTGGTCGTCGCCCTCCGCCTGCCCTTCGAATTGCATGCCCACCTTGATTTCCGGCGGAAAACGGTCCTGCGGCTCGACGCGGACCAGGTCGGCGTCGTATTCGCCGAACCCGTCTTCCGGCTCGAGCGTCACCGAAACCCGGTCGCCGGCCTTCTTCTGCGCCAGCGCCGCCTCGACCTTCGGGAAGATGCCCTGATGCCCGCCGTGCAGATAGCTGATCGGCTGCGCCGATTGCTCGATCAGCTCGCCGCCGGCGGAAAACAGCGTGTAGGTCAGCGTGACGACGGTGTTCGAGAAGATATTCATCGGCGGCAGGGTCGGTTGAACGGGACGCGTGGGCGGACGGCTGCCGGCGCGAAATCGTGAATGGTACCGCAAGCGGGGCGCCGTCCTCCGCCCGCGGGCGGCCGCTATAATCGCGCGATGGCCGGCACCGCCGATCGCACCCCGCTCGGAGGCTTGACCCCGGCGGCGTTCCTGCGCCGGCACTGGCAGAAACGCGCCTTGCTCGTGCGCGATGCGATTCCGGGCTTCGAGGGGCTGCTGTCGCGCGCCGAGCTCATCCGGATTGCCGGCCGCGACGACGTCGAATCGAGGCTCGTCCTGCGCGAGCGCGCTCGCTGGTCTCTCACGCACGGACCCTTTCGCGCCGCCGATTTCAGGACGCTGCCGGGGCGCGGATGGACGCTGCTGGTCCAGGGCGTCAACCTGCACGTTCGCGCGGCCGACGCCCTGCTCCGCCGCTTCGCGTTCATTCCGTACGCGAGGCTCGACGATCTGATGGTCAGTTACGCCGCCCCGGGCGGCGGTGTCGGGCCCCATTTCGATTCGTACGACGTCTTTCTGCTGCAGGGAGACGGACGGCGCCGCTGGCGCACGAGCGGCCAGCGCAATCTCGCGCTGAAGCCGGGACTGCCGTTGAAGATACTCGCGCGCTTTCGGCCGGAGCACGCGTGGACGCTCGGGCCGGGCGACATGCTGTACCTGCCGCCCGACTGCGCGCACGACGGCGTCGCGCTGGATGCGTGCACGACCTACTCGATCGGGTTTCGCGCGCCGTCGGCACAGCAGCTCGCGACGGCGTTTCTCGACTGGCTGCGCGACGACATGGCGCTCGACGGCCGCTATGCCGATCCCGATCTGCGGCCCACGCGCGAGCCGGCGCGCATCGGCGCCGCGATGCGCGCGCAATGCGCCGCGGCGCTCGCCCGTATCCGCTGGACCCGGGCGAGCGCCGGCACGTTTCTCGGCTGCCATCTGACCGAGCCCAAGGCGCACGTGTTCTTCGCCGCGCCGGCGCGGCCGCTGCCGCCACGCGCATTCGCCGCGGCGCGCGCGCGGCGCGGCGTGCGTTTGGACGCGCGCACGCAGTTGCTATACGATGAGCGACGTATTTTCATCAACGGCACGGCGTTTGCCTGGCCGCGGACCGGAGCACGCGCGCTGGCGCTGCTGGCGAATGCGCGCACACTGGGCGCCGGCACCGACGGAGGTGCCGAACCTGCCGCGCTGCTCTATCGATGGTATTGCGATGGCTTCGTACACCTTGGCTGAGGCAGGCCGCTGTGCCCAACGAGACGCCGGCTGAACCTGCTGGCGGGCCGCGTCTGGTCGAGCTCCGCACGCTGGCCGAGCAGGCGCAGGCGATCGACGAACTGATCGCGCTGGCGAGACAGCACATCCGCGTCTTCGACCAGGACCTTTCGCAGACCGGATGGAGCAGCGCAGGTCGCGCCGAGCGGCTGGCGACATTTCTGCGACAGGCTCGCGGCCGTCGACTCGAAATCATCGTGCACGACATGCGCTATCTGGAAGGATCGTGTTCGCACATCCTGAATCTGTTGCGCAATTACGGACACGCCCTGACGATCTACCAGACCGGGGCCGAAGCCAGGGTTGCGACCGATCCGCTGCTGATCGTCGACGGCGCGCACTATCTGCACCGCTTCCACTTCGATCAGCCGCGCGCTGCGCTGGGCATCGATCAGCCGGAGCAGACACAGCTGCTGGCCAACCGCTTCGACGAGATCTGGGCCACCGGACAGCCGGGACTCGCGGGCACGGTGCTGGGGCTCTGAAACGGCGGCCCGCATGGGGAACGCGCGTTTGCTGCGGCGCGGGAGCCCTATGAATTTATTGCTAATTGTGCTAGGATCACCGATGTCGGTTGCACCTCCGTTTATCCTGCCGAAATGCTTGGATCGGCCGTCTGCGGAAGCCGATTTTCATCACCGAATTTTTTACTGCCGAATTTCCACTTTTTCTTAACTCGAGTAGGGGAACGCAATGAACAAGTCCGTGTTATTCGCCGCTGCGTTGGCCGTCGCGCTGACCGCTTGTGGCGACAATGGCAAGTCGGCGGCTGATGCCGCCAAGGCCGCGTCCGACCAGGCGGCCACCGCGGCAAAGGAAGCAGCCGACAAGGCCGCGACGGCCGCCAAGGACGCGGGCACTGCGGCGATGCAGGCAGGGCAATCGGCAACCGACGCCGCCAAGGCCGCAGGCTCCGCCGCGATGGACTCCGCCAAGACCTCGGGCACCGCCGCGATGGATTCTGCCAAGGACGCCACGAAGGATGCGGCGATGAAGGCGCAGCCTGCTCCCGCCGACACGACCAAGAAATAATCCGGATTCACCGCTTGCCAAAAAACCGGCCTTCGGGCCGGTCTTTTTTTGCAAGCGCCAGACCGGGCGGCGCGGGCAAAACGCGCCGCAAAAGTCCGGTAGCGGCTCAGAGTGGCGCGCCGATCCGGCGCGCCACTTCGCGATATTTGTCGATGACCTCGCCAAGATCGCGCCGGAAGCGATCCTTGTCCAGTTTTTCCTGCGTCGCGTGATCCCAGAGCCGGCAACCGTCGGGCGTGAATTCATCGCCGAGGAGCAGCGGGCCCTGCGCCGCGCCGAGCGCGTGACCGAATTCGAGCTTGTAGTCGATGAGATCGATACCTGCGCTCGAGAAAAGCGGCCGCAATACCGCGTTGACCCGGTGCGTCAACGCCTTCATTTCGGCGATCTCCTGCACGCTGGCCCAGCCGAGCACACGGACATGGTCGTCGTTGACCAGCGGGTCGTGCAGCGCATCGCTCTTGTAGAAAAACTCGAATATCGGCTCCGCCAGACGCGTGCCTTCGGCGATGCCGTAGCGCTTGGCCATCGAGCCGGCACAGACGTTGCGCACGACGCATTCGACCGGAATCATCTTCAGCGCCCGAACCAGCGTGTCCCGCTCGTTCAGCACGCGCACGAAATGGGTGGCGATGCCGGCCTCGGCCAGCTTGCCCATGATGAACGCATTGATCCTGTTGTTCGTTTCGCCTTTCTGCGCGAGCTGGGCGACCTTGGTCCCGTCGAAAGCGCTGGTATCGTCGCGAAAATGCATGATCACCAGCGCCGGATCGTCGGTCGCGTACACCGTCTTGGCCTTGCCCCGATAGAGCTGCTGACGTTTTTCCATGCCGGTTCCTAGATGAATTCCCGCCAGCCAAACCCGTCGTGCTGGTCGGCGATGCCGATCCAGTCGGGCGCGCAGCAGACGGCACCGGCGAGAGCGGCTCGCGCGAGGTCGGGCCGGTTGTTGTGCTGGCTCAAGTGCGCGGCAAACAGATGCTTGAGCCGGGAATTGTCAAGGCGAGCCAGCAGCGCCGCGGCCGCGTCGTTGTCCAGGTGTCCCTGCTTGCCGGCGATGCGCTGCTTCAGCGCGTACGGGTAATCGCCGTCGGCCAGCATCGCGACATCGTGATTGCATTCGAGCACCAGGGCGTCGCAGCCCGACAGGCTCGTTTCGACGTGGGCGGTCGAGATGCCCAGATCGGTCAGCACGCCGAGCCGCCACCGCCCGTCCGAGCAGACGAACTGCACCGGCTCGCGCGCATCGTGTGGCACGGGAAAAGGGCTCACCTCGATGTCGTCGATCGCGAATCGATCATGGCTGTCGAAACCGCACACGTGCGGCAGCGCGGCGAAGCGCTCGGCGACGGAGCTCAACGTGCCGAAGGTCAGCCAGACCGGCGTCCGGTAGCGCGCCGCAAAGGCGCCGACGCCGCCGATGTGGTCGCCGTGCTCGTGTGTGACGACGATCGCCGTGACGGCCTCCGGCGCCACGCCGAGCCGCGCCAGCCGCGCGACCGTGTCGCGAACGCCGAAGCCGCAATCAATCAGCACGCGCGTCGCGCCGACTTCGACCAGCAGGCCGTTGCCCTCGCTGCCGCTGCCGAGACAGGCGAATCGCACGGATCAGCCGGTCACTTCAGCTGGTCCTTGAGCAGCGCAAGAATCTTCTCGCTGTTCGGCGTGCGGTCGAGCGCGCCGTCCGGATCCTGCACGGTGACCACGCTGCGCGGGTCGGCCTGGGTCACGACGACGCGGTACTGCTCGGGCTTGTCGACCGGCGCGGTCTTCCAGAACTGCAGTTTGGCCAGCGCATCGGCCAGCCATCCTTCCTGTTTTTTCTTCTCGAGATCGGGATTGGCATACCGGACGAAGTAGAGTCCCTTCGAGCGGTCGCGGTCGACGACGGTGAAGCCGGTACGGTCGAGTGCGAGGCCCACGCGGCGCCACGCCCGGTCGAATGTGTCGTCGACAATGAGCTTGACGCCGTCGGTGTTCTTGTCGATTCGCGCGCGCTCAGCGGCCTTGCCATCCGCGGCGATCGCCTGGGTGGCCGCCTGGGCCGGCGTCCCGAGGGCGACCATCAGACGCTCGAGGAATTCCGCTTCGAGCTGCGGATTCGGCGGCGACGGCGTCCACGTCCAGTCTTCCGGCGATCCGCCCTGCCCGGTCTTCATCGGCCGTTGCTCCGAGCCGCGGTGGCTGATGTAGATCTCGACCGTGCCAGGCTCGCTCCCTCGCTCGATCCGTGTGCGGAATTTGTCCCGCTTGTAGGTATCCACCATGAAGCTGACGTACTTGTTCGCGAACTGCTGGAACCAGCCCTCGGGCTTGTCGGCGCGGCTTTCGGCCCAGTCGGTTTCCATGATGCCCAGCGCCGGCTGCTCCACGGCGAGCACGAAGCCGTTCTTGATCCAGAATTCCTTCAGGGCCGTCCAGGCCGCTTCCGGGCTCGCCTTGACGACCAGCCAGCGCTCGCTGCCGGCGCGCGCCAGATGAGCATCGGGATTGCCGGGCAGCACCTCGCTCGGTCGCGGCGCGGTGCGCGCCGCCGCCGCGCCGGAGGCGGTCGTCACCTGATAGCGGTCATCGTAGTTAGGGGTCGTCAGATCCGGGGGCACCTCGAGCGACGGCGCCGAGCCGGCCGACTTGTATTCGGTCTTCTTGCCCATCGAGAACGTCATCGACTCGCAGCCGGACAGCAGCGCGGCGACCAGTATGGCGGCGGCCAGCGCGACACGCGGCAGGCGCCGCGTCAGGGAAAAACAATGCATGCGAAATCTCCTACAGACAGCCCGCGCGCTTGAGAGCAGCGCGGACGGTGTCGTGATATTGAGCGGCCAGAGGCGTCAACGGCAGCCGCATATCGGGCCCGATCATACGCATTTCCGCCAGCGCCCATTTGAGCGGAATCGGATTGGCTTCGACGAACAGTTTGGTGTGCAGTCCCATCAGCCGCGCGTTGATCGCCCGCGCCTCCTCGAGCTTTCCGGCCAGCGCCGCGGCGCACAGGTCGGCCATCGCGCGGGGCGCCGCGTTGGCCGTGACCGAAATCACGCCGTGCCCACCGAGCAACATGTACGCGAGCGCCGTGTCGTCGTTGCCCGAAAGCAGGGCGAAAGGCTTGCCTTTCGGCAGCCGCTGCATCAGGTCGACATGGCGCACGAGGTCCGAGGTCGCGTCCTTGATGCCGACGATGCCCGGCAGCAGCGCCAGGCGGAGCACCGTGTCGTTGGCGAGATCGGCGACGGTCCTGCCCGGAACGTTGTACACCAGCAGCGGCAGATCCGTCTTTTCCGCGATCGTGCGGAAGTGCCGGTACAGCCCTTCCTGCGACGGCTTGTTGTAGTACGGAACCACCGACAGCCCGGCGTCGGCGCCGGCGCCGTGCGCATACTCGGTCAGCGCCAGCGCCTCGGCCGTCGAGTTCGCGCCGGTGCCCGCGATGATCGGCAGCCGGCCCGCCGCGTGGTCGACGGCCGTCTTGATCAGCAGGCAATGCTCGTCGAAGTTGACCGTCGGCGATTCGCCGGTCGTGCCGACGACGACGATGCCGGCGGTGCCGTTGGCGGCGTGGAAATCGATGAGCTTGCGCAGGGCCGGCAGATCGAGCGCGCCACCGGGCTGCATCGGCGTCGCGATCGCGACGAAACTTCCGGTCAGCATCGAGGACAATCCGGGAAAAGGGTCATTTTACCCGAATCGCCCGGCGCACGGCGTCGTGCCAGCGCCTTGCGCCGCCGCGTCAGCGCGCAACGGCCGGACCGGGCGTTTCGCCCGCACCGGGCAGCGGCGGCGGCCAGCGGCAGCCGCGTCCGACCGCGGCGATGCGTTGCATCACCGCGGAGCGCGCACCATGGACCACACCCTGCTCGAACGCGACGACCGTCAACCGGTCGCGCGTCAGCATCAGCAGTTCGTCGGGCGACAGCAGGAAGTTCGGGTTGGCCGGCTTCCCATAGGCCTCGTTGCCGGCCGCGAAGGTCTCGTACAGCCAAGTGCCGTGAGCCTCCAGCGCGTCGAGCAGCGCGGCGAGCAGCGGCCGGTGCAGGTAATTCGCGACGACGATCGCGTCGAAGCGCTCGCCCGCCAGCGGCCAGGGCCCGGCCTCCAGGTCCACGGCCATCGTCGTCACCCGCGCGACGCCGGCCAGCGCCGCAAGCGCCTGCGCATCGCGATCCACCGCGACGACGTCGCACAGGCGCGCAGCGAAGTAACGGCTATGCCGTCCACGCCCGCAGGCGAGATCGAGCACGCGCGACCCCGGGGGAACGAGCGGCGCGAAACGCGCGATCCAGCCTGACGGCGCGTCGTCCGCCGGATGGGCCGCGGCCGCCGTCATCGCGCGGTCCGCCGGCGCGCGGGCTTGCGCCGCGGCTTGTCGGCAGCCTTCGTCTCGAGCGCGGTTTCCGCCGCCGCTTCCTCGATCAGCCAGTCGATGAACGCTTGCGCCTCGGGCCGCAGCGCGGCGACGGTCCCGCGCACGATGAAATACGCCCGCGTCGTCGCGAACCGGTTGCGAAACGGCGCGACCAGCTTCCCCTGCGCCAGCAGACTGTCGATCAGCGGGACGCGGCCCAGGCCCACTCCCTGGCCGTCCAGCGCGGCCTGGATCACCTGATCGAAATGATTGAAGCGCAGCGACCCCGCCGAGGTGATCTCGTCGATGCCGTTCGCCGCCAGCCAGACCGACCAGTTGAGCCAGGGAAAGCGCCCGCGCTCGTCGTCGATGTGCAGCAGCACGTGGCGCGCCAGGTCCGAGGGATGCTTTAGCGGGCGCGTGCGATCGGCCGCGAGCGCCGGGCTGCATACCGGCAACAGCCGCTCGCCGAACAGGCGCACCGAATCGGGCGGCGCCATCGCTTCGGTGCAATAGCGCACGGCAAGGTCGATACGCTCGCGATCCAGGTCGACGATGCGATTGTCCGCGGAAATATAGACGTCCACCGTCGGATACCGGGCGCGAAATCGGGTCAGTCGCGGAATCAGCCATACCGATGCAAACGGCTGGTTGGTCGAAACGATCAACGGCGTCGCTGTCTGCTCGCGGCGGATCTTGGCCACCGCCTGCGCGAGCTCTTCGAGCACCGTCCTGGCGGTCGCCTGCAGGATCTGGCCGGCATCGGTCAGCCTCAGCTCGCGGTGCCGCCGCTCGAACAGCGCAAGTCCGATCTGTTCCTCGAGCGTCTGCATCTGCCGCGACAGCGCCGACTGCGTCAGGAAAAGCTCTTCCGCGGCGCGGGTGAACGAGAGCTGGCGCGCCGCCGCCTCGAAGCCTTTCAGCAGGTCGAGCGACGGCAGTCGCGGGGTCGCACGCGGTTTCGGTCCGGCAGGTTTTTCCATGTTCGGTCCTCATGCTGCCGGCCGACGCCGGGCGCCGGTTCCGGAGAGCAGCGCGCCGCTTCCGCCGTCCCCGCAGGCGACGGCGGCCGCTCGGTATCGTGGCCGATATTCGCATGCGCATTATGCATCGGGCCTCGCTGGCGGGCGCGGCGCCGCTGGCGGATTGGGCCAGCCAGGCCCCTGTTGCCGTATGCATTCCATTTCGTCATGCGTAACATGCGGCAAAGTCGTTTGCGCGCGGTCGCCACGGCGCCGATACTCGGTCTCACATGCCGCGCGGACGGGTCTTTCCGCCAACCGTCGGCTGCATGCATTTTACGCATGGATTAGGAGACAGCAAAATGCCGTTCGACCGGACAAGCCCCCGACGCGCGCGCCGCGTGCGCCTGCCCCAGCGCGAATCGCTGGTGCTTAACAACGCGGAAGGAACGACGATCGCCGTCGACACCGGCTGCCTGTGGGTGACGATGGAGAGCGACCCACGCGACGTCGTGCTGATGCCCGGCATGCGCTTCGAGATCGACCGCAGCGGACGCACGGTGATCGCGGCCGAAGACGCTTCGCGGTTCCGTCTGCTGGCAGGCGCACGCCCGCGGCACCCTGCCGGCGCGTGGCTGGCGCGCCACGCGCTGCGTATCGCGGCACGCTGGTCCGCCCGGCGCGCCCGGCAGATGGTGCCGTACTACTGAAAGCGGCGCGGCGCGCGGGAGGAGCTGGCGCTCAGCGCTTGGCGAAGACCAGCTTGCCGGATTTTTCCGCGACGTGCACGGTGTCGCCGGCGGCGAAAGTGCCGCCGAGAATTTCGGTCGCCAGCGGGTTCTCGATCTCTTGCTGGATCGCCCGCTTCAGCGGACGCGCCCCGTAGACCGGATCGAAGCCGGCCTCCGCGACCTTGGCCAGCGCGGCCGGCGTGACATCGAGCCGGATGTCCATCTTGGCCAGCCGCGCCTCGAGCGATTGCAGCTGGATGCGGGCGATCGACTCGATGTCCTTTTCGGACAGCGCGTGGAATACGACGATCTCGTCGATGCGGTTGACGAACTCCGGCCGGAAATGCGACTTCACCTCGGCCATCACCGCGAGCTTGATCAGGCCATAGTCGTCGCCTGACATCTGCTGGATCATCTGCGAGCCCAGGTTCGAGGTCATCACGATCACCGTATTCTTGAAGTCGACGGTGCGCCCCTGGCCGTCGGTCATGCGGCCGTCGTCGAGCACCTGCAGCAGCACGTTGAACACGTC
>JBOIGD010000037.1:0-5367 GCA_050742615.1 Casimicrobiaceae bacterium | reverse complement strand
AGGTTGAGCACGCCATCCTGCATCGCCGCCAGCACCTTCTGGCCGCGTCCGGTGCGATGACGCTGGATCAGCGCGCAGCAGATGCCGAAGGCGAGATGCAGGCCGGTGCCGCTGTCGCCGATCTGGGCGCCGGTGACGAGCGGCGGACCGTCGCGGAAGCCGGTGGTCGAAGCCGAGCCGCCGGCGCATTGCGCGATGTTTTCGTAGACCTTGCAATCCTCGAACGGACCGGGACCGAAGCCCTTCACCGAGGCGACGATCATGCGCGGATTGAGCTTGTTGATGTGCTCCCAGGTCAGCCCCATGCGGTCGAGCGCGCCGGGCGCGAAATTCTCGACCAGCACGTCGCAGCGCTTGACCAGCGCCTCGAGTATCTGTTTGCCCTTCGGGTGCTTCGCGTCGACGGTGATCGAGCGCTTGTTGTGGTTCAGCATCGTGAAGTAGAGGCTGTCCACGCCCGGAATGTCACGCAGCTGCCCGCGCGTGATGTCGCCTTCGCCGGCGCGCTCGACCTTGATGACGTCGGCACCGAACCACGCCAGAAGCTGCGTGCAGGTCGGGCCCGACTGCACGTGGGTGAAATCGAGAATGCGGACTCCGTCGAGCGCCTTGCTCATGGTCGTTGCCTGTTCCTAATCTGTTGCCGATGCGCCGCCGCGTTGAACGTCGGCGCGCCACAGCCTTCTTCAGTCTCGATGCCGATCGCCGACGGTCGAACGCGGCTGTCTACGTTGAACGTCGGCGCGCCACGGCTTTTTTCAGTGCGGATGCCGATCACCGACAGTCGAACGCGGCAGTCGGTCACGGTTTCTTCTTCGCTGTGGGATTGAGGCTCGTGATGCGGCCGCTTTCCGTGCCCGCCTTTTCGTCGATGACCGCGTTGATCAGGGTAGGCAAGCGGCCGCGGATCGCTTCTTCCATCGCGTTGCGAAGCTCGGTCGGCGTCGTGGCCAGCACGCCCACGCCGCCGAAGGCCTCCATCAGCTTCTCGTAGCGCGCACCCTTGACGAACACCAGGGGCGACGGATCGCGTCCCCCGGTAGGATTCACTTCGTCGCCGCGGTAGACGCCGTTATTGTTCAGGATCACGACGCAGACCGGCAGGTTGTAGCGGCAGATCGTCTCGACTTCCATGCCGCAGAAACCGAAGGCGCTGTCGCCCTCGACCGAGATTACTTGCTCGCCGCTGACCACGGCCGCGGCGATAGAAAAGCCCATGCCGATGCCCATGACGCCCCACGTGCCCACGTCCAGCCGCTTGCGCGGCTTGTACATGTCCACGATGCTGCGGGTGAAGTCCAGTGCATTCGCGCCCTCGTTGACGAGGATGGCGTCCGGATTCGCCTTGACGATGTCGCGCACGACGTTCAGCGCGCTGTGGAAGTTCATCGGCATCGGGCTCTTCGCCAGCGCTTCCGCCATCTTCGCGACGTTCTTGGTCTTGCGTTCGCGAATCGCGTTGAGCCACTCGGCGGGCGGCGCAGGCCACGATCCCGCAGTTGCCTCATTGGCCTTCATCGCGGCGAGCATGGCCGAGATGCACGAACCGATGTCGCCGACAACCGGCGCATCGATACGCACGTTGCTGTCCGCTTCCTGGGGCCAGATGTCGATCTGGATGAACTTCTGGCCGCCCCATTCCTTGGCACTGGCGCCCCCCCACGTCTTGCCTTTGCCGTGCGAAAGCAGCCAGTTCAAGCGCGCACCGATCACCATCACGACGTCGGCTTCCGGCAGCACGTACGAGCGCGCTGCGGCTGCGGATTGCTCGTGCGTGTCGGGCAGCAGGCCCTTGGCCATCGCCATGGGCAGGTAGGGGATACCGGTCCTTTCCACAAGTGCGCGAATATTCGCATCGGCCTGCGCATACGCCGCGCCCTTGCCGAGAATGATGAGCGGACGCTGGGCTGCCCTGAGCAGATCGAGCGCGCGCTGCACGGCGTCCGCGGCCGGGATCTGACGCGGCGCCGGATCGACCACTTGGATCAGCGACCTCCTCCCCGCCGCCGCGTCCATCGTCTGCGGGAACAGCTTGGCCGGCAGGTCGAGATAGACGCCGCCCGGACGGCCGGAGAGCGCGGCACGGATCGCCCGCGCCACGCCCACGCCGATGTCCTCGGCATGCAGGACCCGGAACGCGGCCTTGGCGTGCGGCCTGGCGATGGCGAGCTGGTCCATCTCCTCGTAGTCGCCCTGCTGCAAGTCGACGATCTCGCGCTCGCTCGAGCCGCTGATGAGGATCATCGGAAAGCAGTTGGTCGTGGCGTTGGCGAGCGCCGTCAGTCCGTTGAGAAAGCCGGGAGCGGATACCGTGAGGCAGACGCCCGGCTTCTGCGTCATGAAGCCGGCAATGGACGCGGCGTACCCGGCATTCTGCTCATGGCGGAAGGAGATCACGCGCATTCCTGCGGCCTGGCACTTGCGCGTGAAATCGGTAATCGGAATGCCGGGCAGGCCGAAGATCGTATCGATGCCGTTCAGCTTCAGGGCGTCGATGACCAGCTGAAAGCCGTCGGTTTCTCCTGGCGACTGGGCAATGGTCTCGCCGCCACTCGCGATTTTCGGCGTGCCTTCGACGGTCGTGGTCGCCGGCTTGACCGCCGCCTTGGTCGATGTCTCCATGGTCTTACCCCGCGATCAGAAAAAGGCGCGACTTAAGCGCCGCGCCTTCGCGCTCTACGTGATGTCCTCGGGAACGGCGTCTTTCCCAGTCGGCCGAATACGCGGTTACCGGCTTCGCGCTGGCTTCTGGCATGGCTGGCTTCGCCTCCGGGGATGGACTGGCTTTTTTTAGGTATTCGGCATAACGTATGCAGTATATCAGCGAAAGTCAATCGGGAGTTCAGCCATGTCCGCGACGAGGCTATTCGTACCGTGTGCCGGTGGGCTCAAAGGCGATGTTGCGCCGCACCATGTGGCCCCATCCGGGGGCGCGGCCGACCCGTTGGACACGGCCGGCTGACGGCGGCAACCGGGATCACGATGTCAGCAGGGATCAACGCACCCGCCAAGGCGCTGCGAACGCGGCCGCGAACGGCAGCGCAGTCGCCGCCGCCGACCTCGACGCTGACGCTGCAGCCGCTGAACACCAACGTCAGCTTCCGCGACCAGGCGTACTCGGCGCTCAAGCAGGCGATCATGGACGCCGACATCTACGCGCATCGCGAGGAGCTGCGTCTGGACGAGCGGCAGCTTTCGCAGGCGCTCGGTGTCAGCCGCACGCCGATCCGCGAGGCGATGACGCTGCTCGAGCAGGAGGGCTTCCTGCGCACCGTGCCGCGCCGCGGCGTGTTCATCGTGCGCAAGACCAAGAAGCAGATCATCGAGATGATCGAGATGTGGGCGGCGCTGGAAAGCATGGCGGCGCGGCTCGCCACGCTCAATGCGTCCGATCAGGACATCGGAACGCTGCGACATATGTTCGACGAATTCCGCAATTCGACGCCGGCCGAGCACTTGAGCGAGTATTCGGACGCTAATATCGCGTTCCACCAGGCGATCATCCGCCTGTCCGGATCGCACCTGATGGGGAAGACGATCGACGACCTGTTCCTGCACGTGCGCGCGATTCGCCGCATGACGATCTCGCAGAGCGACCGCGCGTCGCGCTCGATCATCGATCACATGCGCATCATCGAGGCGCTGGAGAAGCGCGACACCGAGCTGGCCGAGCGTCTGGTGCGCCAGCACTCGCTCGACCTGGCCGCATACATCGAAAAACATTGCGACTTTCTCGATTGACGCCATGATCCCCATCGCGCGTTGCCTCCCTGGAGACGGCTTCCGATGAACGACCGCTCGGTCGTCGACACCTCGGCGCTCGACCGCAAGAGGCGCGCGCGCGCGCAACCGAAAGGCCGGCAGGTCGAGCCGCAGGCGCTGGCCGAAATCCGCGCCCTGCTCGGCGCCGCGCCGCGCCGTCGCGACCTGCTGATCGAATTCCTGCACCTCGTCCAGGACCACTACGGCCATATTTCCGGCGCGCACGTCGTCGCGCTGGCCGAGGAGATGAAGCTCGCCCGCACCGAGGTCTACGAGGTGGCGACCTTCTACCACCATTTCGACGTGATCGCCGACGGCGAGGCGGCGCCCCCGCCGCTGACCGTGCGCGTCTGCGAGACGCTGTCCTGCCAGATGGCCGGCGCCGACGCGCTGCGTGCCGCGGTCGAACAGGCGGGCGACGCCGGCGTGCGCGTCGTCGGCGCGCCCTGCATCGGCCGCTGCGAGCACGCGCCGGCCGCGGTCGTCGGCCGCAACCCGGTCGACGAGGCCACCCCCGAAAAAATCGCGGCGGCGATCGCGACGGGGCGGACTGAGCCCGAGCTGCCGCCGTACGTCGACCTCGACGCCTATCGCGCTCAAGGCGGCTACCGGACCTTTGCCGCCTGCATCCGCGGCGAGCGCACGGTCGATGTGGTCACTGCGGCACTGGAAGAATCGGGCTTGCGCGGACTCGGCGGCGCCGGCTTTCCGGCCGGGCGCAAATGGAAGATCGTCCGCGCCGAGCCCGCGCCGCGGCTGATGGCGGTCAACATCGACGAAGGCGAGCCCGGCACGTTCAAGGATCGCTACTATCTCGAGCGCGACCCGCACCGGTTCCTCGAAGGCGTGCTGATCGCGGCGTGGGCGGCCGACATCGCCGACGTCTACATCTATCTGCGCGACGAGTACGCCGCGTGCCGCGCGGTGCTTGAGCGCGAGATCGCGGCGCTCGAGGCCGATCCGCCGGCTGCACTGCCGGCGCTGCATCTGCGCCGCGGCGCCGGCGCCTACATCTGTGGTGAAGAGTCGGCAATGATCGAGTCGATCGAGGGCAAGCGCGGCATGCCGCGCCTTCGGCCGCCGTACGTGGCGCAGGTGGGCCTGTTCGGGCGGCCGACGCTCGAGCACAACATGGAAACCTTGTACTGGATCCGCGACATCGTCGAGAAGGGCGGCGCGTGGTTTGCGGGGCAGGGGCGCAACGGCCGCAAGGGGCTGCGCTCGTTCTCGGTGTCGGGCCGCGTCGTCAAGCCCGGCGTCCATCTGGCGCCGGCGGGAATCACGGTGCGCGAGCTGATCGACGAGTACTGCGGCGGCATGCTGCCGGGCCACCAGTTCTACGGCTACCTGCCCGGCGGAGCGTCGGGCGGCATCCTGCCGGCGAAGCTTGGGGATATTCCGCTGGACTTCGATACGCTGCAGCCGCACGGCTGCTTCATCGGCTCGGCCGCGGTCATCGTGCTGTCGCAGCACGACCGCGCGCGCGACGCCGCGCTCAACCTGATGCGCTTTTTTGCGCATGAATCGTGCGGGCAGTGCACGCCCTGCCGTGTCGGCACCGAAAAGGCGGTCGGGTTGCTGGCCAAGCCGCAATGGGATACTGCG
>JBOIGD010000036.1:0-16030 GCA_050742615.1 Casimicrobiaceae bacterium | reverse complement strand
CTTCCGGCGAGCGCGCGATCGGCGGGATTCTCGCCGCGGCGACGCCCAGGCGTTCGGCGGCGGACACAGCCGGTTGCTCGGCCGCGGTGGCCGCCAGCGCCTTTTCGACCGCGCGGCGCACGAACTGATGGATCGCGCCGCTGTCGCGAAAACGCACTTCGCTCTTGGTCGGATGCACGTTGACGTCGACGATGCGCGGCTCGATGGTCAGCCACAGCGCGTACGCCGGCTGCCGGTCGTGATGCAGCACGTCGCGGAACGCCTCGCGCAGCGCGTGCGACAGGATGCGGTCGCGCACGAAACGGCCGTTGACGAACAGGTACTGTGCCTCGCGGGTCGCGGTCGCGTACGCCGGGCGCACCACCCAGCCGGCCAGATCGAGCCCCGGGCCGGGCTCGTCGACCGGCGCCGCATGCGCCGCGAAAGCCTCGCCCAGCAGCGCGTCGACGCGGGCGCGGCGTCCCTGCGCCAGCAGGCGGTGCCGGACGCTTCCGTTGTGCTGCAGGGTGAAGCCCACGTCGGGGTGCGACAGCGCCGCGCGGCGAAACGCCTCTTCGCAATGGCCGAATTCGGTAGCGTCGGTACGCAGGAACTTGCGTCGCGCGGGGGTGTTGAAGTAGAGCTCGTGCACCGTCACCGTCGTTCCGCTCGCGAGCGCCGCGGGCTGCGGCGAACCGACCTCGCCCCCGTCGGCTTCGATGCGCCAGGCATGCGCTTTGCCGCGCAGGCGCGAGGACAGCGTCAAGCGCGACACCGCGGCGATGCTTGCCAGCGCCTCGCCGCGAAAGCCCAGCGTCGCGATCGACTCGAGGTCGCTCGCGGTCGCGATCTTCGACGTCGCGTGCCGCGCCAGCGCCAGCGCCAGGTCCTCGCGTTCGATCCCCTCGCCATCATCGGCGACGCGGATCAGCTTGACGCCGCCGCCGCCCAGGTCGACGTCGATCTGCGCGGCGCCGGCATCGAGGCTGTTCTCGAGGATTTCCTTCAGCGCCGCGGCGGGGCGCTCGACGACTTCGCCGGCGGCGATCTGGTTGATCAGCTGGTCGGGCAGCGGCCGGATCGACGGCATCAGCGTGCGAGCCCCAGCGCCCAGCGCGCGTACACGTCGTCGGCGACGCGCGACAGCGCGGCGAGCCGCGCATCGAGATCGTCGAAGATGTCGTCGCGGCTCTGCCTCGCGCCGCTCGAATGCGCGGGAAGCTCGTCGGCGCCGGTGCGGCACCAGGTCTCGACCATCTCGCGCGTCATCTCGATGTGGCACTGGAAGCCGATGTGCTTGCCGAGCGCGTACGCCTGTTGCGGATTGAAACCGTTGGTCAGGACGCGGGTCGCGCCGGGCGGCAATTCGAAAACGTCGTAGTGCCACTGGAAGGTCGTGAACCGGTCGCGCCCGCCGAACCAGTCGATCGCAGCCGGATCGGCGAGCGTCACCTCGCCCCAGCCGATTTCCGGAGTGCGGGTGCGCTTGACCCCGGCGCCGAGCGCCCTGGCGAAAAGCTGCCCGCCCAGGCAATGACCGACGATGGGAACGCCGACGCTGACCGCCTGGCGCAACAGCGCGAGCAGCGGTGGATTCCACGCGCGATCGTCGTTCGCGCTCATCGGGCCGCCCATCATGCCGATGCCCGCGAACTCCCGTGCATCGCCCGGCACCGCGTCGCCCTGGTCGAGCGCGATCAATTGCCGCGGCACGCCGTTGCGGTCGAGCCACTCGCCGAAGCGGCCGGGTCCTTCGGTCGGAGAAAAACGGAAAATCGCGACGGGACGCATGGAATCGGCGACGCTCGCCATTACAATGCGGCATTCTAGCAGCCGGACCACGGGCCAGCGATGGCGACCGCGATCGCGCACCGCCCGGCCAGACGGGGAACCCTCGATGAACGAGCTACGTACGCGCTTCGGACGTCCGCTGAACCTGGCGATCGTCGGCGGCGGCCCTGGCGCATGGATCGGCGAACTGCACAGGAGCGCCGCCGAACTCGACGGCTTCTGGCGCGTGATCGGCGGCGTGTTCTCGAGCGACGCCGCGCGCTCGCGCAGCGCCGGCGTGACGATGGGATTCGACGCGGCGCGCAGCTACGGCGACGTCGGCGAAATGATCGGCCACGAGAAGCGGCGTCCCGACGGCGCCGATGCCGTCGCGATCATGACCCCGAACGACACCCATTACCCGTATGCGGTAGCCGCGCTGGACGCCGGGCTCGACGTGGTCGGCGACAAGCCGGTGACGCACGATTACGCGCAGGCGTGCGATCTGGTCGCGCGCACGCGCCGGAACGGCAGGATCTACGCGATCGCGCACGCCTATTCGGCATATCCGATGACCCGGCTCGCCAGGCGGCTGGTCGCCGACGGCACGCTGGGCGCGGTGCGCCTGGTCCAGGTCGAGTACATCCAGGGCCCGCTCGCGACGCGGGTCGAGGATGCCCCGGCGAGCAACCGGCTGAAATGGATTCTCGACCCGAAGCGCAGCGGCCTGGCGCTGGTGATGAGCGCGATCGGCTGTCACGCGCAGCACCTGGCGTGCTTTGCCTCGGGACTCGCGATCGCGCGCGTCATGGCGGACGTCGGCGCGCTGATGCCGGGCCGCAAGGTCGTCGATTACACTTCGGCGCTGCTCGAATTCGACGGCGGTGCGCGCGGCACGCTGACGGTGACGCAGGCGGCGGCGGGCGGCGAGAACGACATACGGCTTCGCGTTTACGGCGAAAAGGGAATGCTCGACTGGTCGCACCGCGAGCCGAGCTACCTGCGCCTGGCAATCCACGGGGAGGCGGCGCGTCTGATCGGTCGCGGCGACCCCGGCCTGCCGCCGGAGATCATTGCCTGCGGACGCACGCCGCGCGGCCACCCGGAAGGGCTGCGCGAAGCCTTCGCCAACATCTACCGCGAGGTCGCGCAGCAGCGGATGGCGCTGGCGCTGGGCGCCAGCGCTCCCGACGCGCCGTACCCGCGCATCGAGGACGGCGCGCACACGATGGCGTTCATCGAGGCGTGCATCGAATCGCAGCGGCGCGGTGGCTGGGTGCCCGTGGCCAGGGCGACGTAGCGCCGGCTGCCGTCGGATCGACCCTGCGGCCCGCAGCGGCCGCGATCAGCCGCGGACGATTTCCGCGTACGCCGAATGATTGTGGATCGACTCGAAATTTTCCGCGGCGACGCTGAAGCCGGTCAGGCGCGCGTCGCCGACCAGCCGCGCCGCGATGCCGCGGACCAGGTCCTCGACGAACCGGGGCCGGTCATAGGCGCGCTCGGTGACGAATTTCTCGTCCGCGCGTTTGAGCAGGCCGTACAGCCCGCACGAAGCCTCGTCCTCCGCCAGCGCGATCAATTCGGCGAGCGGGACGATCGCGCCGGAGCGCGGATGCACGGTCAACGTCAGATGAGAGCGCTGGTTGTGCGCCCCATAGTCGGCGATCGCCTTGGAGCTCGGGCACAGGCTCATAACCGGCACGACGACGGTCGCCTCGACGCTGCGCTTGCCGGGCGCGGCGTCGGCGATGAGCCTCACTTCGTAGTCCATCATGCTTTGCGCGCCTGTCACCGGCGCGCTCTTGCGGATGAACCAGGGAAACGCGACCTCGATGCGGCCGGCGTCGGCCTCGAGCCGCGCGAGCAACGCCTCGAGCACCGCCGGAAGCCCCGCCAGCGCCAGCGGGTCGGGCAGCTCGTCGATCGCGGCAACCAGGCGCGACATGTGCGTCCCCTTCCGATCGGCCGGCAGCGCGACATAGGCGCTGCACTCCGCGATCGTCGGCTGCGGCGGTTCTGCCCCGTCGGCAAACCGTATCGGGTAACGCAGGTTCCGAATGCCGACGCGGTCGAGCGCGAGCTCGCGCGCGTCCGGGTGCGACTGCACATCGGGAATCGCCGGCGTTTCGGGACGGTTCATGCGGACGGTGGCGGGGTGCTGAGAAGCGCGGGGCGACGAGGGCTCGATTGTCTCATGGCAGCCCCCGCCGTCCACGCCCAGCCGGGGCCGGCTCCTCCTTGGCGGCGAGCGGCATTCGCTCGTCGCGACTACCGATCCCAAGGCGCGAGAGGAGCGGCTCGCAATCGGTGTCCGGCGGTGTCGCATCGACGCCGCGAGGTCATCGGCATCAATGCCGGCGCAGCGCGATCCAGTCGGCGAGCTCGGCCAGACGCCGCGCGCCGGAAAAGCCCTCCAGCGCGGCGCGCGCGTCCTCGCGCAGCGCCTGGATGCGCTCCCTGGCGGCGGGCAGGCCCAGCAGCGAAGCGTAAGTCGTCTTCCGCTGCACCGCGTCCTTGCCCGCGGTCTTGCCCAGGCTCACCGCCGTGCCTTCGACGTCGAGAACGTCGTCGACAACCTGAAAGCCGAGCCCGATGGCCGACGCGTAACGGTCCAGTGCATCGTTCCCGCCGGCACTCATCGGCCGGCCACAGCCGGCGCCGAGGCGAACCGCCGCCCGGATAAGCGCACCTGTTTTGAGTCCGTGCATGCGCTCGAGTTCAGCGATGCCGCCCGCCGGGTCGGCGGCGCTGGCCAGGTCGATCGCCTGACCGCCGGCCATGCCGCACGCGCCGGCGGCCTGCGCCAAGAGCGTGATCTGCGCGACACCTTCGCGCGGCGCCGATCCGGCCAGCACCTCGAACGCGAGGCTTTGCAGCGCGTCGCCGGCCAGCAGCGCCGTGGCTTCGCCGAACGCGACGTGACACGAGGGCTTGCCGCGCCGCAGGGCGTCGTCGTCCATGCAGGGCAGGTCGTCATGCACCAGCGAATAAGCGTGGATCAGCTCGACCGCCGCGGCCGCACCGTCGACATGCTCGGGATCGGCACCGGTCAGCTCGCCCGCTGCGTAGGCGAGCAAGGCTCGCACACGCTTGCCGCCTCCCAGCGCCGCGTGGCGCATCGCCTCGTGCAACCGGCGCGGTGCTCCGGCGGTTTGCTGCAGCGCGCGTTCGAGCACGCTCTCGATACGGTGCGCGCGCTCGCGCGACCAGACCTCCCAGGCGAGGTCAGGGTTCATCTTCCGCGCCGGGCGTCGCTGCGTCCGGCGCGAACGCCTGGAGCACGCCGCGCTCGAGCACCTGCACCTGTTGCTGTGCGTCCTTCAGGGCTGCCTGGCAATACTGCAGCAGCTCCGCGCCGCGCTTGTACGCGGCGAGCGAATCGGCAAGCGGCAATTGACCGCCTTCCATGGTCGCGACGATGGATTCGAGCTCGGCCATTGCGGCTTCGAAACTCGGCGGTTCCACGGCGGTCTGAATAGTAGGGGGATTGGCCATCGAGAGCCGCGCGGCGATCATGAATTTGCCGCGCACGTGCTTGAAAACGGCACAAGAATACCCGATTTGCGGGAGGCGGCCAACGCGCGGGAGCGGTTCCCGCCGCGGGTTTGCCCGAGATCGGCAATGCCGCTATAATTAGCAATTCATTTGACGACGCAGCCTTGATACGAAGCTTTTCGTAGCGGGCTGACTTAGCAAAGCGGTTGGGGGGCGGAACTTTCGCCTCTTATATTGTTTGTTGGGTTGGCGGTTCACGGAAAGGGAAGGCTGATGTCGAATCTCGCTTCTGAGGATCGGCTGCTGCGCGCCGCTTCGGTCGCGTCGCAGCTTCCCGCGTCGTCGTATTGCGATCCGCGGCTGCTCGCGATCGAGCAGGACCTGCTGTTCGCGCGCGGGCCCGGCTATGTCGGACATGAGCTGATGGTCCCGAATCCCGGCGACTTCCACACGCTGCCGTGGCGCGACGACGCGCAGATGCTGGTGCGCAACGCCGCCGGAGTCGAGCTGCTGTCGAACATCTGCCGCCATCGCCAGGCGCTGATGTTCAATGGCCGCGGGTCGGCGCCGAACATCGTCTGCCCGATCCATCGCTGGACCTACGACCTGTCCGGCAAGCTGCTCGGCGCGCCGCATTTCGCCGAGCAGCCGTGCGTCAGGCTGCGCAGCACGCCGCTCGAGCGGTGGAACGGCCTCTTGTTCGACGGGCCGCGCAACGTTGCCGCCGATCTCGCGGGTCTGCGCATGGCGGGCGCGCTCGATTTCTCCGGCTACGTGCTCGACCGGATCGAGACCAAGGAATGTGCCTACAACTGGAAGACGTTCATCGAGGTCTACCTCGAGGACTATCACGTCGAGCCGTTCCACCCGGGCCTCGGGCGGTTCGTCAGCTGCGACGACCTCGCGTGGCAGTTCGGCGAGCGCTACTCGCTGCAGACGGTCGGCGTCGGCAACGGGCTGGCCAAACCGGGCACGAAGCGCTACGAGCGCTGGCACAAGGCGGTGCTCGACTACTATCGCGGCGAGCTGCCAGCGCACGGGGCAGTCTGGCTGACCCTTTATCCGAACATCATGATCGAATGGTATGCGCACGCGCTGATCGTGAGCACGCTGGTCCCGCGCGGGGTCGATCGGACGACCAACTTCGTCGAGTTCTACTACCCGGAAGACATCGCGCTGTTCGAACGCGAGTTCGCCGAGGCGCAGCATGCGGCGTACATGGAGACCGCGGCGGAGGACGACGAGATCGCCGAGCGCATGGACGCCGGCCGGCGCGCCCTGTACCGGGCGGGGAGAAACGAGGTCGGTCCGTACCAGTCGCCGCTGGAGGACGGGATGCAGCATTTTCACCAATTCCTGCGGCGCGAGCTCGGACCGCATCTCTGAAACTGCCATCACCGGATGCGGGCGCACGCCGCTCCGGTGGCGCGGCCGTCCGCGCGATCCTCCCTGTGGCGCGTTTTTTTCGCGCGGCGTCCCACCGGCCGGATCGCGCCCATTCCCGAGGTTGCCCATGCGCCGATTGCTCTGTCTCACCGGACTCGTATCGATGCTGAACGCTCCGTTTGCGGCGGCCGAAACGGCGCCGGCGATCCCTTACGAAAAATACCGGCTGTCGAACGGCCTGGAGGTGATCCTGTCGCAGGATCGCTCGCTGCCTCTGGTCACCGTCGACATCTGGTATCACGTCGGCGCCGCCAACGAGGAGAGCGGCCGCACCGGTTTCGCGCATCTGTTCGAGCACATGATGTTCACCGGCAGCAAGCATCTGCCGCGGGGGCTGGCCGACAAGCTGCTCGAGGCCGCCGGCGCCTCGGACTCCAACGCGTCGACCTCGTTCGACCGCACCAACTACTACGACACGCTGCCTTCGAACCAGCTCGAGCTCGCGCTGTGGATCAACGCCGACCGCATGGGCTACCTGCTGGATTCGCTCGACCAGAAGGCCCTGACCAACCAGCAGGACGTCGTGCGCAACGAGCGGCGCGAGCGGATCGAGAACCAGCCGTACGGCATCGTCGACGAAGCGGTGTTCCGGGGCCTGTTCCCGCCGGGGCACCCGTACCGGCCCTACGTGATGGGATCGCACGCCGACATCCAGGCGGCGCGGCTGACCGACGTCCGCGATTTCTTCAAGCGTTACTACCGCCCGAACAATGCGACGTTGACGATCGTCGGGGACTTCGATACTGCGAAAGCGAAGGCGCTGGTCGGCAGGTATTTCGGCTCGTTCCGACGCGGCCCGGACGTGACTCCGCCGGCCGTCGTGACTCCCGCGATCGCCGGCGAGCGGCGTTCCACCGTCACCGACCAGATCGAGCTCGAGCGCGTCGACCTGGCGTGGCTGACGCCGCCCCGCTTCAAGGCCGACGACGCCGAGCTGGCCGTCGCCGCGCACGTCCTCGCCGGCGGCAAGTCCAGCCGCCTTTACAACCGGCTGGTCTACGAGCTGCAGCTCGCGCAGGACGTCAGCGCCGGACAGGACTCCTATGCGCTGACATCGATCTTCGACGTGCAGGCCTTCGCGCGGCCGGGACACTCCGCGCATGAGCTCGAGACGACGATCGACGCCGAGCTCGACCGCTTTGCCGCCGAGGGGCCGACCGCGGCCGAGGTCGAGCGCGCCCGCAACCAGATCGAGCGCGCGATGTACCAGGGCCTGCAGAAAATCGTCGGGCGCGCCGACACGCTCAACATGTACAACCAGTACACGGGCGATCCCGGCTACCTGCCGCGGGACGTCGCGCGCTATGCCGCCGTGACGCCGGCGGGCGTGCAGCGCGCGGTGCGCGAACACTTGCGCAAGGACGCCCGCGTGGTCGTGCTTGCCGTCCGCGGCGACAAGAAGCTCGACCCGGAACCCGCGGTCGTCGCGCCTCCGCGCTCGCGCGCCACCGAGTCGATCAACACCGACGAGACATGGCGGAGGAAACCGCCCGCGGCCGGTCCGCAACCTGCGCCGAGCCTGCCGGCACCGCAGTCGTTCAAGCTGCCCAACGGGCTGACGGTGCTCACCATGCAGCGGCCCAACCTGCCGATCGTCACGGCGCAGCTGGTCGTCAACGCCGGCTTGGGCGCCGGCGATCCGGCGCATCCCGGCATCGCCGACTTCGCCGCCGCGATGCTCGAGGAAGGCACGACGACGCGCGGCACGCTGCAGATCGCCCGGGAAATCGAGCAGCTGGGTGCGGGCTACGAGGCGCAGACACGGCGCGACCTGACGTCACTGCGCATCGACGCGCTGGCGCGCAATTTTCCCGCCGCGCTGGAGTTGCTAGCCGACATCGCGCAACACCCGACGTTTCCGGAGGAGGAGATCATCCGCCAGCGCAAGGCGCGCCTAGCGGAAATCGTCGAAGCGCGCGAGGACGGCGGCACGCTCGCCGAAGTCGCGTTCGCGCGCGCCGTCTACGGCGCCGGCCACCCGTATGGATTCAGCAATCTCGGCACCGAGGCATCGACGCTGGACGCCAGCGCGGCCGAGCTGCGCCGGTTCTGGGGGCGCTGGTTCCGGCCGGACAATGCGGCGCTGGTCGTCGTCGGTGCGATCGACTCGGCGGCGCTGCGCGCGCTGGCCGAGCGGCTGTGGGGCTCGTGGGCCGCGGTGCCGAACACAATGTCGAAGGACAAGCCGCCGGCGCCGCCGACACCGACGAGCGCCCGCGTCGTCATCATCGACAAACCCGGTGCGCCGCAAACCGATCTGCGCGTCGGCCGGATTGGGACCGTGCGAACGACACCCGATTTCGCCGCCCTGCAGCTGCTGAACGAAGCGATCGGCGGCGGATTCACCAGCCGCTTGAACCTCGATCTGCGCGAGGACAAGGGCTACACCTACGGCATCGGGTCGCGTTTCGAATACGGACGCCGCCCCGGCCCGTTCGTGGTCCGCACCGCGGTGCGCGGCGACGTTTCCGGGCCGGCGGCCCGGGAAATTCTCGCGCAGCTCGGCCGCGCGGGCGCCGCGCCGCTGACCCCGGAAGAGCTACGGCGCGCGCGCGGCTCGCTGACCGAATCGCTGCCGGCGCTGTTCGAAACCAACGGAGCGACCGGAAGCTCGTTCGGTGAATTGTTCGCCTACGGCCTGCCACTCGACTATTTTCGCAAGCTGCCGGCCCAATTGAACGCGGTGCAGGCCGGCGATTTGCCGCCGTTGGCGCGGCACTACTTCGATCCGTCGTCGATGATCGTGATCGCGGTCGGCGACGGCGGCAAGCTGCAGCGCGCGCTCGAAGCGCTGCGCCTGGGACCGATCGAGGTATGGCCAATCACCGGCAAGCTGTTTTGAGCGCCCCCGGAACGGCCGACGGCGACGCCGGTCGAACTCTCCTCTCCCAGCAACCCGCGCAACACCGCGGCCTGGATCCCGATCCCCGGCCTGCGCCGCGGCAGGATTCGCGGGGATGACAGCAGGACGTTTGCCCCGCCGGCACGCGATGGCCGCATCTGACTCGCAGCGATGTACACGACACTTATCTCCACCGACGAACTGGCGCGGCACCTCGCCGATCCGGCGTACGTCATCGTCGATTGCCGGCACAATCTGAGCGACATCGAAGCCGGCGAGCGAGCGTATCGGGCCGGTCATCTTCCCGGTGCTCGGTTCCTGCACATCGATCGCGACCTGTCGGGTCCGCGAACCGGATTCAACGGCCGTCATCCGCTGCCGGACATCGGTGCGCTGTCCGCGACGCTGGGACGGATCGGCATCGACTCGTCACGACAAGTCGTCGCCTACGACCAGAACAGCGGCATGTGGGCCTCGCGGCTGTGGTGGTCGTTGCAGTGGCTCGGCCACGACGCGGTCGCGGTGCTCGACGGGGGCCTCGATCGATGGCTTGCCGAGGGGCGAGCGCAGACGGTGGACCTGCCGCACCCGCACCCGACGCGATTCGTGCCGAAAGTCCCGCTGCCGGTCGTCTCAAGCGACGACATCCTGCGGCATCTGGACCGGCGCGCATCCAGCGGGCTCAAGATTCTCGATGCGCGCGCGCCGGAGCGTTATCGCGGCGACATCGAGCCGCTCGACCCGGTGGCCGGTCATATTCCGGGTGCGATCAACAGGCCGTACGGTGCCAACCTGACGCCGCAGGGAACGTTGAAGCCGGCCGAGTTGCTGCGCGCGGAATTCGCCGCGCAGCTCGGCACCACGCCACCGACCGCCGTCATTCATCTGTGCGGCTCGGGCGTCACCGCGTGCCACAACATACTCGCCATGGCGGTCGCCGGATTGCCCGGCTCGCGGCTCTATCCCGGATCGTGGAGCGAGTGGGTCGCCGATCCCGCGCGACCGGTCGCCCGCGGCAACTGAAAGCGCCTCATCGTGGCGGCGCGAACGGCAGGTTCGCCACGATGCGATACAGCGGACCATCGGGCCCGGGGTCGGAGGCGACCAGGGCCAGACCGTCGACCGGCCACGGAAGCGGCGACGCGCTGTGCCGGATCAGCGGTGTCGTGACCTTACGGGCGAGCGTCACGTGCACGGCGAAAGGACGCGGGTCGGCGGCGATGCCGCACGCGGCGAGCGAGGCGACCAGCGAGCGGCGCAGCAGCGCGAGCGCCTCGGGAATTTCGCTGGCGCCGATCCAGGCGATGCCGTTCCTGCGCCAGCAACCGAGTCGATCGAGCGTCAGCACGAACGGCGATGCGGTGATGGCGCGCGCACGCGCGACCAGGTCCGCGACGCTGTCCGGCGGCCGCGCACCGAGAAAGGCGAGGGTCAGATGAATGTTGGCCGGCGCCGTCGCCCGGCCGCCGGTCTCGCCGGCCAAGACCTGCGCCAACGCGGCCAGCGCGGCGCGCGTCGGCGGAGCCGGCCACAGCGCGAAGAAAAGGCGCAAGGTCGCATTCGGCATCGCGCCAATATAAAGCAAACGGCTCGCCCGTTGCCCGGCCGCGCCATCGAGTGTGGCAACGTCAGACGGCGTGTGCCGAGTCAGAAGTTCCGACGAGAAGGGAGCGAGCGGATTGCGCCGTCAGGCACGTCGCGCGGCCGAAACCGTAGCTCGTGCCACGGTGAGGTCGAGCAACGCAGGATGGCGGACAAGGGCGCCGCGAGCTATCGAGCCAATTTCGGACTCAGCCCACTAGCCGCTGGCCACCGACAACCCGCTTTTCGGGCGCTCGAAAAACTGCTCGTCCTCGGTCGAGCCCTTGAGCGCGGTGGTAGAGGACTGTCCGCCCTGGATCGTCTGCGTCACGGCGTCGAAGTAGCCCGTGCCGACCTCGCGCTGGTGCTTGACCGCGGTGAACCCATCGGCGACGGCGGCGAACTCGGCTTCCTGCAGCTCGACGAACGCGCTCATGTGGTTTCGCGCGTAGCCATGCGCCAGATCGAACATCGAATAGTTGAGGCTGTGGAAGCCCGCGAGAGTGATGAACTGGAACTTGTAACCCATCGCACCGAGCTCGCGCTGGAAGCGCGCCACGGTCGCGTCATCGAGATTCTTCTTCCAGTTGAACGAGGGCGAGCAGTTGTAGGCCAGCATCTTGTCCGGGAAACGGGCGTGAATGGCGTCGGCGAACGCGCGGGCGAATTCCAGATCGGGCTTGCCTGTCTCGCACCAGAGCAGGTCGGCGTACGGCGCGTACGCGAGCCCGCGCGCCACGGCCTGCTCGATGCCGCTGCGGGTCTTGTAGAAACCTTCCGCGGTGCGCTCGCCGGTGCAGAACGGCCGATCGTTGCCGTCGATGTCCGAGGTGACCATGTCCGCCGCCTCGGCATCGGTGCGGGCCAGGATCACCGTCGGCACGCCCATGCAATCGGCCGCCAGCCGCGCCGCGACGAGCTTCTCGACGGCCTCGCGGGTCGGCACCAGCACCTTGCCACCCATGTGGCCGCATTTCTTGACTGACGCGAGCTGATCCTCGAAGTGCACGCCCGCGGCCCCCGCGTCGATCATCGCCTTCATCAGCTCGAACGCGTTCAGCACGCCGCCGAAACCGGCTTCGGCATCCGCGACGATCGGCGCGAAGTAGTCGATGTCGCCGCTGTCTTCCATATGCTGGATCTGGTCGGCGCGCGTCAGCGTGGCATTGATCCGGCGCACGACTGCCGGCACCGAGTTGACCGGATACAGCGACTGGTCCGGGTACATTTCGCCGGCGACGTTGGCGTCGGCCGCCACCTGCCATCCCGACAGATAGATGGCCTTGAGCCCCGCCTTCACCTGTTGCATCGCCTGATTGCCGGTCATCGCCCCCAGCGTGTTGACGAAGGGCTCCTCGGTCAGGAGTTTCCACAGCCGCTCGGCGCCGCGGCGGGCGAGCGTATGCTCGATGTGAATCGAGCCGCGCAGGCGGACCACGTCCTCCGCCTCGTAGCCGCGGCGGATTCCCTTCCAGCGCGGATTCTCCGCCCAGTCTTTCTTGAGTCTTGCCGCCTCGAGATCGTAGTTCATCGCTGCTCCCCGTCTTCGCTGCGTCGCGCCAAGCCGGTCGCCGAGTTGGCGCGGCGCCGGCGTCACAGTTCGACGTTAGCAAAGCACTCACGGGAACACAAGGGATTTTTGCGGCAATGCAATATGATAAATCCTACAAATAATCAGGCAGTTAAAAATCGATTCCGCCTGATGGAATCAAATGGGCCGGCGCCTTCGATTTTGTTGCTGCAGTGCATGAATCCACTAGCTTCGCCGGCACAGCGAAGGCAGTGAAACGCATTGATTGGATTGCCCTGCCCTGCGACAGCCGGTACCCGGCGCCGCCATCGGAGTCCCGCCGCGTGGAAACCTCTTCCGCGCACGCAGACGTGCGCCCTCGCAGCGCGTCGCGATCAACCGCACCCGCACATCAGTGTCCCCGCGAACGATTCAACCCAGCATGTCGAACCAGATGTTGCGGGCCCAGGCTTCGGCGTACACGCGTTCGCCGGCGCTCGGTGCCGCCGACACGCCGCCGCTGCCGGGGACGACCCGCATCGTCTTCTGCACGCTGTCGTAGGCGTGCACCGAGCTCACGTGCACGACCTCGCGGTCGTCGATATAGCTGTAGCAGGCGCTGGCGAACACCGGCGAGGGATTGACCTCGGTCCCCCGCAATAGCGCAATGACGGCGGCGGCGCACACCTTGCCGTGCTGGTTGGCCATGTGCCCGGACTTGGGCATCAGCGGCGCGACCTGGATCGCATCACCGAGAACGTGGATCCCCGCTTGCGCGGTCGATTCGTACGACAGGAAATCGACCTGGCAGAACCGGCCATTGGCGTTGGCCAGGCCCGGCTGGCGGGCGATGGCGCCCGCTTGTTGCGGCGGAATGACGTTGATCACGTCGGCGCGAACGTCGTCGAAATCGAGCTTGAGCATCGAGGCCGCGAGATCGACGTCGACCAGTTCGCTGTTGGGCCGGTACTCGACGTAGCCTTTGTAACGTCCATCCCAGGCCGCGGCGAACAGCGCCGCTTCCGACTGCACCTCGCCGTTGGCGTCGAGGACGATGACCTTCGACCTTCGCTTGTATCGGGCGAAGTAATGGGCGACCTGGCAGGCTCGCTCGTAGGGCGCCGGCGGGCAGCGATAAGGCGCCTTCGGCACGTGGATCGCGAACACGCCGCCATCGCGCATCGCCTCGAGCTGCGCCCGCAGGCAGGCCGTCTGCGGTCCCGCCTTCCAGGCGTGCAGCACCCGCGCCCGCGCGGCGGCGCTGCGCAGGCCGGGAATGTCGTCATAGATGAAATCGACGCCCGGGGAAAGCACCAGACGGTCGTACGGCAGCGCCGCGCCATGCGCGAGTCGAACGATTCGCGCCGACGGATCGATCGCGATCGCCTCGTCGCGGATCCTGCGCACGCCCCACTTTTCCAGGCCGTCGTACGCGAGCGTGATGTCTGCGAGCTGCCTGCTGCCGCCGATGACCAGGTTGGACAGCGGACAGGAGACGAAAGCGGCGTCGCGCTCGACCAGCGTGACGCCGACGGCGCCGGCGCTCCACATGCGCAGATAGCGGGCCGCGGTCGCGCCGCCGTAACCGCCGCCGACGACGACGACTTTCGGCGCCGCCGCCGATGGCGCGGAGGCGCAGCCGCCGAGCGCCGACGCGAGCAACGCGGCCGGGGCCGCCCCGAGAAATCGGCGCCGGGTGAGCCCGCGGGGACGGATCGCCGCTGCTCTGGTCACCGGCTGCGGGCGGCGAGGTATGCGGCCGCCGCCTCGATCTGCGCGTCGGTATAGCCTTTGGCGAGCTGCCGCATGATCGTCGAGGGCCGCCTGCCGTCGCGAAATTCCTGCACGCGCCGCACGATCGTTGCCCGGTCCATGCCCGCAAGATCGGGGATCGCCGCGCCGCTCGAGCGATCGCCGTGGTGGCAGCTCAGGCAACCGGCGGCGATGTCGCGGCCGGCCTCGGCGTTCGCCGCCGCGACCGGCGCCGGCAGGCACGCGGCGCAAGCAACGAGCGCCACCATGCGCGTCATGCAAGTCGTCGGCACCAACGGTCCCCTCGTCTCGAAATATCTCGCGCGTCGAATTGCATCGGCCGGGTGCGCCGCGACCGCGAAAAAAACGGGAGCCCGCGGGCTCCCGTTTGCTTGCCGACACCTCGATCGACCGCAAAGCGGCGTGCGGTGCTAGGCGACCGGCGCCGCCTCCTTCGATTCGTCGAAGACCAGCCTGACCAGGTCCTCGTCGCCGATGTCGATCGTGACCTTGCCGCCGCTCGCCAGCCGCCCGAACAGGAGCTCTTCGGCGAGCGCCTTGCGGATCGTGTCCTGGATCAGACGTGCCATCGGACGCGCGCCCATCTGCGGGTCGAATCCCTTTTTTGCCAGGAATTCGCGCAGCCGCGGCGTGAACGACGCATCGACCTTCTTTTCGTGCAGCTGGTTCTCCAGCTCGAGCAGGAACTTGTCGACGACGCGCAGGATGACGTCATGGTCGAGCGAGGCGAAGGAGATCGTCGCGTCCAGCCGGTTGCGGAACTCCGGCGTGAACATGCGCTTGATCGATTCCATCTCGTCACCCGCCTGCTTGTTGGTGGTGAAACCGATCGAGCTCTTCGACAGCACGTCGGCCCCCGCGTTGGTCGTCATGATGATGATCACGTTGCGGAAATCCGACTTGCGCCCGTTGTTGTCGGTCAGCGTGCCGTGATCCATCACCTGCAGCAGAATGTTGAATATGTCCGGATGCGCCTTTTCGATCTCGTCCATCAGCAGCACGCTGTACGGATGCTTGGTGATCGCCTCTGTGAGCTGGCCGCCCTGGTCGAAGCCGATGTAGCCGGGAGGCGCGCCGATCAGCCGCGAGACCGCGTGCCGCTCCATGTACTCGGACATGTCGAAGCGCAGCAATTCGACGCCCAGGCAGAAAGCGAGCTGCCTGGCGACCTCGGTCTTGCCGACGCCGGTCGGGCCGGAAAACAGGAAATTGCCGATCGGCTTGCGCGGGTTGCCCAATCCCGAGCGCGCCATGCGGATCGCTGCGACCAGCGCGTCGATCGCCTGGTTCTGGCCGAACACGACGTTCTTCAAGTCGCGGTCGAGCGTCTTCAGCGCGTTGCGGTCGTCGGAGCTCACGCTCTTGGCCGGAATGCGCGCGATCTTGGCCACGATCTCCTCGATCTCGCCCTTGTTGATCACCTTCTTCTGCTTCGACTTCGGCAGGATCTTCTGCGCGGCGCCCGCCTCGTCGATCACGTCGATCGCCTTGTCGGGCAGGTGCCGGTCGTTGATGAAGCGCGCCGCAAGCTCGGCCGCGGTCGTCAGTGCGGCCGGCGCGTACTTGACGCCGTGATGCTGCTCGAAGCGGGTCTTGAGACCCTTCAGGATCTCGATCGTCTCGGCGATCGA
>JBOIGD010000035.1:0-12746 GCA_050742615.1 Casimicrobiaceae bacterium | reverse complement strand
TGGCCGCGCAGCAGCTCGTAGACTTCGTCGTCCTGCCATGAGGCGTGACGAAACTCGAACGCAGCGTGCGTGCCGGACGGCAACAGCTCGAGGAACGTCCGCAACCGGGGTAGATCCTTCCTGAGGTAGGGCGGCAGTTGGAACAACAGCACGCCCAGCTTGTTTCCCAGTGCGCCGGCACGCCGGACGAATTCAGCCACGTGCGAGTCGGTATCCTGCAGCCGCAGATCGTGGGTGATGCGCCGCGGCGCCTTCAACGTGAACGTGAAACGGTCGGGCACCTGTTCGTACCATTGCCCGAGCATCGACTCGGCCGGCATGCGGTAAAACGTGTTGTTGATTTCGACCGTCGGGAAATGCCCGGCGTAGTAGCGCAGCATCTCGCCGGCCGCAAGCTTCTCCGGATAGAAATGACCGAGCCATTCCTTGTACGAGTAGCCGCTCGTTCCCGCCAATAGCTTCATCGATGCCGCTCCATGCTGCTGTGCTAGCGGGGCTTGAACCCGACCCTTGCCATGACCGACGGGCTCAGCGAAGCCGCCGCGTCGGCGATGTCCCGCCACGGGTCGGCCTTCACCCGAGCCACGCGCCTGGCCATGTTTCCGACGCTGAAATGGTCGGCGCGCAGGTCGCGCGACAATTCGTCCCAGGCAACGGGCGCCGACACCGGTGCATTCGGGCGGGCCCGGGTCGAATAGGCGGCGACCGCGGTTGCGCCCTCGCCGTTGCGCAGGTAATCGATGAAGATCTTGCCACGGCGCGAGACTTTCAGGAGCTTCGAGGTGAAGCGGTCCGGGAAGGTCCTCTCGAGGAATTCCGCCACGGCTTTCGAGAACCCCTTGACGTGCTCCCATCCGGCGCTCGGTTCGACGGGGACGACCACGTGCAGCCCTTTGCCGCCGGTCGTCTTCAGAAACGGCGCGAGCCCGATGTTCTCCAGCAAGGTCTTGACGAGCAACGCTGCCTGCTTCAGGTCCTCCCAGCCGACCGCCTCGTCGGGGTCGAGGTCGAAGACGATCCGGTCGGGGAAAGCCAGACTCTGCGCGCGCGATCCCCACGGATGGATTTCGAGCACGCCCATCTGCAAAAGCGCGACGATCGCCTGCACCGAATCGGCCATCATGTAGAGCGAGGCGCTGCCGTCGCTGCCCTCGATCCGCACGCGCGAAATCGCTGCGTTGACGGCGTCCTCGGCCTTCTTCTGGTAGAAGCATTCCTGGTTCCAGCCGTTCGGACAGCGAAGCAGGGTCAGCGGCCGATCGCGCAGATGCGGCAGCATCCATTCGCCGACGGCCGCGTAGTACAAGCCCAGATCGCGTT
Source organism: Casimicrobiaceae bacterium (assembly GCA_050742615.1). Lineage (GTDB taxonomy): Bacteria > Pseudomonadota > Gammaproteobacteria > Burkholderiales > Casimicrobiaceae > PALSA-1003. Next base: position 11,426 of record JBOIGD010000035.1, on the reverse strand, counting down.
TGGTGATTCCGGCCTCGGGGTAGAGCATCTTGTCGGGATTCGTCAGGACGATGCCCGCGACCGCATTCTTGCCGGTGGGCGGACGTGCATCCGCAGGCGCGCGTGAAATGGGCGGCGTCTGGCCCGGCGTCTTGCCGGCCCGTCGCGCCGGACCCTCGCGCACGACTTCATTCGCCGCCTTGTCCGTCCGCAAGCCCTGAAACGACGCGTGACGCAAAGTTCCGTCGTCGGTCCATTCGGTGAACGTCACCTCGGCGATCAGCTCCGGCCTTACCCAGTAGGAACGGCGGGCTTCAGCGCCGCGCGGCGGATTGCGGAAAGGAGCGTCCTTCTGCACCCGCGCCGACAGCGCGTCGCGCAGCGTGCCCAGCGACGCATCGCTGAATCCGCTCCCGACCTTGCCCGCATACGCGAGCTGGCCGTCCGGCTCGTAGATCCCGAGGAGCAACGCGCCGAAGCCTTGACGCGACCCTGCCGGATCGGTGAAGCCGCCGATCACCAGTTCCTGCCGCCGCAGGCACTTGATCTTCTGCCACGCCGGCCCGCGGCCCGCCCGATAGGGCAGGTCGGCGCGTTTCGACACCATCCCTTCGAGCCCGAGCCCGGCGACGTTCTGCAGGAACGCCGGGCCCGGGACCGCAAAATGCTCGCTGTAGCGGGTCGCCGCGGGTGCGGTCGATAAGAGATCGCGCAACAGGCGCTTGCGCTCGGACAACGCCGCCCCCCGCAGATCGAAGCCGTCCAGGTAGAGCAGGTCGAACGCCAGGTACGCAAGGTTCTGGCCGTTCGCCGCCGAGAGCGCATTCTGCAGCGACTGAAAACTGGTGCGCCCCTGGGCGTCCAGGGCGGCGACTTCGCCGTCCAGCCACGCCGTTTCGACCGGCAGGCGAGCGAGCGCGCGCGCAAGCGCAGGGAAGTCGGCGGTCCAGTCCTTGGCGTTGCGCGACACCATACGCACCTGCTGCCGGGCGATCCGGCACAACATCCGGTAGCCGTCGTACTTGATCTCGTGCACCCACGAAGGGCCCGTCGGCGGCGATTTCGCCGCAGTCGCCAGCTGCGCTTCCAGGAGCTCCGGCAGAGCCGCCTTGCGTGCGCCCTTGACTGTCGCGAGCCCGGCGACGGGGTTCGGACCGGACTTGCGTATCGCGCCGCCCCGGACATTGGCCGCAGCGGACTTGTTCGAGTGCCAGACCCGGTCCGCATCGGCCGCGATCTGCTCCAGGCTGCGACCGGTGGCCACGCTGTCGGGACGGTCCTCGCCGATCAGCGCCTGCGGTCCCAGGCGCGCGAATTCGTCGGCCTCCTTGAACAGCAGCCAGCTGTTCTCGCCGCCGTACTTGCCGCTCCGGCTGCGCACCAGGTTCCAGCCGCCCTTGAGCTTCTCCCCGTCGAGCTCGAACTTGAGCCGCCCCTTGGCATACCCTTCGTCGGGATCGGTCTTCGGCATCCAGGTGCCACGATCCCACAGCATCACGGTGCCGGCGCCGTACTGGCGCGGAGGAATCACGCCCTCGAAGGCACCGTATTCCAGCGGATGGTCCTCGACGTGCATCGCCAGGCGTTTGTCGTTGGGATCGAGGCTCGGGCCCTTGGGGACGGCCCAGCTCAGCAGCACGCCGTTCAATTCCAGCCGGAAATCATAGTGCAGGCGGCTGGCGGCATGCTTCTGGATGACGAAGGCGAGCTGCCGCGAGCGGCGGTGCCCGACCGTGCCCGCGGGCTCGGGCGTCACCCGGAAGTCGCGTTTCTGCCGATAGCGCTCGAGAGCCATGGGATCGCGTGAATCGCGGCAAGAAGGACACTGTCGAAGTCGAGGCGCGACCGTTTCGAGCCGAGGCTCCCGTGCCGTGCAGTTGAAGATTCCCCGATATTTTGGCACGATGGGCGGTTCCGATACCGCATCCCCATCATGGAGGCACCGCATGGCGGCTCGCGCATTGGCTTCGGTCACCGTCAGCTTTGGCATGGTTTCGATCCCGGTCAAGCTCTATACGGCCACCCAGGCCCAGGCCGGCGTTTCGTTCAACCTGCTGCACGCCGGGTGCGGCTCCCGGCTGAAGCAGCAGTACCTGTGCATCCGCGAAGGCGTCGTCGTGGAGCGGGCGGACATGGTCAAGGGGTACGAGTTCACCAAGGACCAGTACGTCACCTTCACGCCGGAAGAGCTGAAGGAGTTGGAGGAAAAGGGCACGCAGACCATCGAAATCAGCGAGTTCGTCCCCGCGGAAAGCATCGACCCTATCTACTACGACAAGGCGTACTTCCTCGGACCGGACAAGGGCGGCGCGAAGCCCTACGCGCTGCTGGCGGAAAGCATGCGCCAGACCGGCCAGACCGCGGTCGGGCGCTATGCCGCGCGCGGTAAGCAGTACATCGTTCAGTTGCGCGCCGTGCCGGGCGGACTGGTCATGCAGCAACTGCTCTATGCGCCGGAAGTGCGCGCCCTCGCCGATATCGGCATCGAGGAGGCTCCGGTGCGCGACAGCGAGCTCGCCCTGGCGAAGCAGCTGATCGCGCAGATTTCGTCCCGGCAATTCGACCCAAGCGCGTACGAGGACGACGTCAAGAAGCGCATCGAGGCCGCGGTCCAGAAAAAGGTCGAGGGCGAGGAGATTGCCGTTTCGCCGAGCGCTCCGCAGGAGGGCGCGCAGATCATCGACCTGATGGAGGCCCTGCGCGCGAGCCTCGAGAAGACCGCCGGCAAGCGCGGGGGCGCGAAGGCGATCCCGGCGACGGCAGCAGCGGAAACGAAGACTGCGCAGCGCAAGCCGCCGAAGAAGATCGCCACCGAGGCGGAAACGCGCCGCAAAGCCGCCAAGCGGTAGGAAACGTGCCCGGGACGTCGTGACCGAAGGCTACTCGCTGCGCGAAGTCGGCAAGCTGCTCGGACTTTCCCGCTCCATGCTCGGCCGGCTGATCGATGCCGGCTTTGTCTCGCCGACGCGCGGCCGGCGCCGCGAATACCGCTTTACTTTCCGTGACCTGGTCCTGCTGCGCGCGGCCCAGGGTCTCACCGAAGCCAGGATTCCCTCGTCGCGCATTCTGCGTTCGCTGCGCCGGTTGCGAACGCAGTTGCCGCAACAGGTGCCGCTGGCCGGCTTGCGCATCGAGGCGGTCGGCGACGCGGTGGTGGTGAGCGAAGGCGACGCGCAATGGCGTCCCGACGACGGTCAGTATGTGATGCGGTTCCAGGTCGCATCGCCCGATGGGCGGCTCGCCTTTTTCGGTCCCGCCGGGACCGGCTCGGCGCCGCCGGACGCGTCGTGGTTCGACCAGGGTGTGGCGCTGGAGCGGACCGATCCCGATGAAGCGTGCGCCGCGTATCGGCGCGCCCTGATGGCGGACGCCACGCATCGCGGCGCCTACGTCAACCTCGGGCGGCTGCTGCACGAGCAGGGCCGAACCGACGAGGCCGAGACCATATACCGCAACGGGCTCGGCGCGTGCGGTGCGGATGCGACCCTGCTGTTCAATCTTGGGATCGTGCTGGAAGACCTGCAGCGCCCCGACGAGGCCGCCGTCACCTATCGGGCCGCCCTGGCGGCGGCCCCGGACATGGCGGACGCGCATTTCAATCTGGCGTGCCTGTGCGAGGCGCGCGGGTTGCAGCAGGACGCGGTGCGGCACTTCAGCGCTTTTCGCAAGCTGACCGGTCGCCGGTAGTTTCGACGCGACTTCGCGGGCGCGCGGGCGCCATCGGGCAACCGACGAGCTGAGCACGATGCCACCTAACGACCCGCCGTGCCGCCGCATCCTACGGGGCGGCATGCGTCTTCTACGTCAGCCTGTTCGGCGAGGCACCGCGCGGATTCTCCGTAGCCGATGCCCTGCGGCTCGATCGCGCTCTCGCCGCCCGGCTGCGAGCGATCGCGTGGGAATGTCGCGCGCCACACTGATGCAGCGAGCATTCGAGAACAAGTGTTCCGGTCTTGTTCTTCCCTCGGCTTCGTTACGACGGTAAGATTCTGCCGCCGGCGCCCCGATGTCTCGAATCCTGGCAAGCGCGCCGGGATCTGCATGCGAGCGGCCGTCAAGGCGGGTGCCTTCTGCAAATTTCCGTGCGGTGGGGGTGTCCGGTACGGTGTGCGCCTCGGCCGGGAATGATCGGTTCCAAACACCGGCAAGGGCGGTGAAATGGCAAATGGACGGGCGCGCCGCGGACATCGTGGCAGCGGAACGACGGCGGTGCTTCCGACGCGGCGATCCGCTGCGCGGCGACCAAGGCACGGCGCAGGCGCCATGCTCGCGCACCGATGATTCGCTATGTGTCATCGAGGCTCGGCCTGGCCGTCGTCATGGCGCTGCTGGCGACGCTGGTCATCTTCCTGATCGCCAACACGGTCCCGGGCGACCCGGTGCTCGCGCAGCTCGGCGACGTCGCGGCCTCCAACAAGGAATTCCTCGCCGAATACCGCGCCAAATGGGGACTCGATCTGCCGCTCTGGGAGCGCTACTTCATCTTCCTCAAAGGACTGCTGCACGGCGACTTGGGCATCTCGATCGCGACGCAACGGCCGGTGCTCGACGACATCGCCGCCTACGCGCCTGCGACGATCGAGCTCGCGACCGCGGGATTCATTCTGTCCATCGTCGTCGGCATCCCGCTGGGGATTCTGGCCGCCGTCAGGCGCGATAGCTGGATCGATCACACCGCAAGGTTTCTCTCCCTGATCGGGGTCTCGTCGCCGACGTTCTGGCTGGCCTTCATCATGCTGGCGGTGTTCTACGGCGGGCTCCAGATCGCGCCAGGGCCGGGACGACTCGATTCGGTCGCGCTCCCGCCACCGACGGTTACCGGCCTGTTCCTGGTCGACACGGTCATCGCCGGCGACTGGAATGCGTTTCGCGACGCGCTCGGGCACCTGGTTCTGCCATCGGTGGTGCTCGCGGCGACGACGCTCGGCCTGATCACGCGAACGACGCGCGCCAGCATGCTCGAAAGCATGCAGCAGGACTACGTTCGAATGGCGCGCGCCAAGGGGCTCAAGGAGCGGTCCGTCGTCATCTTCCATGTGTTGCCGAACGCGCTGATCCCCGTCGTCACGCTGGGCGGGCTTGCCTATGCCAATCTGCTGACCGGTGCGGTGATGACCGAGACGGTGTTCTCGTGGCCCGGCCTCGGCCTCTATACGTTCCGCAGCGCGGCCGCGCTGGATTTTCCCGCGATCATGGGCATCACGATCGTGGTCGCCGTGACCTATCTGCTGATCAATCTCCTGATCGATATCAGCTACGCCTTGCTCGATCCGCGGGTGCTGCGGTGATCGTGCTCGATCAGCCGATCGCGCCGACGATGCTGCCGCCGCCGTCGAAGGCGCGCCGCTGGACGCGGCGCTATGGCCTGGCGAGCCTCGGCGCCGCGATCATCCTGCTCTGGCTGCTGATCGCGCTGACCGCGCCCTGGATCTCGCCCTATCTTCCCGACACGGTCGATGTGGCCAACCGGCTGAAGCCGCCGTCGTTGCTGCACTGGCTCGGCACCGATGCCCTGGGCCGCGACGTGTTGACGCGGCTGCTCTATGGCTCGCGCATTTCGCTGCTGACCGGTTTCATCGTCGTCGTCGTCAGCGCGCTATTCGGCACCCTGGTGGGCGGGATCGCCGCGTTCGCGCGCGGCAAGGTCGAAGAGCTGATCATGCGCGTGACCGATCTGGTGCTGTGCTTCCCGCCGATCATCCTGGCGCTCGCGATCGCCGCCGCGCTCGGCATCGGCACGACCAACACGATCATCGCCATGCTGGTGGTGTGGTGGCCCAAATTCTCCCGCCTCGCGCGCGGTCTGGTCATCGTGCAGCGCTCGCAGGAATACGTCGAGGCGGCCCTGGTGGTGGGGTTGAGCCCGGCGCGGATCCTGATCCGGCACATCATTCCCAACGCCGTCGGCCCGCTGATCGTGCTGGTGACCCTTGACGTCGGCAACGCGATCATCACCTTCGCAGGCCTTTCCTTCCTCGGCCTGGGCGTCGTGCCGCCTACCCCCGAATGGGGCTCGATGGTGGCCGAAGGCCGGGAGCTGGTCGAGCAGTGGTGGGTAGCCTCGTTTCCCGGCCTGGCCATTCTCACTATCGTGCTCGGCTTCAATTTCCTGGGCGACGGCATCCGCGATTGGCTGGATCCCAAGTCGAGGCGCCGCTAGAGGTGATCGAAGCCCCGCAATCCGAGACGCCGGCCGACGGCGGCGGGCCCGTGCTGCAGGTGCAGGGCTTGAAAACGCAGTTCTTCACTGACGAAGGTGTCGTGCGCGCTGTCGACGGCATCAGCTTTTCGGTGGCCGGCGGCGAGACGCTGGGCATTGTCGGCGAGTCGGGGTCGGGGAAGACAGTGGCCGCGCTGTCGCTGATGCGCCTGCTGGAGGAACCGTGCCGCATCGTCGCCGGTGAGGTTTGCTTTCAGGGACGCGACGTGCTCGCCATGACACCGGAGGCCTTGCGCGCCTTCCGCGGCGGCGGCGTCGCCATGGTGTTCCAGAATCCGATGACGTCGCTCAACCCCGTGCTGCGGATCGCGCGCCAGTTGGTCGAGACCATGGTGATTCACGGGCGATACGACCTGGACGAGGCGACGACGCGCTCCGTCAAGCTGCTGGGCCGCATGGGAATCACCGCGCCCGAGCGCGCGATACGCAGCTATCCGCACCAGTTTTCGGGCGGCATGCGTCAGCGGGTCGTGATCGCGATGGGCATGAGCAACGAGCCCGCGCTCCTCATCGCCGACGAGCCGACGACTGCGCTCGACGTGACGATCCAGGCTCAGATACTGGAGCTCCTGCGCGAGCTCAATCGGGACTTCGGCACGGCGATCGTCCTGATCAGCCACGATCTCGGGGTCATCGCCCGCGTCTGCGCCCGCGTCATGGTGATGTACGCGGGCGAGGTCGTGGAGGAGGGGCCTACCGAGGAGCTGCTCGCGGACCCCAAGCACCCGTACACCTGGGCGCTGATCAATGCGGTGCCCCGGCTCGATCGCCATGCGCCGGGCAGCAAGCGCCTGACCACGATCGAAGGCGCGCCGCCCGACCCGCTCAACCACCTGCAAGGCTGCCGGTTCGCCGAGCGATGCCCGTTCCGGATCGAGCGATGCGCAATCCATCCGCCGCTCGAAGCCATCGCGCCGGGGCGAAAATCCCGCTGCTGGGTGACGCAGGCCGGCGGCAGTCTGAGGCGGCCCGATGGCACGGTCGCCGTCGAACCGCCCCGCGCGACCGCGCGCCGCTTCGAGCAGGACCAGGCGGCCGTGCTGGCGCGCGGCACCCGCCTTCTCGAAGTGCGCGGGCTGACCAAGCATTTTCCGCTGCCGCGCGACGGCTTATTCGGAGCCGATCGCGTGGTCCACGCGGTGGACGGCGTTGATCTCGACGTGGCCCAGGGCGAGACCGTCGGGCTGGTCGGCGAATCCGGCTGCGGCAAATCGACGCTGGCGCGGGTCATCGTACGCATCTTCGAGCCGACGTCGGGCTCGATCGTCTTCGCCGGGCAGGACATAAGCAGCGCATCGCCGGCGGCCATCCGGCCGCTCAGGCGCCGCATGCAGATGGTGTTCCAGGATCCGTACTCGTCGCTCAACCCGCGGATGACGGTGGGCGAGATCCTGGGCGAGCCGATGCGCTTCCACGGCATCGCCGTCGGGGCGGCGGACTCGGCGGCGCGCATCGCCGAGATTCTCGACGTGGTTGGATTGAGTGCGAAGGCGGCGGCGCGCTACCCGCACGAGTTCTCCGGCGGCCAGCGCCAGCGGATCTCGATTGCGCGAGCACTGGCGGTGCGGCCCGATTTCATCATCGCCGACGAGCCGATCTCCGCGCTGGACGTGAACATTCAGGCGCAGATCATCAACCTTCTGGTCGATCTGCAGGAACGGTTCGGTCTTACCTATCTGTTCATCGCCCACGACCTGGCGGTCGTGCGGCACATCTCCGATCGGATCATCGTGCTGTACCTGGGCAAGGTGATGGAGATCGCGCCGGCGGAGGAATTGTTCTCGGCGCCGCTCCATCCGTACACCCGCCACCTGATCTCAGCGGTGCCGATCCCGGATGCTGCGATGGAACGCAGGCGTGTGCATCTGCAGCTCACCGGCGAGCCGCCAAGCGCGGTCGATCCGCCGTCCGGCTGCCGGTTCCGGACGCGATGTCCGATCGCCCGGAAGATTTGCACGGAGCAAACGCCGCCGCTCGCGCAGCACCACGACGGACACCGGGTCGCGTGCCATTTCCCCGGGAAGTTCTAGAGAGCGCGCGAGCCGCCGCGCACCGGGCCGCCGCCGGCACGACAGTCGTCCAATCTGCGTGTCCGACGGCGTTCGCGCCCCGGTACCGGACCCGGGTCTCGAGCACGGCAGCCGGCGGAGACCTCGATGACGCATCACGAGGCGCGGCGTCCATTCGTTTACAACATCGCCGTTGGCGCCTAGAATCGCGCCGGAACAACGGGACCGTCGCCCTATGACGGCAAGTCCAGGAACCCGAGGAGGAGCAACGATGCCATCACGAAGCTGGAGCCGGCTGAGCCGGAGAGATCTGCTGAAGCTCATGGGTGCGGGCGGCGCGATGGTCGCGGCCGGCTTGCCCGCGCAGGTGTGGGCGCAAACCCGCAAGGACACGCTGGTGATCGCCATCGACATCAGCGACACGATCACGCTCGATCCGGCGCGGCTGGCCCAGTACACCTCGCCGATGTCGGTCGAGGCGGCCTACGACACGCTGGTCACGATGACGCCCGGCGACTACGTCAACCTCAAGCCGGCGCTCGCCACGAAATGGGCACGCACCGCCGACGGCAACGGCTGGCGGTTCACCATCCGCAACGGCGTCAAGTTCGCGACCGGCACGCCGATGACGGTCGAGGACGTCAAGTGGTCGTTCGACCGTGTCATGAACCTGAAGGACCAGCCGTCGCAATACGTCCAGCACATCGATCGGGTGGAGATCGTCGACAAGCAGACCATCGACATCATCCTGAAAAGGCCGGCGGAGCCGCTGCTGTCGATCATCGCGGCCCCGGAATTCGTGGTCATGGACCGCAAGCTGGTCGAGCAGCATGGCGGCACCGCGAGCGCCAAGGCCAAGGAGGAAGACAAGGCGACGCCGTGGCTCAACGGGAACTCGGCCGGAACCGGCGCCTACGTCATCACGCAGTGGGAACGCAACGCGCAGATACAGCTGGCACGCAACAAGCACTTCTGGCGCGGCGCCGTGCCCTTCGAGCGCGTCGTGGTGCGCCACATGAGCGACAGCGCGGCCCAGCTGCTGGCAGTGCGCCGGGGCGATGCCGACATCGCCTTCAATCTGATCCCCGAGCAGATCGCGACGCTCAAGGGCGACAAGGACGTCCGGGTCGATTCGCTGACCAGTCTCGACTTCGTGTACATGGCCCTGACGCAGGAGCCCGAATTCAACAAGGCGCTTGCCGTCAAGGAAGCGCGCCAGGCGATCGGGTACGCGATCGACTACGACGGCATCATCAATTCGCTGCTCGGGGGTGCCGCGGTGCGGCCCGCGCATTTCCTGCCGATCGGCGTCAGCGGCTCGACCGAGGCGATCGCGCGGCAGATCGGCTTTCACCAGGACTTGAACCGCGCCAAGGAGCTGCTGGCCAAGGCCGGGTATCCCAACGGCTTCGAATTCGAGATCACCTACGGCAATGCGGCGGTCGCCGGCGTCACTTATCAGCTCCTCGGCCAGAAAATCCAGTCGGATCTCGCGCGCGTCGGCATCAAGGCCACGCTGAGCCCGAAGGACCAGGTGAATCTCCGCACCACCTACACGACCGGCAAGGCACAGGGCGGCGTGCTCACCTTCTGGAATCCGCCGGCGGTCGACAATGGGCTGTGGGCCTCCGCGGTCGTGCAACGCGTGGCCAAGCGGGTCCACTGGACCCCTCCGGCCGACATGATCAAGCTCACGGTCGACGCGACCGAGGAGGCCGATCCGAAGAAGCAAGCCGACCTCTGGGTCGAGTGGCAAAAGAGGGCGGTCGACCAGGCGAACCACTTTATCCTTTTCCAGCCGGTCTACCAGATCGCGGTGCGGAAGCACATCGCCAAGCTGCCGCTGACGGCCGCGGGCTGGCAGCTCGACATGTATGGGGTGAAACGAGCCTAGTCGCGGAGGACTCGCCGCCCGCGGTGAGTCGGTGGCGAGAGCGACCGGCCGGTCCCGGATTTTCGCGCCGCCGTTCAGGCCTTCCGCAGGCGAGCGAGCCGCGTTGCTTGCTCGGCGTTGGCGGCCCCCGGCGGGATGCGGCCGGCGACTAGGTCGGCGACCTGGCCGACTGTGTCGAATGCCTGATGCTCGATGGCTTGCGGCGTGAGCCCTGCCACGTGCGGTGTCGCCACGACATCCGGCCGACGCGCGAGGAACAACGGCGGCTTCTCGTCGGGCGCCCGTCCGACATCCAAAGCCGCGCCGGCGATGCGCCGCTCGTCCAGCGCCTGCTCGAGCGCCTTCTCGTCGACCAGATGGCCGCGCGAGAGATTGATGAAATAAGCGGTGCGCTTCATCCGCGCGAACGCGGCGCGGTCCAGCAGATTCTCCGTTTCCTTGGTTGCCACGGCGAGGCAGACGACGAAATCGGATTCGCGCAGCAGAGCATCCATCCCGACCTGACGCACGCCCGGATCGGCGACGGTCTTGTACGGGTCGCAGGTGAGCGCCGTCATCCCGAGCGCCGTGCCGACCGATGCCAGACAGGCGCCGATGGTGCCGTAACCGATGATGCCCAGCACCGAGCCTTTGAGCTGGACGCCCATCTGCGCGGCAGCCGGCCGGCCGGCACGGTAGTCGAGCACGGCATCGGGGATGTGACGCGCCAGATTGACCATGAATCCGAGCGCCATCTCGGCAACCGACGCAGCGAACCCGGGCGTCGCACGGGTCACCAGCACGCCGTGCCGGCCGGCGACGGCAACGTCGATGTTGCGGATATCGACCGCGCAGCGCAGGAACGCCACGACGTCCGGCGACTGATCGAAGAACGCCGCCTCGCCCGGCGTCTGGCGATCAGACACGACGATCTCGCAGCCGCGCGACGCCGCCACCAGTGCCGGCGTGGTCAGGACCTGGCCGGTCGGATTGATGCGGAGCTCTCCCAGCTTCGCCAATGCGGCGACCGCACGCGGGCCATAGTAGTTCGCCAGCATGTCGGGACTATGGGTGAGAAAGATGCGGGGCATATCAAGCGATCTCGGACATGAAAGGATTCGACATTGCGCCAAGCAGTGAACGCGACTCGAGAGCCGCACGTCGTTTCGCCGTTGCGGCGATTGCGGCGTTTGCGGGCCAATGGGTATTTTACCGCCGCGCGCGACGCCGTACGCGATGGTTCTTCTGCCGAGCCGCGCATGAAGGACGCGCGCGCGCGGCGGCTCTCTGTTACATTCCACCGCCATGAGCGTGCAGCCCCGGCAACGTCGGCATTCGGCACGGG
>JBOIGD010000034.1:0-4008 GCA_050742615.1 Casimicrobiaceae bacterium | reverse complement strand
GTCTTCTTCAAGCCCCATTTGCCGAGGCACGACTGCACCGCGTCGTCGCCGGTCGTATTGGCCGTCAGCACGATCGTCTGGCCCTTGATCGACTGCGGATTCTTCATGAAGCCGTCCGCCTTCGCCGCGGTGGCGAGCAGCGCGTTGCCGGCGGATTCGTCGTTGGTGAGACCGATCGTCAGCAGGTTGAAGCGCACGGCACCCAGCACCGCCGGCACCGATCCGGCGCCGCCGGCGTCCCAGGACTTGGACGCCGACGCCGCGATCTGCGGCACACCGGCGGGGAAGGTGCTGAATGTCGGCTTGAGTCCCAGCTCCTCCCACCAGCCCTTCTGCTCGGCGATGTAGAACGGCAGCGACCAGTAAAGCGCCGGCTGGTAGCTCACCTTGATTTCGGTGAGCTGCGCCTGCGACGCGGATGCGGCGGCGATCAATCCCGCCGCAAGAAGCCATTGCCCCAGCTTGTTCATGACCCGTTCCTCCTCGTTGTGGATGCACCCCGGATAAAGCGTCAGTGCTCGTTGCGCTCCTGCTGCTCGCGCAGCAGGCGCCAGATGTGCGTGCGCAGATGGACGAACGACGCCTGGTCCATCACGTCCTCGACGCGCTCGTGCCGGTCCCAGCGCTCGTCCTTGCGCACCTTGGCGACGTCGATTATTTCACCGATCCGCCCCGGGCGGCGAGTCATCACGACGACGCGGTCGGCGAGGTAGACGGCTTCCTCCACCGCGTGCGTGATGAACAGCACCGTGCGCGGGCTCACGCGCGCGAGCTTGATCAGCTCCTCCTGCATCACGACGCGGGTCTGCGCGTCGAGCGAGCCGAACGGCTCGTCCATCAGCAGCACGTCGGGATCGAGGGCGTAGCTCCGCGCGATCGCCACCCGCTGCTGCATGCCGCCGGAGAGCTGGTGCGGAAACGCCGACTCGTAGCCCTGCAGGCCCATGAGCTCGATGTAGCGGGCGACGCGCGAACGGCGGTCGGCCTGCGCGACGCTGGTCGCCCGCAAGCCGAACTCGATGTTCTCGACCGCCGTCTTCCACGGAAACAGCGCGAACTGCTGGAACACGACCGAGCGATCGGGCCCCGGTCCGGTGACCGGCTTGCCGCCGACGGTCACCGATCCGGCGCTCGGGAACTCGAGGCCCGCGGCCATGCGCAGGCACGTGGTCTTGCCGCAGCCGGAAGGACCGACGATGGCGACGAACTCCTTGGCGCGCACTTCGAAGCTCACGTCGTCGACGGCGGGAAGGTCCTTGCCGTCGCGGCGAAAATGTCTCGCCACCTTGTCGAAGACGATGTTGCTCATGGGCGCAGGACGATCTTGGCGGCGGCGGCGCGTCCCTGGTCGAGATCGCGGAAGGCTTGCGCGCCGTCGGCCAGCGATCGCTCCTCGACCCACGCCAGGTCGCCGAACGCGCCGTCGTCCAGCGCGATGGCGGCCGCGCGCAGGTCCGCGGTCGTGTAGGTATAGACGCCGATCAGCGTGATTTCGGCGAGCGTCAGCTTGCGCATGTCGATCTCCGACGCGCCGTCGGCCAAGCCGACGTGCACGATCACGCCGCCGGGCTTGATCGCGGCCAGCGCGGCCTGTCGCGTCGCCTTTGCGCCGACCGCGTCGATCACGAGGTCGATGCTGTTGTCGCGCGGTCCGCCCGACGCCTGCGCGGGGTCGTACGTCGTGCAGCCTGCCGCGCGCTGCGCCGAATCGCGCCGCAAAGCGTTGGGCTCGGCCAGGCGAACGTGACGGCAGCCGTAGCTCTTGAGGAGCAGCGCCGCGAGAAGACCGATCGCTCCGCCGCCCAGGATCAGCACCTGGCATTCGGCTAGCGGTCGCGCGAGCGCGCGGGTCGCCATGTCGATCGCGTGCAGCGCGGTTGCGGCGGGCTCGGTCAGCGCGGCCGCGCGCGCCGACATGCCGGCCGGCAGGGGGATCACGCTGGAGGTCGCCGTGGTCACGTATTGCGCGAAGCCGCCGGCGCGCGTCATCCCGATCATCGTGCGGTTGGCGCACAGGTTATTGCGGCCCTGGAGGCAGAATTCGCAGTGGCCGCAGGTGATCAGCGGATTCACGGTGACCTGGCTGCCTGTCCCCGGCCCAGCGAGGATCTCGCCGGCGAGCTCGTGACCGAGAATCAGCGGCGGTACGCGCCTCGGATCGCGGCCGTGGTAGGCGTGCATGTCCGATCCGCAAATCCCCACGGCGTCGACGCGGATCAGCACCTCGCCCGATGCCGGCGCCGGTTGCGGCTCGTCGCGGTAGGTCATCTCGTTCGGGTTCGTGTAGACCAGCGCCTTCATGTTTTCATCCGGCCGTGAACCCGCCGTCGACGAAGATCGTCTGGCCGGTGACGTAATCCGAGGCGCGGCTCGCGAGGAAGAGCGCCGTACCCCACAGGTCGCGCAGCTCGCCGTTGCGGCCGGTGAAGGTGCGCGCCGCCATTTGCTCCCAGCGCGTCTTGTCCTTGACGACCTGTTCGGTCAGCTCGGTCGGGAAAAAACCCGGCGCGATGGCATTGGCGTTGACGCCGTGCCGCGACCAGGCTTCGGCCTGGGCGCGGGTGAGCTGCGCGATCGCGCCCTTCGATGCCCCATATGGCGCGCAATTCGCGAACGCGAGCACCGACTGCAGCGAAGCGATGTTGATGATGCGGCCGAAGCCGCGCGCGATCATCGCCGGCGCGAGGCGCTGCGCCAGGAAGAAGGGGGCGTCGAGATTGACTCGCATCGTCGCGTCCCAGTCGTCTTCGGTCACGTCGAGGATCGCGTTGCGGCGGTTGGTTCCTGCCGCCGACACCAGGATGTCGGGCGCACCGAACGGTTCGGCCGCGAGCGCGGCGCAGGCCTTGAGCGCGGCGCGGTCGGCGAGATCGCACGGCAGGGCCGCCGAGCGTCCGCCCGCTTCCGCGATCTCGCCGCGCACGGCATCGAGGAGCGGTGCGCGCCGCGCCACGAGCACGATGGCGGCGCCGGCCTCCGCCAAGGCGAGCGCGATCGTCCTGCCGATACCCGAGCTCGCGCCCGTCACCACGGCGACGCGATCCGACAGATCGAACAGGTCCTTGGCAGGCATGCGCGACTAAGTGTCGACTTGTGGTCCGCGCTCGAAGCGCTCGTCCGGAAAATATTTCGCCAGCCGATCGTCGGCGGTGCGCGCGTGCGCCTCCATGCCTTCGAGCCGCGAGATCCTTGCCGTGACCTGGGCGATGTCGCGATTGCCCTCGCGCGTCATGCGCTGCCAGGTGACCGTCTTCAGGAACTTGTGCACCGACAGCCCGCCCGAATAGCGCGCCGCGCGTTTGGTCGGCAGGATGTGGTTGGGGCCGGAAGTCTTGTCGCCGAACGCCACCGTCGTTTCTTCGCCCAGGAAGAGCGATCCGTAGCAGGTCAGGCGCTTAAGCCACCAGTCGAGGTCGGCCGCGTGCACTTCCAGGTGCTCGGGCGCATAGCCATCGGAGGCCTGCGCGATTTCCTCGCGCGACTCGGCGAGCACCACTTCGCCGTAGTCGCGCCACGCGGCGCCTGCGGCGTCGCGTGCGGTCGGCGGCAGCTTGGCGATGAGCGCCGGAACCATCCGCATCACCGTTTCCGCGAGGATGCGCGACGTCGTCATCAGCCACGCCGGCGATTCGTGGCCATGCTCGGCCTGGCCGACCAGGTCCGAAGCCACGATAGCCGGGTCGGCCGAGTCGTCGGCGATCACCGCGATCTCCGATGGCCCCGCGAAAACGTCGATGCCGACCTGGCCGAACAGCGCACGCTTGGCCTCCGCGACGAACTTGTTGCCCGGTCCGACGATGATGTCGGCCGGCTTGCCGGTAAAAAGTCCGTACGCCATCGCGGCGATAGCCTGCACGCCGCCGAGCGTCAGAATCGCATCGGCGCCGGCCACTTTCATCGCGTACATAACCTCGGGATGAATGCCTTCGCCGTGGTAAGGCGTCGAGCATGCGACGACGAACGGAACGCCTGCCGCCTTCGCGGTGGCGATCGCCATGTAGGCCGACG
>JBOIGD010000033.1:0-3299 GCA_050742615.1 Casimicrobiaceae bacterium | reverse complement strand
GCGCACTGCCGGCCTCGCTGAACGCGACGCTGCCGGATGGCGCCACACCGCTCACCGTCGCCGTCAACCCCACACTGCCCCCCGCATTCGCCGGATTCGCGCCACTGCCCAGGCTCGTCGTTGTCGGGGGCAGTGCAATCGCGGCGACCGCCGCGCCCGCGTCGATGATGCCCGCACCGCAGAGCGCGGTCGTGCAGTCCCTTGCGGTCTGGGTTGGAAATGCCCGCGCCGTGTTCTGTATCACCGCCAATACCTGGGCGGGAGTGAGTGAAGGATTCGCGGACAGGATCAGCGAGGCAATGCCCGCGACGTGCGCGGTCGCCATGCTGGTTCCGTAATAATCCGCGTAGATGTAACTGCGCCGAAAAGTCACGCCGCTGTTCAAGGTCGAGAGGACGCCTGAATCGCTGAAATCGCCGCCGGGCGCGGCGATCTCGACCAAGGCGCCGAAGTTGCTGTACGCAGCGCGCTGACCTTGCCGCCCGATCGCGGCGACGGTAATCACGCCATTGCAATTGCCGGGCGACGACAGCGAGGCATCCTGATTATCGTTGCCGGCGGCAATCGTTACCACGGCGCCGGCGGAGAGCGCGGTGTCGATCGCGCCCTGATATGCGCCGCATGTTCCCGCGCCGCCGATGCTCAGATTGAGCACGCGCGCGGGATTGGGATTGATCGGCACATCCGGCACCACGCCACCGGCGGCCCAGACGATGGCGTCGATGATGTCGGAGTCGAACCCGCCGCACTTGCCCAACGCGCGCACCGGCAGGATCCGGCTGACCCAGTTGACGCCCGCGACGCCGATGCCGTTGTTGCTCGCGGCACCGATGGTACCGGCGACGTGCGTGCCGTGCCATGAACTGTTGGCTGCCTGGCATCCCGCGAAGAAGCCGCTCAGGCTTTCCGCATTCGTGACCCAGTCTCCGGGATCGGAGGCATCGGCATCACGCCCGTCGCCGTCGTTGGCGATGTGCGGATCGCTGATCATGTCGTAGCCGCCTACATATCGGCCGGCAAGATCAGGGTGCAGCGGCATGCTGCCGGTATCGATTACTGCGACGACGATCGCGGCCGCTCCTGTCGTGACGTCCCAGGCTGGTGGCAGATCGGCGCCGGCCGGCTCGCCCGGCGGGCTCTGGTAATGCCACTGCTGCGGATAGTCGGGATCGTTCGGAATCCTCTTCGGCTGCTTGAGCCGGTCGGGTGCCGCGTATTCGATCGATGGATCTGTTGCCAGATATCTCGCCAGTGATTCCACCTGCTCGGCCGGCAACGACTGCAGCAGGCGCACGACGAAGGCGCCTCCCGACATCGCCCGCTCGCTCGCGACCGGTTGGCCGGCCAGGGATGACAGATGATCGAGCTGCGGTTGGCCGAGTGCGCCGTTCAGCGCGGCGACATTCCTGAGCGCCGCATCCCGATACTTGACGATGAGGCGCGCCGTCGGCGGCCGACTTGCAGCGGACAGCGGATCGACGCGGGACGCGGCGGCGGCAGGGCCATCGATGCTGGCATAGAGCACCGGCAGCGACATTCGCACGCGGTTGACCGCGGCGCGGACGCCGTCGATCGCAAGGGGCGCCATCAACTGGAAACGGAAGGCGCCATCGCCGGTGCGACCGATCAGGACCGGCACAGTCCGCAGAGCTGCGGCGAGCGCCGCGCGCTGATCGTCGGGCGGCGCCTGAGCCCCGTCCGGCACGACGTCGCTCTGCCACTTGACGGCGATGGTGTCGAAAATCGCGTCCGCGGCTCGTGTCGTTCCCGCGTGAAGCGTGACGACTCCGGCAAGGGCGATCAGCGCCAGCGCCGCGCGCGCCGTTCTGTGCCCGGAAGAGAGGGGATGGGGGAGTGCCATGGTCACCGGTGGGCCATCGCGCCCGGGTCACCGGCGGTGCAGCGTGGTCGCCGGCGACCGCATTGCGCGACCGGGCCGAATAGTAGCAAACGCGCGTCACGCGATCACTTTCTGGCTGACGCCCGGTCCGGCGTCCGGCTGCCCAGGGGCCCTGCCGTGACGGGAGTCGAATCGCCGATGTCGGCGTGACGTTAGCCGCCCCAGGCCTCGACTTCGGTGATGCGGGAGAAGCTGGCGAGCGCGCCGGTGACGTTGATCCGGATACGGTCGGTCGTGGTGCTCGCGAAGCTGACCGTGCGCTTGACCAGGTTGTTGTTGCTGACGCTGCCCAACGTCACCCACTTCTTGCCGGTCCACCCCTGCACGGTGAAGGCGGTGATGCCATACTGGCTGAAGGTCATCGCATCGGTCGGCTCGACCGGGTTGGCGTAGTTGTCCTGCACCGTGTAGACCACCACGTGATCGATGGTCTTGTTGCCGTTGAAATTGATCTGGACCCAATCGGGGTAGCTGTTCACCGTGTTGTCGTTCCAGCCGCCGCCGTTGCCCCAGTTGGCGCCGCTGCGCACGTTGTCGATGACGGCGGACACCGGGAAGCTCGCGCTGTAGCTGCTCGACGCCGTGGCGACCCCGCCGTTGCCGGCCAGCGCGACGTTGATCGATCCGCCACCGGCATTGACGACCTGCGACAAGGTCGTGCTGCTCGAGGCGGCGTTGCCGGCATCACCGCCGTAGGCGGCGCTGATGCTGTGCGTCGCCGCGCTCAGGGCGCTGGTCGTGCAGGCGGCGGTCCGGCTGTTGCCGCTGCCGGCGAGCGCGATGGCCGAGCAGCCGGCGATCGAGCTGGCGCCGTCCTTGAAGTTGACGCTGCCGGTCGGGTTGGTGCCGGCGACGGTTGCGGTGAAGGTGACGCTGGCGCCAGCGGTCGATGGGTTCTTCGAGCTTGCCAGGGTAGTGGTCGATGGCGTCACGCCGCCCGAACCGACGACCTGCGACAGCGTGCTGTTGGAAGGGATGTTTCCGCTGTCGCCGCCATAGAAAGCCCCGATGGTGTGCGTACCGACGGGTAGGGTACTGGTGGTGCAGGTCGCGGTCTTGCTGTTGCCGCTGCCGCTGAGATGCACGGCGGAACAGGCGGTGAGGGAATTTGTGCCGTCTCTAAAGTTGACGCTGCCAATCGGCGCGGCACCGGTCACTGTCGCGGTGAAGGTGACGCTTGAACCAAACGTCGACGGATTAAGCGAGGAGGCGATCGATGTGGAGCTTAGGACGAGGCCAACGGTCTGGTTCAGCGCGCCGCTGCTCGAGGCGGTGTTGCTCGCATCGCCGCCGTACGCCGCCGTGATGCTGTGCGTACCGTTGGCCAGCGAGCTGCTCGTGCATTGCGCCGTCCTGCTGTTGCCGCTGCCGGCGAGCGCGACGGCGCTGCAACCGGCGA
>JBOIGD010000032.1:0-4751 GCA_050742615.1 Casimicrobiaceae bacterium | reverse complement strand
TGAAGCCACGTTGCATCGGCAAATACGTGATGTCCATCGCCCAGACCTGGTTCGCGCGCTCGATGGTCAGGTTGCGCAGCAGGTACGGGTAGATCTTGTGGGCCGGATGGCGCTTGCTGGTACTGGGTTTGCGGTACAGCGCCGCAATGCCCATCTTCTCCATCAGCGTGCCTACACGCAGGCGGCCTGCGGGTGGATGGCCTTCGCGGGCGAGAATCCTGGATAGCTGCCGCGCCCCCAGGAAGGGTTATTCCAGGTGCAGCTCGTCGATGGCGCGCATCAGCGCCAGGTCTTTCTCTGACGTGACCATCGGCAGGTAATACACGTTCGCGCGCGAGATCTCCAGCAATTCTGCCTGTCGCTTCACCGGCAGTGGATGGGTCTTCAGGATCATCGCTTTGCGCTCGCATCGCCGACGCGACCGAGCGCGACTTCCAAAAAATCGACTTCCAGTGCGAGCTGCCCGATCTTGGCCTGCATCTCCTTGGCACTCGGCTCCTGTTCCGTGCCGCGCTTCTCGCCCGGCGTCAGGAACACACCGATGGCACCCTCCAGCAGTTGCGTCTTCCATTGCGTGATCTGGCTGCCGTGCACGTCGTACTTCTCGGCCAGCTCCGCCAGCGTCTTGTCCCCCTTCAACGCCGCCAAGGCCACCTTCGCCTTGAACGCCGCCGTGTGGTTCCGTCTCGGCCTTCTCATTGCACTGCTCCTTCGCGGGCGATATCCTCGCCCATAAGAGCAGGTCCTTCACTTATCCGCCAGTCTCATTTACCCGAGCCAGCTCTATATCAAGAGGCGTGAATGACTAAGCTGGGCCACACATTTGTTCAAAGCAAGTGGTACGCCAAGATCGCAAAAACTTGCTCACCCAAAGGAGGGGCATAGGGCTTGGCGTCATACGGCAGGAGGATGTGCCGCGTGCGGTGTGACCGAAGCGACTAGCGCGAAAACGGCTTCCGCGTACCTTCGTAGCTCGGTCAAGCTGCGGTTCTGAAACGTATTGAATATGAATTCCAATTCCCGAGTATAAATATTCGACGAGTTGAGACAACCCGACGCTTTTGAGGACCGCAGCGGAGTAAAATAAAGCGGAGGAGCGGAGCTTCTGAATCCGTTGGACGGAGAAATGTCTACGGAGTGTCTACTTTCGCGGGGCCGCAGGGTCAAGTGGCTAAGTAAACTATTGATTCGCTGGTAGGCCGTACTGGACTCGAACCAGTGACCAACGGATTAAAAGTCCGCTGCTCTACCAACTGAGCTAACGACCCAAAGGGCGCGGATTATAGCCAATCCGATGCACTCACGCAAAGGCGAAGCCTATCGACGCGAAGCGATGCGCCTCGAAAGAAGTCTACTCCGGAGCGGACTGCAGCGCTGCCCGCGTGCGCTTCGCTGCTTTCGAATCCAGCAGCAGCAACGAAGGCAAGAGAACGCGCTAGTTCAGATCGCGCGTCAGGAACGCGGGCAGCGACATGAAATCGATCCCTTCGTCGCGCAAGGCCTCGGCTTCTTCGGGTGACGCCTGCCCGCGGATACCGCGCTTCGGTGATTCGTCGTAGTGGATCTTGCGCGCCTCCTCAGGGAAGGCGCGGCCGACGTTTTCCGCCTCCGCCACAAGCTGCCGCATCCGTTTCAGCGCTTCGGCGTCGCCGCCCGCGACGGCCGACGGCTCGCGCTCGGCAACCGGCAGTGCGGCGCGGCCGACCTGCACGTTGGCCGACGGCCGGCGCTCGATCGCGGCGTCGTCGCAAACCGGGCAGCGGATCATCGTCCGGTCGTGCTGGCGCGCATAGTCCTCGTTCGAGGCGAACCAGCCCTCGAACCGATGCTGCTGCCCGCACACCAGGTCGTACACGATCATCGTAGATCCTTCATGCCGTGATGCCGTCCACCCGCCAATACTGGTACTTGAGCGCTGCGACGCAACCGCCGACGATCGCCGCCAGCGCGATCATCGATCCCACCGCCAGCGTCGAGATGCCGGAGAGCCCCTGCCCGATCGTGCAGCCCAGTGCGGTGACGCCGCCAAAGCCCATTAACACGCCGCCGGCCAGATGGTTGACAAGGTCCTCGGTCGAGGCGAAGCCCTCCCAGCGAAACGTGCGCGTCGCCAGCGCCATCGCCGCCGATCCGGCCGCCATGCCCAGCACGCCGGCGATGCCGAAGGTGACGAGCTTCGATTTATCGCTCCATAACATCAGCAACTCCAGCAAATACGCGGTGGGCGCGACAAAACTGTACGACTCCGCCCGGCCCGAGTTCGTGGCGACAAAGGACTCCTCCAGCGTGTTCGGGTTCTCGGCGACATAGCCCAGGTGACCCGACAGATACCACCCGCCGACGATGACCGCGCCGATGACGATGCCGCCGAGCGCGAGCTCGGGGCTCGCGCGGAAGTCGCGGTTGGCGAACACGAACACCGCGATCAACGCGGCAACCGCGAGCGCCAGGCCCAGCTTGATCGCGCCGCCGCCGGCGGTGAGTTTCGCCGCGACGCTGCCCAGGTCCGACCGCGTCAGGCCCAGCGGCGTCAGGTCCCAGCGGACGACGTCCAGGGCTTCGACGCGCCAGATTGCGAACAGGCCCTTCAGCGTCATATATGCGGATATCGCGAGCATGATCAATACCACCAGCGACTTCAGGTTGCCGCCGCCGAGCCGGATCAGCGTCTTGCTGCCACAACCCGAAGCAAGGGTCATGCCGAAGCCGAACAGAAAACCCCCGACCAGGTAGGAGAGCCAGGCGATCCGGGGCGTCGTATAGATCGTCTTCGCTAAATCGACCAGTCCGGCGGCTTCCAGCCCGGCGGCCCCGGCGATGGCGACCGCGATGGCCAGCAGCCACATGCGCATCCGGCGCCAGTCGCCGACGTGCACGACGTCAGTGATCGCTCCCATCGTGCAGAAGTTGACCCGGTTGGCGACCGCGCCGAAGACGAAGGCGAGCGCAAAGGCGAGCCAGGCGACGAGCGCGGCGAGATGGCCGTAATCCGGCATGGGCGGGCGATTATCGCATGCGGGCGCAGGCGGCCCGGGCAACCCCGCCGGGCCGGCGACAGCGTTTACAGCTTCGACCGCGCCCTTGGCCGCGGCAAAACAGGAGCTGATCATGGAACGCATGGGAAAAATTCTGGCGATGCTGCTGGCGTCCGCCACCGGCGCGGCGATGCTGGGCGCCTGCGTCACCGTCGAAGCGCACTGGCCCCCGGAGCCCGCGACCGTCGAGATCTACGACCGCACCGAGGGCCGCGTGCTGCCGACCTACACCCACGACGGCCGGCGTTACGTCGTCGGCACGCCGGGCAACGAGTACTCGATCCGGGTGCGCAACCGGAGCGGCGGCCGGGTGCTGACCGTGATGAGCGTCGACGGCGTCAACGCGATCACCGGCGACACCGCGTCGCCGGCGCAATCGGGCTATGTGCTGTCGCCCTACGAAAGCGCCGACATCGCCGGCTGGCGCAAGAGCATGTCGCGCACCGCGGCGTTCTACTTCACCACGCTGCCCGATTCGTACGCCGCACGCACCGGCCGGCCGGACAACGTCGGCGTGATCGGCGTCGCCGTCTTCCGCGAGCGGCAGCGTCCGGTCGTGCTGCGTCAACTCGAGCGGCGCGAAGCCGCGCGCGACGCCGCGGAGCCGGGCGCCAAAGCGTCCAAGCCGTCCTCCGCCGGAGCGCTGGCCGCCGATGCCGCGGCGGCGCCGCAGCCGAGCCTGGGCACCGGTTACGGCCGCAGCGAATCGTCGTACGCGAGCTACACCTCATTCGAGCGCGCCGGCGAAACGGCCGAGCAGACGATCACGATCTACTATGACTCGTATCAGAACCTGCTGGCGCAGGGCGTTCCCGTCGGCGTGCCGCCGATCGCCCGTCTGCGGCCCGATCCGTTTCCCGACCGCGGCCGCTTCGCGCCGGAACCGCGCTGACGCCCCGCGGACGCGGCCGGCCTCGCAGCGAATCCGCGCGGCAGGCCGCACGGGTTCACGATCCAGGCCTCGCACCGGCGCCGGTGCGAGGTTGTTGCATCCGCGGGCCGCGGGCATACTGGCGGCGCCATGCGCGCCGGCGCCTCAAGCGACGAAGACCTGATGCTCGCCTACGCCGCCGGCGACGCCGCCGCGTTCGATGCGCTGTACGCGCGGCACAAGGGCGGCGTCTATCGCTATCTGCTCCGCCAATGCCGCGACGCCGGCATCGCCGAGCAGTTGTTTCAGGATGTGTGGATGAGCCTGATCCGCGTCCGCGCGAGTTACCAGCCGAGCGCGAAGCTGGCGACGTGGCTCTACACCCTCGCGCACAACCGCCTGATCGATCATCACCGGGCGAGCGGCCGCGTGAGCCTCGTGTCGAGCGACGACGAGCGCCACGCCGACGTCGTCGCGGCACTGCCGGCACAGCGTCGCGCCGGGCCGGAAGAACAGGCCGAAACCCGCGAGCTCGGCGCGCGCCTCAAGGCCGCCGTCGCGACGCTCCCAGCCGCGCAGCGCGAAGCCTTTCTGCTGCAGCATGAGGGCGGCTTGTCATTGCAGGAGATCGCGGCGTTGACCGGCACGGGGGCCGAGACGGTGAAGAGCCGCCTGCGCTACGCGGTGGCGAAGCTGCGCCTGGAGCTCGCCGACGTGCGCGCGACGCTGCGCGAGGATACCGGATGAATCCCGCCGACGATCATCGCAACCCCGAGCTCGACGCAGCCTGGCGCGCCGCCAGCACGGAAGAACCGCCGCCCGCGCTGGACGCCGCCCTCGCCGCC
>JBOIGD010000031.1:0-20057 GCA_050742615.1 Casimicrobiaceae bacterium | reverse complement strand
GCCGGGCCCGGCGCGGCTGGCCGGCCCGGCTCGGTCGGGGACGCCCGCATGCCCGGAGGCAGCGGCGGCGGGGCGCCGGCGGGCGATGTCGGCGTCGCGCGCGGCGAAACGGCGGGTGCCGCCTGCTGCGGCGGAGGTGCCGGCGGGGGCGCGGAGGCGGCATCGGGCACCGCCGACAGGGGCACCGGGGGCGGCGGCGCCTGCTTTTTCACCTGCGCGCCGAGATCGAAGATCTCACCGGGGCCCGGCTGGATCTTGGTCGTCGATGAACGCAGCGCCGCCTGCTCGACCAGCTTGGAGTCCTCGAGCAGGGCGATCAGCTTGCCGGCGTTGGCCGATTCGCCGCGCAGCACCAGGTCGCGCTGCGTGTCCTTGCCGTGCAGGCTGGTGCGCATCTCGAGCTGCGTCACCCAGGTATCGTCCGGCAGCACGCGTGTGACTCCATCGAGGAGCTGCACCGTGCTCGGGTAGGCATATTTCTTCGCCAGCACGTAGTTGTATTCGCCTTGCAGACGCTCGAGCTGCGTGCGCACGGCGTCGGCCGCTAGCGCCTGCACCCGCGCGTCTTGCTCCTGCTTGAGGAGCGCGATCGCGTAGTCGCGCTTCTGCACCAGCGGCACCACCACCGTCGCCAGCGCCACCGCGGCCACCAGCAACAGCGGCAGCCAGACCTGCCAGCGCCGCCACGCGCCGACGCGCGGCCGGGCATCCGGCGGAATCAGGTTGAGCCGCGGCAGCGCGGTCGTGGCCGGCCCGGGAACGACCGCCTGCACGATCGCGCCCCAGCTTTCCGCTTGCCGCCGCGCGCCGTCGACCGCCGTCTTCAGCGCGGCCGCCCAGTCGACGCGGATGGTCTTGCGCGACGGATCGCGCTCGACGACGACCGCGTCGAAATAGAGCTGGTCGGCGCGAAACGGCGTGTGGCGGTCGAGATCGTACGACAGCGCCTGCTCGAGATTCTCCTCGAGCGCCGCCGGCAGAACGAGTTCCTTGCGCATGACCTGCCGCGGCGGCAAGGCGACGACGACCTGGGCCGGGCTCGCGGCGGCGTTGCCCTGCGCGTCGGCCGCGATCGACGCCATCGCGGCGCGTCCCACCGCGGCGATGTTGGCCGGGTCGCCTTGCAGCGGCGCCTTGGCCATCGCCGCCAGCTCGACCTCGCCGGCGACGATCTCGGGTCGCCAGAACACGGCTTCGCGCTCGCCGAATTCGATGACCGGTCGCATGCGCCAGCGCTTGAGCGCGCGGCGCGACGCGGCGGGGACGATCGGCGCGAGCTCGGCCATCCACCAGCGCCAGAAGCGCGGCAGGCCGATGCCGGCCGCGGTGTCGCGCACGCGGCGGCGGAGGCTGCTTGCCCGATTTTCCATGATCAATGCAAAGTCGTCATTTGGCCGTCGCTGCAGCGTCGGTTGCATTGGCCGCATTGGCCGCATCCGCTGCGGCGACCCGCGTGCGCTCGCCTTCCTGCCATTCCAGCACCGTCAGCGGATGCCGCGGGTCCGGATTGGGCCGGAACACCGCTTCGCGCACGAAGACGACCCCGTCGGGCACGGTCACCTCCGCGCGCACGCGCCAGACGTTGGCCGGGACTCCCGCGCCGCCCAGCGGCAGCACCGGCAACGGCTGCCGGGCGGCGAGCGCCGCCGTTCGCTGCGCGAGGTAGGTATCGACGATGGCATCGGTCGCGCCGGGCAGCGCCATCAGCACGGTGCGCGAAGCGAACTGCGGGTTGACCGCCGGCGCTCCGCTATGGACGGTCAGGCTGCCGGCAAGACGCGCGTACAGCGCCGGCGTCATGCCCAGGACGCGCTGCAACTCGGCGACGGTCTCGAACGCGGCGTTCGCGGGTCGATACTTCAATCCCGCGGCCTGGTAGTCCGGTGCCTCCGCGCCGTTCGGCCGCCGGAGCTCATCGGCATCCTTCCAGTCGCCGATCACGTCGACGAACCGCGCCGCGGTATCGGCGTCGAGTTGCCCGGCAGTCTGCAGCAGTCCCTGGAGCAGCGGGTCCGTTGCGGCGTTCAGGTCGATCTTACCAGACTCGTCCACCGCGCTCGCCACGACGCGCGACCCGTTGTCGTCCCAGACGTGCATCGTGCCGTCGGCCGACCACACGCCGGGCAGCGTGCGCGGCCGCATCAGCTCGAAGACGGTGCGCGCCACCGCGCCGTCGGCGAGCGCGCGCGCCTGCGCCTGCGACACCGTGTTGCGCGCCGCCTGGGCCTCGTTGCGCATCGCGTAGGCGAAGCTGCCGGCGATCACCGTCAGCAGCGCCGTCAGCCACAAGACGAGAACCAGCGCGATGCCGCGCTGCGCGGCTGCGGCCCGAAGCCGGATGCGGTGTCTCATCGCGGCCTCACGGTCCGACGCAGCGCCGGCGGTTGGCGTCCCACCCAACGCACCCTGCCTCCGGAGCGATCCTCGGCTCGACCACGAGCGACGGCCAGCTCGAGCCCTGCGCCGTTTGCACGTCCATGCGAATCAGCAGCGGCAGGATCTGCGCATCGTCCCAGCGGTCGCGCCAGGTCGGGTTGACCGTCTCGGCCGCGTCGGGATCGCGGCCGAAGTACGAGAACCGCACTTGCGCTATGCCATCGGCGAGGACCGAGGCGTCGGCGCCATCGAACAGCGGCGGCTTCTGCGCGCCATAGTCCGGGATCGTTCGCGAGAGCAGCAGCCTGGAGCTTTCGCCGGCCGGGGCGAGCGCGATGCGAAAGTAGTAGATGCCGCCGCCGACGCGCCCGGGGGTCGACGCGGCAAAGGCGAGCGAGTCGTTGGCGCCGGCGAAATACAGCGGCTGGTCGACGGCCTTGTGCAGGCGCAGCGGATGCTCGGCCGCCAGCGCCTGGCGCAGGAACTCGCCGGTCTGCCGCATGTCGCTCGCCTGGTCGGCCTTGGCTCCGCCGCGGTCCCAGCTCTTCGCCGACAACGACAGCGAGCCGTAGAGCAGGCTCGACATCAAGGCGAGCAGCAGCAGCGCGATCATCAGCTCGACCAGGGTGAAGCCCCGATGGCGGCAGGCGTTCATCGTTCGCTCGTCGTCATGCAGCACACGTCACGGCGTGAGCTCGCGGGCCGCGACGCGATCCGTCGTCAGCGCGATCGAGCGATCGCCGCCGGGGCCCGCCCAGCTCACGGTGACGCCGATCCGCCACAACCGCACCGGCATCAGGTCGGTCGCGGCGTCGAGATCGGGCGTGCTGCCCGGCGGCTTGTCCGGCACGACGCTGGCGGACCAGGCGTACTTGCCGTCCTCGGAGGTGCCCTGTTGCGTGCTTTCCCTGAGCGGGGTCTCGACACCCAGGGTGGCCAGCCGGCTCTCGGCGTACAGCGTGGCCCGGCTGTATTCGTCCGACAGCGATGCATTGCCCAGCGCGCCGGAAAATATGCGGAACAGCGCGGTCCCGACCAATGCCAGCACGACGAACGCTGCCAGCACTTCGAGCAGTGAAAATCCGTCCGACCTGCGCGGCGGGCAAACCGTGCCGCTCATTCGAGTATCGCGACGCGGCCGGTCAGCCAATCGACGTCGACATCGTATTTGCGCTCACCCGCGGCCAGCGTGATGCGGCCCCCGTTCGAGCCGCCGTCGGCAAAGAAGCGGATCGCGCCCACCTTGTCGTTGACCAGGTCGCTCTGCGCGGTGAAAAGCTTGATCTCGATCTGCTCGGCGAGCCGGTGCACGCGCGGGTCGGGCGGAACGCGGAAGCTGTGCGCGCCGAGGTCCAGCATCAGCAGCGCCTCGCCGCGCTGGGCGATCGCCTGTCCGCGCGCCTGGCGCAGGCCCGCGGCGACGGCGCGGGCGTCGCTCTTGAGCTCGGTCGTCGACACGCCGTTGCCGAAGATCGGAACCACGATCGCGACCAGCAGGCCGATCAGCGTGAGCACGATCAGCAGCTCGAGCAGCGTGAAGCCGGCCGCGCGGACGGGTTCCACAACATCGCGCGAGAAGCGCGCGGCCGCAACCGTGCGCCGCCGCGCCGGCGGCGCAGGCCCGGCGAAAATTCCGCATGCCGGCTCGACGGTCATTGGTCCCAGCTGGTGACGTCCTTGTCGGTGCCGTCGCCGCCTTCCTTGCCGTCGGCGCCGTAGGAAACGATGTCGTACGCGCCGTGCGACCCGGGCGAGGCGTAATGGTATTCGTTGCCCCACGGATCCTTCGGCACGGTGGTCTTCTTCCAGTACGGACCGTTCCAGTTGGGCACGCCGGCCGGCGCGGTGATCAGCGCCTCCAGCCCCTCCTGCGAGGTCGGATAGCGCCCGACCTCGAGCTTGAACAGGTCCAGCGTCTGCCCAATCTGCTCGATCTCGATCTTCGATGCGCGCTGCTTCGCTTTCTCGCCCTGGCCGATGTAGTTGCCGCCGACGATGCCCATCACGATGCCGATCAGGACCAGCACGACCAGGATTTCGATCAGGGTTATGCCGGCGAGATCGCGGCGTGTGCTCTCGATGCGCATATCGACTGCCTCCTCCGGTCGTGGCCGGCCGGTTCGATTAGATGCCGTGCTAGCTGACTAGTTCGCTCATGCCCATGACGCCGAGCAGGATCGAGAACACGATGCCGCCGATCAGCACGGCGAGCCCGAGGATCATCGCCGGCTCCAGAATCGCGAGAAAGCGCTTGATGGCGATCTGGACCTCGCGATCGTAGACGTCGGCCACGCGATTGAGCATTTCCTCCAGCCGGCCCGATTCCTCGCCGACCAGGATCATCTGCGTCGCCAGCTTCGGATACAGCCCGGTCTCCACCAGCGGCCGCCCGAAGCCCTTGCCTTCGCGCAGCCGCGTGATCACACCCTCGAGCGCGCGCGCGAGCACGCTGTTGGTCATCGTCTCGCGAACGATCGCGAGTCCGGTCAGCAGCGTGACCCCGTTGGTGAGAAGCGTCGCCAGCGTGCGCGAAAAGCGCGCGACCTCGACCTTCGCCAGAAGGTCGCCGAGCAGAGGCATGCGCAGCAAGCGCCCGTCCCAGCGAAAGCGCACCTCGGGATTCTGCAGCCTGCGGCGGACCAGCCAGATCACGCCGGCGACGATCAGGATCGCGAGCCACCAGTACTTGCGCAGCGCCGTGCCGAACAGGATGACGATCTGCGTTGGCATCGGCAACGCCTTGCCCGCTTGCGAAAAGGTCTGCTGGAACTGCGGCACGACGAAAACCAGCAGTACCATCACCGACGTGACCGCCACGCCGATGAGGATCGTCGGATAGATCAGCGCCGACTGCACGCTTTCGCGCAGGTCTTTGTTGCGCTCCATCGTCTCGGCGAGCCTGCTGAGCACCGTGCCCAGCGCGCCGCCCGCTTCGCCCGCGCGCACGATGTTGACGTAGAAGCGCGTGAACAGCGTCCGATGCATGTCCAATGCCTGCGACAGCGATTTGCCGCCGCGAACCTCGTCGCGGATGGTCTGCAGCAGCGTCGCCACCGGCGGCGTCGCCGCGAGCCCGATCAGCACTTCCAGCGCGCGGTCGAGAGGCAGCCCCGCGCGGAGCAGCGTCGCCAGCTCGCGCGTGATCGACAGCAGATTGTCGCGGGTCACACGGCGCGGCGTGAACCAGCGCCGGCGCGGCACTGCGCCCGCGGTGGTCGCCGCCTTGACGCCGACCGCGGCTTCGACCCGCATCGGCATCAGCCCCTGGTCGCGCAGCCGGTCGACGATCTCGGACTCGTTGGCCGCTTCGAGCTCACCGGCGGCGACGTCGCCGGCAGCATTGACCGCACGGTACTTGTAGAGCGCCATCAGCGAGCCGCCGCCAGGCGCGTTCTCGACGCATTGACGGAACCGGACACTAGTTTTCGCGCGTGACGCGAAGAACCTCTTCGAACGTCGTCACGCCGCTCAGCGCCTTGCGCATGCCGTCCTCGTACATCGTGACCATGCCTTCCTTGATCGCCTCGACCCGCAGCTCCGCCGAGTTGGCGTGGCGCATGATGTGCGTACGGAGCGGATCGCTCATCGGCAGCACTTCCATGATGCTTATGCGCCCGATAAATCCCGTTTGTGCGCACTCCTTGCACCCCTTGGCGTGGTAGAGCGTGATGTCGCCGGGCGGGGCGAATTTGCGCAGGCCCAGCTCGTCGACGACCTCGGGCAACGCGATATACGAGCTCTTGCACGCCGGGCACAGCGTGCGGACCAGGCGCTGCGCGAGGATGCCGATCACGGTCGAGGTGAGCAAGTAGTCTTCAACGCCCATGTCCAGCAGACGGTTGACCGTGCTCGCGGCGTCGTTGGTGTGCACGGTCGACAGGACCAGATGGCCGGTCAGCGCCGACTGCACGGCGATCTGCGCGGTCTCCAGGTCGCGTATCTCCCCGATCATGATGACGTCCGGGTCCTGCCGCACGATCGAGCGCAGCGCGTTGGCGAACGTCAGGTCGATCTGCGGCTTGACCTGGATCTGGTTGATCCCCGCCATCTGGTATTCGACCGGATCCTCGACGGTGAGGATCTTGACGTCGGGCTGGTTCAGCCGGTCGAGCGCCGTGTACAGGGTCGTCGTCTTGCCGCTCCCGGTCGGGCCGGTGACGAGCAGGATTCCGTGCGGCTCCAGCAGCACCTTGAGGAACTTCTTCAGCGTGTCTTCCTCGAAGCCGAGCTTTTTGAAATCAAGCGCGACGCCCCCCTTGTCGAGGATCCGCATCACCACCGACTCGCCGTGCATCGTCGGAACCGTCGACACCCGCAAATCGATTTCCTTGCCCTGGACGCGCAGGCGGATGCGCCCGTCCTGCGGCAGCCGGCGCTCGGCGATGTCCAGATTCGCCATGATCTTGACGCGCGAGATCACCGCCGCCGAAAGGCGCCGCGGCGGCGACTCGATCTCGTGCAGCACGCCGTCGATCCGGTAGCGCACGATCAGTCGGTTCTCGAACGGCTCGATGTGGATGTCCGAGGCGCGCGTGTCCAGCGCGTTGGTGATGATCAGCGACACCATGCGAATGACCGGCGCCTCGGAGGCGAGGTCCTTGAGCTGCTGCACGTCCGCGTCGAATGCGATGTCGTCGCGCTGCTCGACATCGCCGACGATTTGCCCCAGCGCCGTTTTTCCCGCGCCGTACAGCCGCTCGAGCGCGGCCTCGAGCTCGGTCGGGATCGCGACCTGCGGCCGGACCTTGCGCCCGGTGACCATCTCGAACGCATTGACCGTGTACGCGTCGGTCGGATCGGCCATCGCCAGCGCCAACTCGCTTTCGTCCTCCGCCAGCGGCAGCGCACGCGATTCGCGCAGGAAGCGCGCCGACACGCGCTCCTCGAGGATCGGCAGCTCCGGATAGCCGGCGGCCTCGACCAGCGGCAGGCCGAGCTGATCGGCCAGCGCTTCCGAGACGTCGCGCTGCGCGACCACGCCCAGGGTCACGAGCAGCACGCCGAGCTTGTCGCCCGATTCCTGCTGCAGTCGGAGCGCGCGATCCAGTCCCGCGGCATCGAGCTTGCCGCGCTCGATCAGGATTTCGCCGAGGCGTTTTCTTTCCGGTGCATTCACTCGGGATGCAGCATGAAAAAATCGACGTGCGATCATAGCATGATCGAACGCGGCTTCATGCCGCGAACCCGGTCGAATCAAGGGTTTGCGCCGGCCCCGGGACGCCGTCTGTCGCCGTCGGACGACGCGCTCCGCGTAGAATGTCGCCTTCGCCCGACGTTTTCGCACCGCGATCGATGAAACTTTCCTGCTACGCCCTCCGGCCCGAGCCGCTGGTCATCCGGCCCGCGCCGTTGACGCGGTCGTGGATGGACAGGATTCCGGACAACCATGCGTACCGGTGCCTGCCGCTCAACATCGCCAACAGCCATGGATGGGAAGTGCTCTCGCCCTGCGCGTTCACCGCGACGTGGTCCGGCGGCATCCATGCGCGCGATCTCAAGCTGGAGCCGCAGGACGATTACCCGCGGCTGGCCGATTTCGCCGTCACGCATTTTGCGTACGGCATCCTCACTTTCCACCTTTCGTACCTGTTCCGCACCGAGCCCGGCTGGGATCTGCTCGCCACGGGACCCTTGAACGGCGTCAAGGATGGCGTCGCGCCGCTGACCGGCGTGATCGAGACCGACTGGCTGCCGTATCCGTTTACGATGAACTGGCAGATGACGCGCCCGGGCACCGTGCGCTTCGACAAGGACGAGCCGGTGTGCGTCGTGTTTCCGGTGCCGCACGGCGTGCTGCAGACGGTCGAACCGGAAATTTTCGATCTGGACGACGACCCGGAGCTCAAGGCGCAGACGATGGCGTGGAAGGAGCGCCGCGACGAATTCATGAAAAGGTTCTACGCCAAGGACGCGCAGACGCTGAAGCAGGCCTGGCAGCGGTTCTATTTCGTCGGCAAGATGCCGGACGGCTCGCAACCGCAGCAGCACCTGCACAAGCTTCGCCTTGCCGCGCCGGCCGACCGTCGCGGCAAGACACGCGGCAAGGCGGTCAAGGCGCCGCGACCGCCCGAGCGCTGATGGCGCCCCGTCATCTGATCTGATCGTCGGCGACAGACAGGACGCTCGCCCGGCCGCACGATGGCAAAACTCCGCGAAGCCATCGCGCTCCAGCAGCGCGGGCAACTGGCGCAGGCAGAAGCCCTCTATCGCGAAATTCTGGTCCGGACGCCCGCCCATTTCGACGCCCTGCACCTGATGGGCGTCCTGCAATACCAGCAGGGGCGGTTCCAGGCAGCGGCAGCGCTGATTCAGAGGGCGATCGCGCAGGATCCCCGTCATCCGGCCGCGTACTCGAATCTGGGCGCCGTTCTTCAGAAGCTCGGCAGATTCGACGAAGCGCTGGCCTGCTATGACCGTGCGCTGCTGCTCAAGCCCGGGTATGCGGAGGCGGTCGTCAACCGGGGCAACGCATTCCAGGACATGAAACGCTACGAAGACGCGCTTGCCAGCTATGATCGCGCGCTCGCGCTCAATCCCGGGTATGCGGAAGCACTGTTCAATCGCGGCAATACGCTGCAGGACCTTGGCCGGCATGAAGAGGCGCTGGCGTCCTTCGATCGCGCCATCGTGCTCAGGCCCGACTATGCGGAGGCCCATCTGCGCCGCGGCGATGCGCTGCAGGACCTCGAGCGCCACGAGGAAGCGCTGGCCTGTTACGACCGAGCGCTGTCGCTGCGCCCGGAGTACGCCAAGGCGTTGAACAATCGCGGCGCCGCGCTGCGGGAGCTGAGGCGCCTCGACGGCGCGCTGTCGTCCCTCGACCAGGCGCTCGCGCTCGATCCCCACTACCCCGAGGTGCTCAACAACCGCGGCGCGACCCTGCAGGCGCTGCTGCGGCCCGAGGACGCACTGGCCTGCTACGACCGCGCATTGGCACAGCGCCCCGACTATGCGACGGCGCTGCACAACCGCGGCACCGCGCTGGCGGAGCTGCAACGCTACAGCGAGGCCGCCCAGTCGTTTGCGCGGCTTGTCGCGCTGGACCCCGATTATGATTACGCGATAGGCAACCTGCTCAAATGCTACCTGCACTGTTGTGCCTGGGAGCACGTGCCCTCACTCGTCGGGCGCGTCGCCGACGCGGTCGACCGGGGCCGGCGGGCCGTCGTGCCGTTTTCCTTTCTCGCCATGTCATCGTCGGAGGCGAGCCAGCTCGCGTGCGCACGGACCTATGTGGCCGACCGATGTCCGGCGGCGCCGCAACCGCTGTGGAACGGCGAGCGGTATGCGCACGACCGGATCCGCCTCGCCTACCTGTCGGCGGATTTCCACGACCATGCCACCGCGTACCTGATGGCCGAGCTGTTCGAACTGCACGACCGGCGTCGGTTCGAGATCGCCGCGATCTCCTTCGGACCGGACACCGGAGGTCGCATGCGCGCGCGGCTGGAGCGCTCGTTCGAGCGATTCGTCGACGTCCGCGCCCGGAGCGACCGCGAGGTCGCCCGAATGCTGCGCGAATCGGAAACCGACATCGCCGTCGATTTGAAGGGATTCACGGCGAACGCCCGCGCCGGCATCCTGTCGCACCGGCCGGCACCGGTGCAGGTCAGCTATCTGGGTTTTCCGGGAACGCTGGGCGCCGACACCATCGACTACATCATCGCCGACCGGCATGTGATTCCGCCGGGGCACGAGGCTTTCTATGCCGAGAAGGTCGTGCGGCTCCCGGACTGCTACCAGGTCAACGACTCGACACGCCGCATCATGGACCGGACGCCGACGCGCGCTGAGATCGGATTGCCCGCCGAGGGATTCGTATTCTGCTGTTTCAACAGCCACTACAAGATCAGCCCCCGGATTTTCGACGTCTGGATGCGCCTGCTGCAGCGGGTGCGCGACAGCGTGCTGTGGCTGTTGGAGGACGACCCCGCGGCGTCGCGGAACCTGAAGGACGAAGCGGCGCGGCGCGGCGTGGCGGCCGAGCGTCTGGTGTTCGCGCCACGTTTGAGCCTGGACGAGCACCTCGCGCGGCACAGGCTGGCCGACCTGTTCCTCGACACGCTTCCCTACAATGCGCACACGACCGCCAGCGATGCGCTGTGGGCCGGATTGCCGGTGTTGACCTGCGTCGGCCACGCGTTTGCCGGTCGCGTCGCCGGCAGCCTGCTGGCGGCGGCGGAGTTGCCGGAGCTGATCACGCAAAGCCTGGACGAGTACGAGGCGCTGGGCCTGCGGCTCGCCACGACCCCCGCCCTGCTGGCGCAAGTCCGTGCCAAGCTGGCGCTCCATCGCCGCGATTGCGCGCTGTTCGACACCGGGCGCTTCCGCCGGCACATCGAATCCGCCTACGTCCGGATGTGGGAGCGGTATCGGCGCGCCGAGGCGCCAGCGAGCTTCGATGTCCCGGTGATTTCGTAATTCCGAAAGTGATCGGCGGCGACCATCGCGACCATCGAACTGCCCCGATTCAGCTCGGGCCTGTTAACGCTATGGCGCTAACAGGCCCTGGTCAGCCAGTCGCCGCAATCCCACCCGAGCATCTGCTCGAGTGCCCTGACTTCGGGTGCGAAGACTTCGCACAGATAGCGCCGCGCCTCGGCGCTCATCGGCGCCTCGTACGGCCGGGCATGCACGGTGCGCGGCTGTACCGTCGGGAACCGGGCAACCCCCAGGAAGTCGGTGACGCGCGCCAGCGCCGCCTGCGGCGCGTGCCGCAGCTCCTCGCTTTTCAGGATAAGCGTCTGCTCGACCGGAAAAAATTGCCAGATGCGGCGAAGCTGCCGGCTGTACATGCCGCGGTCGATATACGAATAATTCCGGTGCTGTAACGGCAACGCGGCGCGGCAGCGCTCCTGCTCGGTCATGATCGCCTGCTCGAACGGCAGCCGATCGCGGCGGCGCTCGCGCTCCATGTTCCAGTGCGAGTAGGCGCGCGTTACCGGATTGCGCAGCAGCATGATCAGCTTCATCGACGGATTGTATTGCCGGATGCGCAGCGGCGCCGCATTCCAGTACATGTAAATCGGCGTGGCATCGCAGAGAAGGCGCTTGCGCGCGACCGGCCTGAAGTACAGGTGATAGCGGGCATAGTCGATCGGCGACGACTGGAAGTTTTCCTCATTGTCAAAAAAGTGCACCTCCTTGACCGTCGGCGTGCACACCTCGGGATGCTCGAACAGATACGAGGCCAGGGCCGTGGTGCCGCCCTTTTGCGTTCCGGCAATGATCGATGCGACCTTCTCCGGTGAGACGAGTGTGCCGTGGCAATCCTTGTAGCGCTTGCCGCTGCCGCAAGGACACGGCTCGTTGCGACCTGCCACTACGCTCCCCTCCCGACATGTCGACGAGCAGCACCCGTCCGCTCCGACAAGTCTGGTTGATTGTTGCCGCCACCCAAAATTTCGCCACTATACCTTCGCCGGGGCAAAGGCTCGCGCAACGGCCGTGCCCGCGCTGCGTGGATCCGGCCGGTGCGCCGCGCGGCCGGAACAGCGTCAGCCGGCACGCGCCCCACCCGCCGGCGGACCGAGGTCGATCGGCTTCGGCGGGGTTCCGGGCGGCTGCCTGCCGATCCGCTCGTATTCGGCGATGACCTGGGCGCCGAACAGCAGCACGATCGCGGCGATCTCGACGCTCAGCATCACCGCGATTGCCGTCGCGAGCGAACCGTAGACTAGACGCACCTGCGAGATGGTCCCGTAGTACCACACCAGCACGTGGCGCATGATCTCCCACAGCAATCCCGCGCAGACGCCGCCGATCAGCGCGTGCCGGAACGACAGCCTACCGACCGGCATGACCAGGTAGATCGCCGTGAGGATGAG
Source organism: Casimicrobiaceae bacterium (assembly GCA_050742615.1). Classification (GTDB taxonomy): domain Bacteria; phylum Pseudomonadota; class Gammaproteobacteria; order Burkholderiales; family Casimicrobiaceae; genus PALSA-1003. The sequence continues at coordinate 7,854 of JBOIGD010000031.1, read as the reverse complement.
GATTTCTCCGCCGACTCCGAGCAGGTACAGCAGGTAGCCGGACAGCTCCTCGAGTGAATGCGGCACGCCGAATACGGTGATGTTGCGAGTGGCCAGCACCGCGAGCTTGCCGGCGACGACGGTGACGACGACAAGGCCCACGGCGAGGAAGATGATGAACAGGTACGGCAGCAACGCCGATACGATGAACCTTCGCCGGCGCACGGCGACCCGGTGGATGAAGATCACCGACATCGCGTTCTCCAGGACCGTGAAGGCCAGTGCGCTGAACAGGATCATCGTCAGCAGCAGCACGCCGCCGACCTCCGTCCGATGCCGAAGGAAGGCGCGCAGTTCGTCGACCAGCGCGTCGGCCTGGCCGGGCACGATGAATTGCAGGTATTCGGAGAGCGTGGCCAGCAGCCTCGCCTCGTCGATGAAATGCGACAGCGCGATCAGCAGCAGGATCAGCAGCGGAATCATCGACAGCAGCGTGTAGTACGCGACCGCGCCGGCCAGCAGCAGGCCCTGGCTGGCGCGAAACCCGCCGAGCACCCTCAGGATGAAGGCGCCCGGGTGACGCAGGATCTCGCGCGGTCGCGTGCCCGCCGCGCGCCGCGCGGCGGCGGCGTCGGCGCTCATGTCTCGGCAGTGTTCCGATCCATCGCCCCGGCCGCTTCGAGCGGCTCGTCGAACCCGCCGGTGACGAGGATGGCAAGGCGCCTTGTCAGCGGACGCGCCCTGACGCCGCGGTGCCGCGTGCCGATGTCCGCGTCCCTGGGTATCAGTCGACGCCGAACAGCGTATCCGCGAACGGCCACGCGCCGTCGGTCCACTGCCCGTCGCAGCGAAACCCGGCGAGCTCGCCCATCGCGACCACCTCTTCGGCCAGGTATTTGTGGCTGCTCTCGGTCCAGATCGTTTCGTCGCGCCCGAAGCGGACGACGACCCCGGCGCCGGGGATGTCCACCTGTTGTTCCTGCAGCGAGCGCAGGTGCATGTCGACGCTGCGCTTCTCGGGGTCGAAGCGCGCTTCATGCGCGAAGCGCCGCAGCTCGAACTGCCCGCCGAGCTCGCGGTTGATCCGGGCCAGCAGATTGAGATTGAACGCCGCGGTGACGCCCAGCGCATCGTCGTACGCGGGCAGCAGATCGGACTCCGGCTTGATCAGGTCGACGCCGAGCAGGAACGCGTCCCCCGCGTGCAGCAGCGCGCGCACCTCGCGCATGAAGCGCGTCGCGGCGAGACGGCGGAAGTTGCCGATCGTGCTGCCGAGGAATAGCACGAGCAGCGGCGCCGCGAACTTGCGTTCGGCCACGATCCTCGTCAGGCCATCGAGATAGTCGCGCTCGTGTCCGACGACGCGGAGCCCCGGGATGTCGGCGAGGCCGTGCCGGCACAGCGCCAGCGCCGTCGGGGAGATATCGATCGGGCAGTAGGTCACCGCATGCCGGCGGCAAAAGGCCTCGAGCAGGCATCGGGTCTTGCGGCCGCTGCCGCTGCCGAGCTCGGCGACCAGTGCGTGGGTGGGCAGCCGCGACGCCACCTCGGCGGCATGGCTGCGCACGATGCGCTCCTCGGCGCGCGTGACGCCGTATTCGGGCAGCGCCGTGATGACTTCGAACAGGCCCGAGCCGACGGTATCGTACAGATAGCGCGACGGAAGCTGCTTTTGCAGATCGTTGGTCAGGCCGGCACGGACATCCGCGGCAAAGGCGCGGTCGGTTTGCGGGAGCGGGGCGATACGGGCCATGTTGTTCCTCTGCCTTGCGTTTCGCAGGCTACGATAGCACGCAGATCGCGTCTGTCGGCAAGGCGCCGAATGTGCTGTACGAGGCAGCCAGCGCCGTTGTAGGAGCCGCGCCTACGCCAGGCCCACGGCGGCCAGCCGAACCGTCTCCTCGATGTCAGCGGGAGCGTGCGCCGCGGACACGAATCCCGCCTCGAATGCCGAAGGCGCGAGGTAGATGCCAGCGTCGAGCATGCGGTGAAAAAACGCGTTGAAGCGATCCTTGTCGCAAGCCATCACCGTCGCGAACGAATCGGGAACGGAGGACGAAAAATAAATGCCGAACATGCCGCCGATCGACTGCGCCGAGAATGCGACGCCGGCCTTGGCCGCGGCCGCGGCCAGCCCGTCGGTGAGCGAGCGCGTGCGTTCGGCCAGTCGCTGGTAAAAGCCGGGCGCCTGAATCGCCGCCAGCGTCGCGAGCCCCGCGGCGACGGCCACCGGGTTGCCCGACAGCGTCCCGGCCTGGTAAACCGGTCCGAGCGGCGCGATCTTTTCCATGATCGCGCGTTTGCCGCCGAACGCACCGACCGGCAGGCCGCCGCCGATGACCTTGCCCAGCGTGGTCAGGTCCGGCGCGACGCCGTAGAGCCCCTGCGCCCCCTGCAGGTGCAGCCGAAATCCGGTCATCACTTCGTCGAAGATCAACACCGCGCCGTAGCGGTCGCACAACGCGCGCAGCTCCTGCAGGAATCCCGCCTTCGGCGCGACCAGGTTCATGTTGCCCGCGACCGGCTCGACGATGACGCCGGCGATCTCGCCCGGATGCTCGGCGAAGGCGCGCGCCACCTCGTCCGGATCGTTGTACGTGAGCACCAGCGTCTCGCCGGCGATCGCCGGCGGCACGCCGGCCGACGACGGCTGACCGAGCGTCAGCGCGCCCGAGCCGGCCTTGACCAAAAGACTGTCGCCGTGACCGTGATAGCAGCCTTCGAACTTGACGATCTTCGAGCGTCCGGTGTGGCCGCGCGCGAGGCGCAGCGCCGTCATCGTCGCCTCGGTTCCGGACGACACCAGCCGCACCATCTCGAGCGAAGGCAGCAGGCGGCACAGCGTTTCGGCCATTTCGATTTCGAGCTCGGTCGGCGCGCCGAACGACAGCCCGTGCCGCGCCGTGTCCTGCACCGCGCGCACCGTTTCCGCGTGCGCATGGCCGAGAATCGCCGGGCCCCAGGAGCCGACGTAGTCGATGTAGCGCCTGCCGTCGGCGTCCCACAGATACGCACCTTCGCCGCGGGTGAAGAACCGCGGCGTGCCGCCGACCGAACGGAACGCCCGCACCGGCGAATTGACGCCGCCGGGGATCGTCTTTTGCGCGCGCGCGAACAGTTGCTCGTTGCGGGTCGTGCTCATTCGGGGATCGACGATGGCCGGTCGCTTCGGCGTTGGAAGCAGACGACGAGATCGTGCGCCGCGGCCGCGACGTCCGGCGCGTCGAACACCGCGCTGATCACCGCGAGCGCATCGGCGCCGGCCTCGACCAGCGGCGCGGCATTGGCCGCGGTGATGCCGCCGATGGCGACGACATTGACAGGCCAGCGCGCTTTCGCGGCCGAGATCAGCCGCGGCTCCGCGCGAACGGCGTCCGGCTTCACGCGCGACGGGTAGAAGCTGCCGAAGGCGACATAGTCGGCGCCGGCGCCGACCGCATCTTCGGCACGGGCGATCGAGTCGTAGCACGAAACGCCGATGATCGCGGATGACCCGAGCCGGGCGCGCGCGACCGCGACGCTCGCGTCGTCGCGGCCCAGGTGGACGCCGTCGGCACCGACTGCGCGCGCGAGCTCCACGTCGTCGTTGACGATGAAGGTCGCATCGCGCGCCTTGCACAGCGCGCGCAATGCCGACGCCTGCTCGAGCATCAGCGCGGCCGAGGCCATCTTGCTGCGATACTGGATCGCCGACGCGCCGCCGGAGAGCGCCGCTGCCGTACGCGACGACAGCTTGCCCGTGTCGTCGAGATCGGGGGTCAGCGCGTAAAGCCCGGCCAGCTTGGTCCGCAATGGCGCCTCGCGCAGTGCAACCACCGGCGCGATCTCAGTGGCGATGCAGGTCGGGCGCCGGCACCGCCGCGGCGGCGTCCTCGACGCGCGGCTCGGCCTCGTCCTCGCGCGCCCAGAACAGGCGGTCGGGAAGGTGCTGCCCCATCCCGGGGCGATAGGCTTTCTGCAGCGTATGCCAGGTGTAGTCCTGCGCTTCGCGCACGGCCTCGGGCAACTCCAGTCCGTTGGCCAGCATCGCGGCGATCGCCGAGGCCAGCGTGCAGCCCGAACCGTGGTAGCTGCCGGGCAGCCGCTGCCAGCTGTCGCTGCGCACGACCCCGTTCTTGCCATACAGGGTATTGACCACCTGGGGCGTCGGTTCGTGCGTGCCGGTGACCAGCACGAATTCGCTGCCGCCCTCGATCAGCCGCGCCGCGCAGGTGGCAAGCGACGGCTCGTCCTCGTCCTCGACGTCGGCGAGCCGCCGCGCTTCCATGCTGTTCGGCGTGAGGATCGTTGTGCGCGGCAGCAGTAATTCGCGCAGCGCGTGCAGCATCTCGTCGTTGGCCAGCTCGTCGCCGCGCCCGGATGCGAGCACCGGGTCGAGGATCAGCGGAACGTCCGGATAATCGGACAGGATCTCGGCGATCGCGGCGATGTTCTCCACGCTGCCCAGCGCGCCGATCTTGAATGCATCGACCGGCATGTCCTCGAGCAGGCAGCGCGCCTGATCGGCAACCCAATCGGCATCGATCGGCTGCACGGCTTCGACACCGAGCGTGTCCTGCACGGTGATCGCGGTGATGACCGACAGCGGATGGCAGCCCATGCTGGCGAGCGTCAGGATGTCGGCCTGGATGCCGGCACCACCCGAAGGATCGGAAGCGGCGAAGGTCAGCACCACGGGCGGGAAATCGGACTCGGCGTCGGACGGCTGCGACATTGCGGCGGCGCTCTCGGTGCAACCGGGAGGCGGTGAAACCGCCCGGGCCGGCGCGGCGCCGGCGAAATGCTTGCTAAAATGTGATTTTACTCCAGTCGAGCCGTACCGAATGAAAAAATACATGTGCCTGATCTGCGGTCACATCTACGATGAGGCCTTCGGCGACCCCGACACCGGGATACCGCCAGGGACCCAATGGGAGGATGTTCCGCCCAACTGGACATGTCCCGACTGCGGCGCCCGCAAGGAAGATTACGAGTTGGTCGAATTCTAGTGTGCCGAGTCGGAAGTTCGACGCAGCGCGGCCGACACCGGCGAGGCGTCGCGTTCTCGGAGGACCTGCTCAGCGGCGGGAATCCCTCAGGACTTCGCTTTCTTCGAAGGTTTCGACTTGCCGGAACTGTTGAGGGCGATCGCCTGGCGAACGAGCGCCTTGAAGGCGGACTCGTCCACTTCTTCTCCTTCGTGGATGTCGATCGCGCGGCGTACGTTTCCGTCGAGACCCGAGTTGAAGAGACGGGCCGGATCCTTCAGCGACGCGCCCTTGGCGAACGTGAGCTTCACGACCTTTTTGTAGGATTCGCCAGTGCAGATGATGCCGTCGTGCGACCAGATCGGAGTGCCCATCCACTTCCACTCCTCGACGACATCCCGGTCTGCTTCCTTGATGAGCCTGCGCATTCTGCCGAGGGTTTCCCCGCGCCAGTCCCCGAGTTCGGCGATTCTTTTCGAGATGAGCTCCGACGCCGACTGGCTTTGGCTCGCGCCCGACTTTTTCATGTTCTCAGCAGGCTCCGCGACGATGGCAAACGGATGATTCGACGATGGATACATATAGCCGAGCGTTTATATTCCCGTCAAGCCATACGCCGAGCGCAGCACCTACGCGGGACTCTGCTTCACTCACGCGGAGTCCGGGAAAGCCTGAACTTCGCCGTCGGGCAACGCGAGTCCGAAAAACCGTGGCTCGTGCTACGGTGAAGTCGAGCAACGCAGCACGGCGGACAAAGCCGCCGCGAACTATCGAGCGAATTTCCGGCTCGGTACACTGGAGAGGCACCACATGCGCATCCTGCACACCATGCTGAGAGTCGGCGACCTCGAGCGCTCGGTCGCCTTTTATACCGGCGTTCTGGGAATGAAGGTACTGCGCACCACCGACCGGCCGGCGCAGAAGTACACGCTCGCGTTCGTCGGCTACGGCGACGAATCGGCGCAAGCGGTGCTCGAGCTGACCTACAACTACGGCATCGGGCACTACGAAATCGGCGACGGATTCGGTCATATCGCGATCGAGGTCCCGAACGCCGCCGCCGCGTGCGCGCAAGTCCGCGCCAAGGGCGGCACGGTCACCCGCGAGGCGGGGCCGGTTAAGGGCGGCACAACCGTTATCGCTTTCGTCCAGGACCCGGACGGCTACAAGGTCGAGCTGATCGAGCGCTGAGGCGGACCCGCGTCAGCGCCGCTGCGTCGGCGGCGTCAAGACGCTAGGGCCGCTCGCGCGACGCATCGTCGTAGATCGCGTCCAGCAGCGCCTCCCAGTCGCGCGCGAACGCGGCGGTGTCGAACAGTGGATTGCCGTCGCGGCTTGCGTCCAGATAGGCGCGATACTCTCGCAAGGCGTCCGGGTCCGCGACGAGCGCGAGCAGTTTCGCGCGATACTCCGGCAGCGAATTCGCGATCAGCGCCGGCAATCCGGCCTCGAGCAGCAGGCTCGCGCCCACTCTGCCCGCGAAGGTGTCGCCACGGCAGGTTAGCATCGGCACGCCGGCCCAAAGCGCATCGACGCCGGTCGTGTGCGCGCCGTAGGGAAGGGTATCCAGCGCAAGGTCGGCGCAGGCAAGCCGCGCGATATGCGCCTCCTGCGACGCGACGCGCGCAAATATCAACCGCGCCGGATCGATGCCACAGCGCGCGGCCTCGCCGATTAGATTCGCCTGTGCCTGGCGATGACCGGCAAGCAGCCACAGGACGGCGTCCGGCTGCGCGCGCAATGCATCCATCCAGGCGACGAAAAACGGCCGGCGCAGCTTATAGCCCTGGTTGAAGCAAGTGAGGATCATTGCGCCTTCAGGCAGGCCGTTGTCGCGGCGCGAGCTTGGCATGGGCAGGCCGCGCTTGCCATCGTTGACGTAATAGCAGCGCGGCAGCCGCCACACGCGCTCGTGGAAATCGGCTTCCGCTCCCGGCGGCACGACCTCGGCGTCGGCGATCACGCCGTCGACCGCGTCATAGCCGATCGTCCCGGGAAAGCTCATGTAGTGAATCTGAACCGGCGCCGGACGCGAGGCGAGGATGCCCAGTCGGCCGCCCTGCGTGTGTCCCTTGCGCTCGATCAGTAGGTCGATGCCGTCCCCGCGTATCGTCCGGGCAATGTCGGCGTCCGACAGCGCGCGAACGTCGCGCCAACGCTCGAATGCCGCGCGCACTCGCGCGCGCACAGCGCTGCCGTCGTCGGGCCCGTAGCTGTAACCGGTCAATTCGAAACATTCGCGGTCGTGCTGCTCGAACAGTCCGACCATCAGGCGCGCCGTCGGATGTTCGTGAAAGCTGCCCGCCAGGTAGCCGACCCGGAGTCGCGTTCCGCGAGGCGGTGGCCGCCGCCTTTCCGCCGGTGCCGGCAGCATCGCACGCGACCAGCGCCGCGCAACCGCGAGCTGCTGCGCGCCGGTGAGCGGCATCGTCAGGGCTACGAACGGAGGCCAGCGCGGATCGGCTGACGGATCGTCGAGTGTCGCGACCAGGCGGCGGTCGCTGTCCTCCAGCGCATCCCATGCACCGAGGTATTGCTGCGATTGGACCAGGTTCGCCAGCGCCGGCGTGAGCCTCGGAGAGATCCGCAACGCGTGCTCGAACGCCGCGACCGCGCGCGCCTCGTCGCCGACGGCGCGACAGGCGAGCCCCAGGTTGTCCCATACCTCGCCGGCATTGGCGCCGAGCTCGATCGCGCGCTCGAAATGCCGCCGTGCCTCCGGCGCGTCGTGCAGGCCCAGGCAGGTCGCGCCCAGCGTGGTCAATACGCCGGTGTCGTCAGGCGAGAGCGCCGCGCATCGCTGCAGCGTCGCGCGCGCATCGGCGAGCGCGCCCGCGGCCTTCTGCGCCTTGCCCAGAGTGTGCAGCAGCATCCCGTCGTCCGGATGGCGCGCGAGGCCGTCGCGCGC